>CADCWO010000244.1 GCA_902806435.1 uncultured Synechococcales cyanobacterium | reverse complement strand
ATCAAGACCTACCGTTCGAGAAACTAGTCGAGGAGCTACAGCCGACGCGGGACCTCAGCCGCAACCCTCTGTTCCAAGTGGTATTTGCACTGCAAAATGCTCCGATGGAGCAACTAACATTACCTGGGTTGACGCTGAGTTCCCTCAACTTTGAGGCGAGAACCACACGGTTTGATTTGGAACTGTACTTATGGAAGTGCTCCGATAACTTTAGAAGCCTCTGGGGAAAAGGATGGGAACATTCGGAGGGGCTAAGGGGAGTTGCGGTGTACAACACCGATTTATTTGAGGCCGCGACCATCAGCCGTTTTCTGAAGCATTTCCAGACCCTTCTAGAGGGAATAGTTGCTAGCCCAACCGAACGCTTAGCAGCTCTACCCCTATTGACCACAACTGAGTGGCAGCAGTTGTTGACTTGGAATGACACTCAGACAGAGTACCCCGCCAGCCAATGTATTCATCAACTATTTGAAGCTCAGACTGAGCGCTCACCCAATGCAGTTGCCGTGCGATTTGCAGATCACCAGTTCACCTATCAGGAACTGAATCGGGGAAGTAATCAGCTAGCACACTATTTGCAGAAGCTAGGCGTAGGGCCTGAAGTTCCGGTGGGTCTGTATATGGGCCCATCTGCCGCGGCCGTGGCCGGGATGTTAGGCATCCTCAAGGCAGGAGGAGCCTATGTTCCCTTAGACCCAACATCCCCACCCGAACGACTCCGCTTTATGCTTGAGGATGCTCAAGTGTCTGTGTTGCTAAGCGATCGCGGATCTGGCGATTTTGACGGGTGGGGCGTAAAAGTTGTTTGTTTGGCTCAAGACTGGCAGGCGATCGCCCAACAGAGTGAGGCAAACCCAATCAGCCAAGTGGTCGCTGATAACCTCGCTTATGTGATTTACACCTCTGGCTCAACGGGCCAGCCCAAGGGGGTGGCAGTGACCCACCGCGCTGTGAACCGTTTGGTCTGCAATACCAACTATGTGCAGCTTTCACCTAGCGATAAAGTGGCCCAAGTTGCCAACATTTCCTTTGACGCCGCAACCTTTGAAATTTGGGGCGCACTCTTGAATGGGGCGCAGTTAATTGGCATCAGCCGCGATGCCATCCTCCCCGCAGAGTTTACCGCCCACATGCGGCAGCAGAAAATTAGTGCGCTGTTTTTGACAACAGCCTTATTTAACCAAATTGTAAGTGAAGTTCCAGGTGCGTTTAGTTCGCTTCGGTACCTGCTGTTTGGAGGGGAAAGGGCCGATCCTCAATCAGTACGAGCTGTGCTGGAACAGGGACCACCCCAACAATTGCTGCATGTTTATGGACCTACGGAAAATACAACATTTAGTTCCTGGTACTGTGTAAAGAATGTTCCAGAGGGAGCGACATCTATCTCAATTGGGTGGGCGATCGCCAATACCCAGATCTACCTGCTGGACGATCATCTTAACCCGGTGCCGATTGGCGTGACTGGCGAAATATACCTTGGTGGAGATGGCTTGGCGCGTGGCTACTTGAATCGCCCAGACCTAACGGCTGAACGGTTTGTGCCCAATCCGTTTACCCAATCAGATACCCGCTTGTATAAGTCCGGTGACTTAGGCCGCCTTCAGCCCGATGGCAATGTTGAGTTTCTAGGTCGCGCAGATGACCAAGTCAAGCTGCGGGGTTTCCGAATCGAGCTAGGGGAAATCGAAGCGGCCTTGGGTCAGCATCCAGCGATTCAAGAGGTAGTTGTGGCAGTTCAGGAAATAGAAAGCGATACTCCAGAAGAGCCGCTACGCGATGGCCTACGGCCAGTCGCAGACCATTGCCGGTTAGTCGCTTACATTGTCCCGCATCAGCAACCAGTACCAACCAACAAAGACCTCCGTTCTTTCTTAAAGTCGAAGCTACCAGACTATATGGTGCCTTCAGCATTTGCCGTTCTCAAGGCTCTGCCACTGACACGCAATGGTAAAGTGGATCGTCATGCCCTGCCCCTAGCCGAAGTAGTTAGGGCTGATTCAGCAGTTATCGCGCGAACATCAACAGAAGCAACGCTAGCAGAAATTTGGGCCAAGCTCTTGGGGGTACACGTCGGGGTACATGACAATTTCTTTGAGTTAGGCGGCCATTCTCTTTTAGCGACGCAGTTGATCTTGCGAGTCCGCGCTACCTTTCGGATAGAAGTGCCTCTGCGTAGGCTGTTTGAAACACCAACGATCGCAGAGTTAGCGCAGTATATTGAAACTGTGAGTTGGGCCCAGAAGATTTCAGGGGCAGGTTCCACGGCAGATAATTCGTCTGAGGTAATGCGCTCTCATATTGCTTCACCGGGAGAGCCGCAAAACCGCGAAGAGGTGGAATTGTAATTGCAAACTTTAAAGTCAACTCGAAACTTTACTGAGATTTAGTTCAATTCAGAAAGAAGATCTTCACTTGAAAGTGCAGTCGCTGATTGTAAAGTTTCGTTGATTGCCCTACAGGCTAGATTCTTACTTGCTGGTTTTGGGGGTTAACCAGCAGTCTCAGTAGTGCTCCATTATTTAACATACTCTTGCTTTTTGGCTAGCAGTGTTTCACACTCATCGCTGCTTGAGTGTAATTGCACCACAAAATCTGGTAAAAGCTGACAAGCCTTGGAGCTCAGTTAAAGATGCTGTGAAGCCACCAGAAAACGCCGCATTTTTCTGAGTAAAAATAAGGTCAAGAAACCGCCATTGGAACTGCTTTTAACTCAAAAATCTTTTCCATCACATCGGCCACCACCTTATCTGGAGTAGAGGCCCCAGAAGTAATGCCAACGACGATCGGTCCAGCTGGTAACCAGTTGTCTAGGGCTTCTAGATCGCAGTTTAGGGGCTTGTATTGCACACGGTTGCCAGGACCAATCCGCTGGGCACTGTCAATGTGATAGGAGGGAATCCCGCGCTCAACAGAAATTTCTTGCAGGTGAGTAGTGTTAGAGGAGTTAAACCCGCCAATCACCACCATCAGGTCTAGCGGCTCCTCCACAAGCTGGAACATGGCATCCTGGCGCTCTTGGGTGGCATCGCAGATGGTGTTAAAGCTTAAGAAGTGCTGGTTTAAAACTGCCGGACCATACTTGCGCATCAGAGTGCGCTCAAATAATTTGCCGATTTGCTCAGTTTCGCCCTTGAGCATTGTGGTTTGGTTAGCAATCCCTACTTGGACTAGATCCGTATCTGGATCAAAGTGCGGGGAACAGGCTGAGCGGAACTTAGCCAGGAACTCGTCGCGATCGCCACCGTGCAAAATGTAATTACAGACATACTCTGCCTCGGTCAAGTTCAGCACCACCAGATACTTATCAGCATAGGAACTTGTAGCGATCGTTTCCTCATGCTTGTACTTACCATGAATAATTGAGGTGTAGCTGCCTTTCTTATGTTTCTCCACGCTATTCCAAACCTTGGAGACCCAGGGACAAGTGGTATCCATGATGATGCAGCCCTTCTGACTGAGCAGCTGCATCTCTTGTACACTGGCCCCAAAAGCAGGCAGAACGACTACATCCCCACTGCCGACTACAGAAAAATCTTTCTGACCCTGTGAGTTTAGCGGAATAAACTCAACCCGCATTTCCTTCAAGTTCTGATTTACCGACGGGTTGTGGATAATCTCATTAGTAATCCAGATCCGCTCACTGGGAAATTGCTGTCGAGTTTCATAAGCTAAGGCGATCGCTCGTTCTACGCCCCAGCAAAAACCAAAAGCCTCCGCTAGTCGGATCGTCACATCCCCTCTTTGCAATCGATAGCCCTGCTGCCGAATTTGTTGGACTAAGTTGCTCTGATACTCAAGCTGAAGTAAATCTGTAATCTCTGCTTCCCGGCCAAACCCTTTGCGGTGATATTGGTCGGAGCTGGCAAGCGATCGCTTAAAAGCTTTGGTATCCATTCGCTATTCCTCTTTCATGGCAGTCAGTATGCATCTAGCTCCCGTTTAGCCTATCTGCGAACCGCAATTAGAGCCAGTTATTAGGACTAAAGACTTGGGATTACCTCAACCATCATCCTACTAAATCCTGGTACTTGCCCGAATATTTAATCAGTTGGATGTTCTGCCAATGCTCAAGGTGACCTGCTGTTAATCAAACAAGCTTATAACATCATGTCGATTTGTAACGGCGGCCCTTAACCTTATCTTTACAATGTTGCTGTATTGTCTGGTACAGTACGGGGATTTATTTGTCTAAAGCAAAATTCTATTGTTCGGAGCTTGTTGAATCACAATGTCAAGTTTTATTGGTTTCCCTAGGCGTCTAGCTGTTGCTTCAGTGGTTTTTACTGCCCTGGCCCTCGGAGCTTGCAACAATTCCCAAACTGGTACTGGGGGCGAAGCGCAGACCGGTGGTTCTCCTAGCCCTGCTGCCAGCGGTGAGCAAGTTAGTGGCCCCGTCGCGATTGATGGATCTAGTACTGTGGGCCCGATTTCGCAGGCAGTGGCGGAAGAATTTCAAGGGGCTAACCCGGATGCCCAGGTTAGTGTTGCCACCAGCGGAACGGGTGGGGGCATGAAGAAATTCTGTGCTGGTCAGATTGATATTGCTAATGCCTCACGTCCGATTAAAGATGAAGAAATTCAAGCCTGTGAAAAGGCTGGCATCCAGTTTGTGGAACTTCCGGTTGCCCTTGACGGCATTGCGGTTGTGGTGAACAAAGAAAACAATTTTGCCAAGTGTCTAACTGTAGACGAACTGAAGAAAGTTTGGGGACCAGCAGCTACGGGTAAAGTAACCAATTGGAACCAAGTTCGTTCGGACTTCCCCAGCCAACCCATGAAGCTTTATGGTCCTGGTACTGATTCCGGCACCTTTGAATATTTTACTGAAGCAGTCGTTGGAGAGGCCAAGTCTAGCCGCACCGACTACACACCCAGTGAAGACGACAATGTATTGGTGCAGGGCGTTCAAGGTGATCCGGGATCCTTGGGATACTTTGGGGTTGGGTATTACGAAGAGAACCAAGACAAGCTAAATCTTGTTCAAGTGAGAAACCCGGATACCGATACTTGCACAGCACCCGTACCTTTAGATAATGTAGTCAAAGGGACCTATGCCCCTCTGTCTCGGCCACTGTTTATTTATGTCAGCAAGAAATCCTTGGATCAAAAACCTGCTGTAAAATCTTTTACAGACTTCTACGTCAATAATGCCAAAACAGTTGTGGGAGATGTAGGCTACGTACCGTTACCGGATGAAGCTTATACCAGTCTTGAGAATAAGGTTAGCAATACTAAAACGGGTTCTACCTTCAAAGATGTTGAACCGGGTACTGACATCACCAAACTGTTAACGCAGTAATTGCACTAACCCTTCCCCTTGTCTGGCAACATTCGTATTAGGGAGCAATAGCTAGTTGCCAGACAAGGATGTATTTAATTGTCTCCTCTTGATCGATTTTTTGGTCAATATATGATGGTTTTCGTCTATGGAAACTCCCAATCCAGTTTCACTCTCCATTAGGCGGGAACGGACACTTGAAAAAAGTGTAACTCGCGGCATTAAAGAGAAAATCATTGCTTTGGTTCTGCTGGGCTGTGCCCTAGTTTCGGTACTGACCACCTTGGGGATCATCCTGACGCTGTTTGAAGTCACGGTGGAGTTCTTCCAAGAAGTTTCATTTGCGCAATTTTTCTTGGATACCCGCTGGACACCCCTTTTCGCAGACCAGCATTTTGGCATTTGGCCCTTAATTAACGGCACATTACTAATTTCAGCGATCGCGATGCTGGTAGCTGTGCCCTTAGGGTTAGCTGCTGCTGCCTATCTCAGTGAGTACGCTTCCCACCGGCTGGCCAGTACCTTGCGCCCAGCCCTGGAACTACTGGCCGGCGTTCCAACCGTCGTCTATGGTTACTTTGCACTCACCTATGTGACGCCATTACTGCGGAACTTCATTCCCTTGGATGTTTTTAATGCCCTGAGCTCTGGCCTGGTCATGGGCATCATGATTATTCCCACGGTTGGCTCAATTAGCCTGGACTCTTTAAGAGCTGTTCCTAGCTCTCTACGGGAAGCAGCTTACGGCTTAGGGGCAACGAAGATGGAAGTGACCACTCAAGTTGTTTTTCCGGCAGCCCTCTCTGGAATTGCGGCCTCAATTATTCTAGGGATCTCCCGCGCTGTCGGTGAAACAATGATTGTGGTGATTGCTGCCGGGCAGCAGCCCCGGCTAACGTTGAATCCGGCTGAGCAAGTAGCGGCGATGACGGCTTATATTGCTCAGGTTGCTGCCGGAGACACACCACGCGGCACCATTGGTTACAAAACCTTGTTTGCCGTCGGGTCAACTCTATTCTTAATCACACTGCTGCTAAATATTATTAGCTACTTGATTGCCCAGCGTTTCCGAGAGGTGTACGACTAATCATGGCAAGCCCTCCTCAGATCTCATCAACTCCTCAAAGTATATTTCGGCCTAATGCCAAGCATCGGGAAGCGATTAGTAAAATTTTTCGCATCATCTGCGCGATCGGCCTAGGGATTGGCTTGGTAGTGTTAGGTTTGCTACTAGTAGATGTATTTCAGGATGGTTTTGCCCGCCTGTGGCAACCGGGCTTCTTCACTGGTAATGCTTCTCGTTTTGCTCAAAAAGCTGGGTTGCGGACTGCTCTGCTCGGGAGTGTTTGGCTACTTATTTTGCTCTTACTCATTTCCGTGCCAATTGGGGTTGGGGCAGCTGTTTATCTAGAAGAATATGCCCCGAAGAACCGCCTCAGTCAGTTCATTGAAATTAATATTGCCAACTTGGCTGGCGTTCCTTCAATCGTTTACGGCTTACTTGGTCTCGGCATCTTTAACGAGCTTTTCGGCCTAGGACCGACATTACTGTCTGGAGCCCTGACGCTATCCTTACTGATTCTCCCCCTAATTATTGTGGCCTCCAGGGAAGCAATCCGGGGTGTGCCTCAGTCGATGCGAGAAGCTTCTTATGGCTTGGGGGCGACAAAGTGGCAAACGGTAAGTAATCACGTTTTACCCTACGCCATTCCCGGAATTGTTACAGGTGTCATCATCTCTGTCTCTCGTGCAGTGGGTGAGACCGCTCCACTGATTGTAGTGGGAGCGGTCGGTTACTTAACGTCTAACCCCGGTTTATTAAGGCGTTTTTCGGCATTGCCGATTCAAATATTTGATTGGATTAGTCGCCCCCAGGCCGCCTTTACAAACACCGCTGCGGCGGGAATTATTGTTTTACTAGCCCTACTGTTTGTGATGAACGGGACAGCAATTTATATTCGTAATCGCTTTTCAACGTTTCGCTAAATCGACTTTATAAAAATTCTTATCTTTAAATTTAGGTGAAATTGAAATTATGCAGCTCACCCACCAAACATCAACTGCCCAGGGTACGTCGATTATAAGTACTCAGGATGTCAACATTTTTTACGGTAGCTTCCTAGCAGTAAAGCAGATTAATCTTGATATTCTTCGTAATAAGATCACAGCTTTTATTGGACCTTCTGGGTGTGGTAAAAGTACTTTACTGCGCGCTTTCAACCGGCTCAATGACTTAATTGTGGGGGCTAGAGTCGACGGCACAATTAGCTACAAAGGCCGTAACCTCTATGCGCCTGAGATCGATCCGGTAGAGGTGCGCCGCCAAATTGGCATGGTTTTTCAAAGACCTAATCCTTTTCCCAAATCCATCTACGAGAATATTGCTTTTGGTGCCCGGATTAATGGCTACCGGGGTGATATGGATGAGTTAGTTGAGCGATCCCTGCGCCAAGCCGCGATCTGGGATGAAGTGAAAGATAAGCTGAAGCAAAGTGGTCTATCCCTCTCCGGTGGGCAACAGCAACGTCTGTGTATTGCGCGTGCGATGGCTGTTCAACCAGAGGTTATTTTAATGGATGAACCTGCGTCCGCCCTCGACCCAATCTCCACGCTCCGCATCGAAGATTTAATGCAGGAACTTAAAGAGCAGTACACAATTATCATTGTGACGCATAATATGCAGCAAGCCTCACGGGTAGCGGACATGACCGCCTTTTTTAATGTAGAGTTAACCGACGGCAAGCGGAGTGGTTGCTTGGTTGAATACGACAAGACTGAGCAAATCTTCCAAAATCCCCAGCAACAATCAACGCAGGAATACGTTACTGGCAGGTTTGGTTAAATTCCACTCTCCCCATTACTCTAGGCAGGTTAGAAGTGTTTGGCAAGTTAGAAAGCAACCGCCTTCGCAGGAGCTGCGGCAACCTTCCTCTGCATTGACTTAAACAACGCTGTGCCATCCCAGAAGTATTTATGGGGATACAATGCCTGTAAGCTAAAAAAGTCTTTAGTTGGTGTAATTAAGTTTGACTCCCACAGCTTTTACTAGAATCCGGCTGCCGAGGTTTTCTCAGTGGCGGCGGGTTGTGCTACTCCTCTTAATCAGTTTTAGTTGTCTATTCCTGGTAGCCATGCCTCCGGCTTTAGCTAGCCTGACGGACGATCGCTATGAGGGCAATATTTTTGTACTGTACGGCGGTAATGGTTCTCTGGTCCCAGCGAAAACGAGTCTAGCAGCTTCCCTCACCCAAAAGAAGCCAGCTTTGTTAGTGTTTTACCTGGATGACAGTCGTGACTGCAAGCAGTTTGCGATCGTGGTTTCACAGCTCCAAGCCTTTTATGGTCGTGCGGCTAGTTTTGTCCCAGTCAATGTGGATACCCTGCGGCCAGATATAAACTATCCGCCAACAGAACCGGGTTATTACTACAAGGGATTGGTGCCCCAAACCGTCCTGATTGATCAAGCTGGCAAAGTGGCTTTCGATGCTGCAGGCAAAGTTAGCTTTGAGCAGGTCGATGATGTGCTACGGAAAGTATTTGACCTTCTACCTCGCTCTGAGTCCGTAGAACTGAAGCGACGATCGGTCAACGAATTTAGCACTGAGTTAAGACAGTAGGCTCCATTCAAAGTTGTACTTAATACCTAGTGGCACTGGCAAAAGATGTCACAATATAAAACTAAATAATGTAACAATATTTCGCCAATGGCTCGCTCACTAGCCCAAGCTGCATTGCTGGTTGATGGCTACAACATCATCGGAGCCTGGTCTTCTCTTCAGCAGACCTGTAATCGCTTGGGGCTAGAAGCAGCACGCTTGGAATTAGCGGAAGCCCTTACTGACTATAGTGCTTTTCAAGGGTTTAGCACTCAACTCATTTTCGATGCCCAGTATCGCAATAGCCCTGGTAATTGCGAGGTGCTCACCCAAAATCTAGCGGTCTATTACACCGAATTTGGTCAAACAGCCGATACCTATATCGAAAAAATTTGTGCTTTATCGTGTCAGAACTTACGCAAGTTCCAGCAGCGCATGATCGTCGCCACCTCTGATCGGGCACAGCAACTAATGGTGGTCGGCTATGGGGCAGAATGGATGTCGGCTCAGAAATTAGCGGCTGAAGTAGTATCTACTGCTAGTCTTGTGCGCCAAAAACAGAAGATCTCGAAGAAGTCACGGCACAGCTACCTAGCGAACTCCCTTGATCCGGCGGCAAAAAAGCGTCTGGAGCAGCTACGTAGGGGTTAGGCTGGTCCCTTTTCTCGTTGTCGACGCAGAAAAAATACTAGATTCCTTGCAAAGCGTACCAACTTATCGATACCATAGAATCCACTATCCTCAGTAGCTCAGTGGTAGAGCGGTCGGCTGTTAACCGATTGGTCGCAAGTTCGAATCTTGCCTGGGGAGTTATTCTCTCCATCAAGAATAAAGTACACCGTACCCAGCGCTGGGTGCGGAAATTTTACAAAGCAGCGTTTGATGATCGTGCAGGGCTAGGGGTCTAATCATTACTTGCGGTTTGCATTACCGCAAATCGCGTTCTGATCTGCCGTTTAAACTACAGCAGTGAATCTCATCCTAGGAGAGCCTAGACAGATAAGGCTGGGAATTATGACCCTGCTTTAACCGCGTTAAGCTTCAGCTTAACCAGAGTTAAAAACAATGCTTTTCCCCATAGAATTGGGAAAGAGGCTGGCTGAATCAAGAATGTACGAGCTTAACACAAGTGCAGAGTCTATGAGTTCATTGCTCGATCGCTCGGAAGAAATTGCCACAACACCCCAGGCGGAGTTATTTCTGCGCCACCGTTTGAAAGTGGTCGAAGATCTGCTGGAGTCCGTTTTAAAGCAGGAATGTGGTCAAGAATTAGTTGATCTACTGCGCCAATTGCGCTCAATGTGCTCGCCAGAGGGACAGGCTCTCCGTTCGCCTGAGACTGATGTCCTCAAGTTGGTAGAAAATCTTGACCTGAATGAAGCCATCCGTGCTGCGCGGGCTTTTGCTGTTTACTTCCAGCTGATCAACATTGTTGAGCAACACTACGAACAACGGGAGAGTATTGCTCGAATCCAGGGTAGTACTCCTTCCTATTCACCAACTCCGGCAGCGCCCGCTGCAAGTAATGGTGCGGAACCGCACAAGGCAGCTGACTCCCGCAGTGGACGTTCAGAACGCCTAGAAGACAGTTTGTATGGTAATGGCCCCTTAGAGCGGGCCCTGGGTACGTTTCGCTGGCTGTTTCCTCGCCTCAAAAGCTTGAACGTTCCACCCCAGCACATTCAACAACTGATTGACCAACTGGACATCAGGCTTGTTTTCACTGCTCACCCTACAGAGATTGTCCGGCAGACAATCCGAGATAAGCAGCGACGCATTGCCCGTGTGCTGGATCAGCTTGACCTGGCGGAAGAACGTTTCGGGTTCAGTATCACTGGCAGAGTAGAGGAATTACATCAACAGTTAACGGAGGAGATTTTGCTCTGGTGGCGCACTGATGAGCTACACCAGTTCAAGCCGACGGTCTTAGATGAGGTTGAGAATAGCCTGCATTATTTTCAGGAAGTTCTTTTTGATGCGATTCCTCGGCTTTACGAGCGCTTTGAAGCATCGTTAAGAGGAACGTTTCCTTACTTGCGGCCCCCGCGCTATAACTTTTGCAAGTTTGGCTCTTGGGTCGGCTCAGACCGCGACGGTAATCCGTCGGTGCTGCCCCAGATCACCTGGCAAACCGCTTGCTACCAACGGGGGCTGGTGCTGGAAAAGTATCTGCAGTCGGTGCGTAAGTTAATTAACCTGCTAAGTTTGTCTTTGCACTGGAGTGAGGTCTTGCCAGAACTGCTGGATTCTTTGGATCAAGACCAGCGTTCTCTGCCAGAGGTCTATGACCAACTTGCGATTCGCTTTCGTCAAGAACCCTATCGCCTAAAATTGTCCTACGTGCTCAAGCGGTTGGAAAATACCCGCGATCGCAATGCCCGCCTAGCCAACTGTGATTACCTGCAAGAAACAATAGAGGCTCAAGACAATAGTGAGCCCAATATCTACCGCTACGGTAGCCAGTTTCTAGCAGAACTCAAGATGATCCAGCGCAACCTGAGCGAGACCGAGTTAAATTGCCGGGACCTGAATCATTTAATTTGCCAAGTCGAAATCTACGGATTCAACCTGGCCCATCTCGACATTCGCCAGGAAAGTACTTGCCATGCCAAAGCTCTCACCGAGGTGGCGGAGTACTTGCAAATTTTGCCCCAGCCCTACCAGGAACTCTCAGAGCAAGAGCGATCGCTGTGGTTGGCAACAGAATTACAAACCCGCCGTCCCTTGATTCCAGCCGAACTCCCTTTTTCGGAACGGACGCGAGAGATTATCGAAACCCTGCGGATGGTACGCAAGCTCCAGCAGGAGTTTGGTCCAGAAATCTGCCAGACCTACGTGATTAGCATGAGTCACGAGGTGAGCGATTTACTAGAAGTATTGCTGCTAGCCAAGGAAGCTGGGCTCTATGACCCGGCGACAGGAGTGGGTAGTCTGCACGTTGTGCCTCTGTTTGAAACTGTTGAAGATCTCAAAAATGCACCTGGTGTGATGGCAAAACTTCTGGAGTTGCCTGTTTACCGTGCCCATTTGAGCATGGCTCATGCCCAATCAGGAACCGAAGCTGAGCTACCAGCAGAAATAGACTTACAGGAGGTGATGCTTGGTTACTCAGACAGCAACAAGGACTCCGGCTTTTTAAGCAGCAACTGGGAAATTTATAAAGCCCAGCAAGCCCTCCAGCGAACTGCTGAGAAGTATGGTGTCGCCCTGCGGATTTTTCACGGGCGTGGCGGTTCTGTGGGTCGTGGTGGCGGACCTGCCTACGAAGCGATTTTGGCCCAACCGGGCTACAGCCTGAATGGCCGGATCAAAATTACCGAACAAGGGGAGGTGCTAGCCTCAAAGTATTCCCTGCCAGAGTTATCACTTTACAATCTGGAAACGATCACCACAGCTGTGATCCAGGCGAGTTTGCTGCGCACCAGCTTTGAGGAAATTCAGCCCTGGCACGAGATTATAGAAGAGCTGGCAGTGCGATCGCGCTCCCACTACCGGGACTTGATCTACGAGCAGCCAGATTTGGTTGAGTTTTTTCACCAGGTCACGCCGATTCAAGAAATTAGCCAGTTGCAAATTAGCTCCCGACCTACCCGCCGAGGGGGTAAGAAAGAGCTATCAGGTCTACGGGCAATTCCCTGGGTTTTTAGCTGGACTCAAAGCCGCTTTCTGCTGCCAGCCTGGTATGGGGTGGGTACTGCGTTACAAGATTTCCTATCTGAAAAGCCAGAGGAACACCTGGCTTTACTGCACTACTTCTATTTCAAGTGGCCATTCTTTAAAATGGTCATTTCCAAAGTAGAGATGACCTTGGCAAAGGTGGATCTTCAAATGGCTCATCACTACGTACGGGAACTAACGCAGCCGCAAGATCGCGATCGCTTTGAACTGCTTTATGAGCAAATTGCTGCAGAATACTACCTCACCCGTGACTTAGTTTTAACGATTGCCAGTCACCAGCGACTATTAGATGGAGATCCTGACTTGCAGCGGTCTGTACAGCTACGTAACGGTACGATTGTTCCCCTAGGTTTTTTACAAGTCTCTCTCCTAAAACGCCTACGCCAGCATTCCGATCAGGCTGCGCTGGGAACTTTTCGTTCTCGCTACAGTAAGGGGGAGTTACTCCGGGGAGCCTTGCTGACGATCAACGGAATCGCTGCCGGGATGCGCAATACCGGCTGAAGCGTTGCCAGTTGAATCCCTGCTCGTTTTAGCATAAGTATATTACTCAGAACTCTTGGCAATCTTGCTCGGCCTTAGCTAGAACATGGGTACTCTGTATGCAATGAGTTCTATCAGTAACAATGACCTATTCAAATGATCCTGAGTCACCTCGCCGCGATCCGTTGCCGCCAAACGAACCGGTTGGGCCAGGAGACCCTCGCTATACAGGGGGCTATGCTGATAGTCAAAAAGTGCAAGACGATCGCCTGTTTGTCAATGAGCAAAGAGCCCGGGACAATGACAGTGCCGCACGGGGTTTGCTCATTGGCATCATTCTTGCCTCTTTAGTTGGCTTAGGACTAGCCTGGTACTTCTTGAACCGCAGGGATGAGCAGCCAGTCCAGCAAATTATTGTCCCCGGCCAACAAAGTCCCAGCACCACACCTCAGCAAAGTGTGACGCCGCCATCGCCACCTGATGTTAATATCAATGTTCCTTCTCCACAGCAACCCCAGGCTCCGGCTCCTAAGGTGAATATCACGGTTCCCTCCACGCAGCCGTCTCAAGCTACTCCCCCAGAGATTAATAACAACATTACCGTGCCCAGTTCCCCGGCTCCCCAAGCAGAAACTTCACCTAGTACACCCACCGGTCCAAGTGATGTGGCTCCAGGTAGCGATACGCCAGCCCCTAGCCCTAGCCCAAGTGAGTAACTAGCGATTAAAGTTTGTCTCAACCGATTGCAACAAACCTGTAAAACTTAAATTACAGGTTTGTTTGTTTAAGTTCGGGTGCGTCAATGAAAGTACTGATTCTGGGATGTGGGTACACCGGGAGTTGTCTGGCCCGGTTTCTTGTAGAACGCAATATTGCCGTTACGGTGACAACCCGTTCTGGTACAACGCCAGATGATCTTCAGGTTAACAGCTATCCTTTTCGTTATGAAGCTACTGAAGCACCGGCATTTCTACCGCGAGAAGCCTTAGCAGGGGTGACTCATGTTCTCGATTCAATCCCTCCCAATGCCCAGGGGGTTGATCCGGTTGTTGCCTGCTTGATCCCAAATTTGGAAGCAATGAAACTCCAGTGGTTTGGTTATTTGTCCACAACTGGGGTGTATGGTGATGCTGGGGGAGCTTGGGTGGATGAGACAACTCCGCTGCATCCCCAAAATGAGCGATCGCTACATCGGGTGGCTGCAGAAATGGCTTTTTTGAACTCAAAATTACCCACTCACATTTTCCGCTTACCCGGAATTTATGGACCAGGCCGGAGCATTTTTGATCGCATGGCAGCAGGTAGGGCAAAACGAGTGCATAGACCAGGTCATGTGTTTTGCCGGATTCATGTTGAGGATATTGTCAGGACCCTCTGGACCTCGATGCAGCAGCCCCATCCCCCGGTAATTTATAATGTCTGCGATGATGAGCCGACAGAACCCAGTAACTTAATTGTGGAGGCTGCCCAGCTTTTAGGAACTGCTCCTCCAGAAGCAATCCCGTTTGAGGAGGTGCAAATGACTCCTATGAGTGCCTCCTTTTGGCGGGAGTCACGAAAGGTTTCCAATCAAAAAATCAAAACCGAACTGGGCGTTACCCTCCAGTACCCAACCTACCGCCAAGGTCTAAGAGCAATTCATGAGATGGGATAAACAACATCGCTAAGCAACCAATCAAAGACACATCAAAATTGATTTTGAAACCGCTTCTCTAGATACCCCTCATTGTTCTTCTAATCTTTGTGACAAGTTACTTTGATATTCAGGCACTTGTAGCGAGAGCACTAAATACGGTTACTGATCTTGGTCCTTGGGGCCCTGTTGCGTTTATTGGGCTCTATATACTGGCTACAATTCTTTGCGTTCCGGGTTCCGTCCTCACTTTAGGAGCTGGTGCAATCTTTGGACCGTGGGGTACAATTTATGTCTCGATTGGAGCCACAATTGGAGCTACAGCCGCTTTTCTAGTTGGACGCTACTTAGCGCGCAAATGGGTGAAGAAGCGAATTGAAAGTAGTCCCAAGCTTAAGGCGCTCGACGAAGCCGTTGCCAAGGAAGGTAGGAAGATTGTCGGCCTGACGCGACTTTCGCCGGTCTTTCCCTTTAGCTTATTGAACTATGCTTTTGGCATCACTCAAGTGCGGCTCAAAGACTATTTTTTCCTAACCTGGATTGGGATCATACCGGGAACAGTTTTGTACGTCTACCTTGGTTCCTTAGCGGGCAGCCTGACGAGGCTTGGCGGGGCTGGTCAAGTTCGTAGCCCGGCAGAGTGGGCTTTTTATGCAGTTGGTTTGATAGCAACAGTTCTGGTGACTCTTTACATCACTCGGATTGCCCGTAAGGCTTTGGATCAAAACTTGTACTAAGGTTGGCCCGAAAAAGTATCTCAAAAATTCCGGTTGCTGATTAAAATGACTGATTGAGGGCGTGCAGCATTCCATTGCATCAACGCTATTCTCTTAAGCTCCCTTAACAAGAAAGTTCAGTCCTTATAGTGATGCTGTACTGCCCCTCAAAACCGCTATGCAACCAAACTTAATTCTTCAGCAATCAAGAGAGTGAATTATGTCAGAAGCATATCCATCCAATTCTGAGCCGCTTCCCACAGAAGCTGGCGCAGAACAACCGTTTGAGCGTCCAATTCATCCCGATACCCTCAAGTTTATGGGTATGGCAAAAGACCTACTAGACAGTCCAGCCGTCAAGCACTCAATTACCACTGAACAGCAGAAGCAGCACACGGAATTAACAGAAAGCCAACTCCACGCGGTTAACGCTGCCGGCCCAGAAGCTGATCGCTCTCAAAGCAATGCTCAGGCTAGCCATTCTTTGGAAGAGCAACCAGATACACTAAACTTTATGAATATGGCAAAGGAGCTACTAGATAGTCCAGCTGTCAAGCAAGCTAAAGAAGGAGAACAGCATAATCAGTAGTTTTTCTACAGCTGAATGGAACTGCTAATTATCAAGCCACTCCAGCTATTGACTAATAACCAGTGGTGCTAGTTAAGCAAAAAATGAGGCTCATTCCAAGATTGGCTGCCGCTTACTGAATCATTGAGTCGGTTGCTTAACAGGCAGTGTCACAATAAATGTTGCTCCTAGGCCTAGCGTGCTTTTGGCTGTAATTACGCCTCCATGCCGCTCGACAACCTTACGGCAAATCCCTAAGCCAATACCTGCCCCTTCATATTCATTGTCGCCATGTAGGCGCTGAAATATCTTGAAGATGCGCTCAAGATACTTTTCGTCAAACCCAATGCCATTGTCTTCCACCAAGATTTGGCACAACTCAATAGCAGGAACAACCCCAGCTAGTTGCTGTTCTGGACCCTTCAGTAGTTGGCCTTGAACTTTGACTACAGGCGCTCTCTCTCTAGAGTGAAACTTCAGCGCATTGTCAATTAGATGCTGAAGTAGTTGGCGTATCTGGACTGGATCAGCTTCAATGGTAGGCAGTTCGCCCACTTGCACCTGCCCACTGCTCTGCTCAATACTCATCGTCAAATCAAACACTAGCTCCTGCACTAGATCGGCAAGATTGACGGTTGTAAAAGGCTGCGGCTTAAGCGTAATCCGATAGAACGTCATCAGCTCGTTGGCGATCAGCTTTATTCGTCTTGCCGCATCCTGCAGCCGCTCTAAGTCGTTGTGCCCTTGTTCGTTGAGCACTCCGCTCCAACTTGACTTTAGGCGCTCACTAAATAGTTGAATCTTTCGAACTGGTGGTGGCAAGATGTGCGATGTCACATACAGAAGCTCTTGCAACTCATGGTTGCTCTGTTCAAGTTTTGCCGCAAAGGCTTTCAGTGCCTCCGAACGCTTCTGCATAGTGATGTCCCTAAAGACTAATACCGCGCCCTGAATATTTCCCTGATCATCTTTGATCGCTCCAGTACTACTATCAACCACTATCTGTCCACCGTGCTTTGTCATGAGGATGGTATCGTTGTGCTCATTAGTCACGCCAGCCTCTTGAATTATCTTGATTACAGGACTGTTGACTGAGATTAGGGTTTCTTCATTAACTGTAGGAAATACTTCTGCTAAATCTTTACTCATTGCATCTACTTTCTGCCAGCCGGTTAGGGCTTCGGCAACTGGATTCATAAAAGTTACTACCCCCTTTGCGTTAGTAGCGATGACAGCATCGCCAATGCTGCTAAGGATTGTGTCGAGCCATTGCTCATGCTCTTTTAATTTCCTTTCTATTTGATATTTATAAAGAGCAATCTCAATCGTGGTAGATAATTCTCTTTCTTCAAACGGTTTGAGAATGTAGCCAAATGGCTCTGTTACCTTGGCACGCTCGAAGGTGCTGTCATCAGCATTAGCCGTGAGATAGATCACAGGAATATGAAACTGAGTGGAGATTTGTCTAGCAGCTTCGACTCCATCCATGGCTCCTTGCAAGTGAATATCCATTAGCACTAGATCTGGGTGTGTCTCTGCTGCTTTTTTGATCGCTTCCTCACCAGAGGCAGCAACAGCAGGAACAGCGTAACCGGCATGCTTAAGGCTAGCTTGTATGTCCTGGGCAATGATGCTTTCATCCTCAACAACTAAAATCTTTGCGCTGGTCATTTTCTTAGTCTCTTCTAGAGGGTTTAGGTTGGAAATGTGATCTTAAATTCCGTGCCACCGTTACTACTTAATTCGACACGACCCCTAAGCTGAGCTGCCAAGGTATTGACTAGCTGCAACCCTAACGATTCCGTATTTTGGAAATCTAAATTTTTCGGAAACCCGACCCCGTTGTCACTGACAATCAGCGCAAACTGATGATCAAGATTCCTACAAAGCTCAATCCAGATTTCACCTTTGTTACCCATCCCAAAGGCATGCTTCAGGGCATTGGAAACTAGCTCATTGATGATCAAACCACAAGGAACTGCCGCATCAATTCCTAGCGAAACATCGCCAATGTGGATCTGCAACGTGATAGCAGCTGAGTTACCTTTATAGGACCGGAACAAGCTAGCCGCTAGGTCTCGAATGTAGCCAGCAAAGTTAATCCTTGCCAGGTCTTTAGCTTGATACAACTTCTCATGGATCAGCGCCATGGCTTTAATCCGGTCCTGACTATCCTTAAAGATCTCTAGGTATTGTTTGTCTTGAAGCGATCGCGACTGCAGGTTGAGCAGGCTAGAAATGACCTGCAAATTGTTTTTCACCCGGTGGTGAATCTCCTTTAAGAGCACTTCTTTCTCTTTAAGGGCTGCTTTGATTTGCTCCTCGGTTTGCTTGCGCTCAGTGATGTCATGGGAGACTGAAAGAAGACGTTCTGGTCTTCCTGTCGCGTCAAGTATGGGGGTAACGACCACTTCCCACCATTTTGGTGTACCTTTACCTGTCGGGCAGAATCCGATAAACTTACCGCTGCCCCCAGCACAAGCTATCTCCATAGCCGCACGCGTCTGCTCGTCCTGGCCTTGCCAGAAGTTAGCCCAAGGGGTTCTCAGGAGCGGTTCAATATCCGCAATTTCCATCAGCTTCTGACCCGCTGCATTCATAGATAACAAATGTCCTTCCAAGTCAAGGACCTTGACGCAGTCCTGAGTACTCTCAATAATCCGCCTGCTAAATTCCTCGCTCTGACGCAGTGCCTCTTTAGTCTGCTTACGTTTAGTGACGTCACTACGGATTGCCACGTACTGGTAGGGCTTTCTCTGGGCATCTAAAAAGGGCACTATCGTCGTATCTACCCAGTAAAAGGTGCCGTCCTTGGCTCGGTTTTTGATTTCCCCGTACCACACTTGCCCCTGACTGATGGTCGCCCACATCTGTTGAAAGAATTCCTTCGGGTGGTAACCGGAGTTGATCAGGCGGTGGTTGCGTCCTAGAAGTTCTTCTCTAGAGTATTTGGAGATATCACAGAATTTATCGTTGACGGAGGTAATCGTTCCCCTAGCATCTGTGATTGCCACAATCGCAGATTTATCCAAAGCAAACTTGATATCTTCCAGGTCTTTGAGGGACGCTTGCAGTGCCTCCTCTGCCCGGTGGCGCTCAGTCAGATCCAAAGCGAAGCAGATCGTTGTATCCTGGGACCCCTCCAAGAGGGCACACCCAAGCAAAATGGGTACACGGCTGCCATTCTTATGAATGTACTCCTTCTCAAATGGGGTACAAGCGCCAGTCTGGTTGATTTGTGTGATCGCTCGCTCATCCTTGGGTAGATGCTCTGGCGGAGTTATCGCCCGCCAACGGACCATTCCGGCAACCAATTCCTGCTGCGTATAACCAATCATTTTTAACAAGGCGTTATTTGCTTCTTGAATATCGCCGTTGTAATTGGTAATCATCACTCCGACAATGTTCGACTCAGACAACCGTCGGAACCTTGCTTCGCTGGCCCGCAGCGCCTCCTCTGCCCGTTGGCGCTCCTCTTCTAGGCGCTTGGCTACAGTGATGTCAGTATGGACGCCAACCCATTCGCGGATGGTAACGCCGTCGGGCTCCACAACAGGGATGGCGCGGATAGAAAAGGTGCGCCACTGCCCGTCGTAGCGACGCAAGCGGTGCTCGAACATGAACATTGAGCGGGTATCAACTGCTTTTTGCCATGCCTCAATGGTCGGTTGCGCGTCATCGGGATGTACCGCTGAGACCCAGTTATAGCCCTGATATTCAGCTGCCGATTGACCGGTGAACTCGCTCCATCCGGGTTGGCTACCTTGCATTTCGCCTGCGGGGGTGTTCGTCCACACAATGCGTGAGGTCGCCTCGACCAGTGAGCGGAATCTCTGCTCACTCCGTTGGAGTGCCTCCTCCGCTTGCTTGCGTACTTGCAAACCATTAGCTAACTCATCATTGGAGCGAGCCAATGCTGCTGTTCGCTGATTGATCCGTTGTTCCAATTCTGTATTCAGATTATGCAGCGCTTCCTCCGCCCTTCGACGCTCGCCCATTTGCTGTTGCAATTCTTGGTTAGCCATTTCTAGTTGGGCCGGGCTGGGCAGAGCTAGGGCTTGGGGAACTATCGGCACCAGCAACACAGCTGTGTACACCGAGGCAATCGCTGTTAGCAACTTGATGGTTCCTGAAACCCAATAGATGGGGTGCCAGAGGGTCCAAACCTCCATAAAATGGGTTGTACCGCAAGCAATGATGAAGATTCCAAATAGCTGAAATATCCAGTTAAAGGGCAAATCTTTCCGCTTTCGCGCGAAATAGACCAGCGTGATCGGAATAGAATAGTAGGCAAGCCCAATCAGCAAGTCAGAGATGAGGTGCAGCCATACCAAGTCTGGCTTCCAGAGATAGCAATGTCCGTGAGGAATCAACGGCGACCCTGCGGAAGCTGCTCGAAGCGTTGCCAGAAAAGTGCTTAAAGATCCTGTCATAACCCCCCGTCTTTTTTGTCCTAACCCTTAAAGCCAACTAAAGTTCCTGCACAGATGTCACAGCATCAGAGGATTTCATCCACGATGAGTAAGATTTTGAGTCGGGCTATTGGCGCATAATCAAGTTGGCAGTTTGACAGTTTTGAACCAGTAGGTGTGCAGGGAGCGTAAGGTCTCAGCCATTTGCTTGAAGGTCTCAGGCTTCGTAATAAATGAGTTAGCACCCAGTTCATAGGTGTGCAGAATTTCTTCTTCTGCATAGGAATTGGTCATCAAAATAATGGGGATGTAGCGCAGCTTAGGGTCAGACTTGATTTCCTGGAGTACCTCCCGGCCATCTTTGCGGGGCATATCTAGATCAAGCAGAATTAGGTTGGGCAGGGATAGGGATTGTAGGTCTTGGTACTTGCCGCGATGGTACAGGTAGTCGAGGAGCTCTTCGCCATTCTTTACCCAACGAAGGTCTATTGCTGAAGTGTCAGCTGCCTCGGGGGTTCCACAGATAAGTTGGTACTCATCGGGATCATCAGCTAGTAGACCCTCTTCTGCAAGAGCTTCACGGATAAGTTGGTACTCATCGGGATCATCGTCAGCCAGTAAAATAGTTGTGCCAGTCATAGTTAGGGATGTTCCTTGAGGTTCGGCAGCGTAATTGTAAATGTTGCACCCTGGCCTGGCGTACTCTCAGCAATAATGGTTCCGCCATGTCGTTCAACGATTTTGCGGCAGATCGCTAAACCCACGCCAGTTCCCTGATATTCACTTCGCCCGTGTAGACGCTCGAAAACGTTGAAAATTCGTTCTTTGTCTTTTTTCGCAAACCCAATCCCGTTGTCTGTAACTACAAATTGACATTCCTCAAGGGTGCATTGCCCCCAAACCTGAACAATTGGGGCTACTCCTGGTCGTTGAAACTTCAGGGCATTGCCAATCAGGTTCTGAAACAATTGGCGCATTTGTAGGCGATCAGCATTAACAGTTGGCAGGGCCCCTACTTCGACCGTTCCACCCACTTCTTCAATCCGAATCTCTAGATCAGAAATCACCTCTTGTACTAGTTGAGCTAACTCAACGGATACAAGGGGTTGCACCTTAGTGGTAACTCGTGAGAGGGCTAGTAAGTCTTGAATCAAGGTACTCATTCGTTTGGCGGCGTCCTGCATCCGCTCCAGGTAAAGCTGCCCCTCGGACTGAACTAGGCCCTTCGTACTCAGCCGGTCTCCAAATACTTGGATCTTCCGTAAGGGTTCCTGCAAGTCGTGGCTGGCAACGCGGGCAAAATCAGACAGCTCCTGGTTACTTTGCTCTAGTTTGTGGGTGAGAGCTTGCGTTGCTTCTTCATTAGCCTTGCGCTGGGTGACATCCCGCGCCACCCCAATATAGTTGACTACACTTCCCTTGCTATTGCATGTTGGCGTCACAGTGAGTTCATTCCAGAAGGGAGTACCGTCTTTGCGATAGTTGAGCAGTATCACGTGACAAGCTTGGTTTGCCTGCAAAGTGGTGCGGATTTGGGTAACCGTGTCTTGGTCCGTTCCAGGCCCTTGCAAAAAGCGACAATTGCGGCCAAGGAATTCCGTAGGAGCATAGCCCGTCAGCCTCTCAAACGCTGGATTGGCATAAATAATTGGGTCGTCCTTTTCTGGGGGCCCAGCAATCAAAATGGAGTCGCTAGCCGCGGCGATCGCGCGATCGCGTAAACGTAGTGCCTCCTCTACCTGTTTACGCTTGACGAGGTCGCGGTTAATCGTGAATGTTGCCAAAGGTATCAGCCCAAAAGCCAAGAGGCTACCCAAACCAACTACAGAAGTTGTAGTTCGAGCGCTGGTTGCCGCTGCTTCTGAGCGTTGGTTGAGCAACTTAGTCTCCTCAGCTTTGATTTCGGAGGCCACCGTTCGGGCATTATCCATCAGTTGCTTTCCCCGGTTTGTCAAAACCACCTGCAACGCGGCCTCGTACCCCTTGTTGTTTCGCAGGCGGATTGTCTCGTTGAGCTCGGCAATTTTGCCGGCAAGGATGGACTCAAGGGCATCTAGCTTCTGCTGTTGGTAGGGGTTATCTTTGGTCAAACGCCGGAGTTGATGAAGTCGCTGACTAATCACTGCCCTTGCAGCATTAAAGGGTTCTAGGTAGCTAACTTTCTTAGTTAGGAGATAACCTCTTTGCCCCGTCTCAGCATCCTTTATTATTGAGAGTAGGTAATCAATCTCATGAAGAACATTTTGGGAATGCTCCACCCAATTAGCAGTTTTAATGGATTGGATCGTACTCCAGTATGCAGTTCCGCTAACGGTGCTCAAAAGCAGTAATGCTAACCCGAAGCTATTCCTAACCTTAGTTTCAATTGACCACTGCATAGAACATCTCTGTATTTTTTTCATAATTAATATACCTATGCTGAAAGATAATAGAACAACCGATGAGTGGAGCAATAAAGGTTCTAAAATCCAGAAAAGTTAAGTTGAATATATTGTTTTCTCTACAATGCGAAATAACATCAAAATGACAAAAAAAAGAAAGCATGATGTAAGCGCCAAATTTAAAGTGTCAAA
>CADCWO010000243.1 GCA_902806435.1 uncultured Synechococcales cyanobacterium | reverse complement strand
AGCATTAGTAAATAGTCAAAATGATGCTCTACTGCCTCGGAATGCAATTTATGTGTGTCCTATGGCATCCAATATTTCTAACCCAGCTCTATTTCCATCCATTGCAGTGCACCATGCAGCGACCTTGAGCTTGTCCAACAGTTCTACAAGGTGTCGGAGGTTGTCATCGAGAACGATGATGTTGACGACTCATCCCCCTACTTCGAGCTTCTTGAGCCAGAGAAGCACACGGGTTGGGGAGTAGAAATTGTTCCTACCTCATCAAGTCTGGTTGTATCACATAGATTTGTTGGTAGTGATGAGTTCTGGCCGATCACTCCTGAGGAGAACATCGTTGGCGTTGACCACGAAGACAAATATGTGGTCATTAAGATTCAGTCCACCACTGCGTCGAAATTTAAGTATTCAGTACTTCTTGACTGCACTTGTCAGCACTTCTCCATTGTGCCGTTTCTAATCAGCATCAACAACACTCTATTCGAGGCGATGAAGGCTGACATTGAGAAGCAGCAGGACATGAAGCAGTGGACGTCGAAAGATGGCTTCCCACTTCGTGCGAAGGCCTTATCTGCACGCCTTCAATCCCTCTTGCACTCGATCGAGCTGCAAGTACTGAAGAATGCCAACCGGGAGACAGTCATGAGAGGCACCGAAGTCTCACGGCGGGCGGTTAGCCGTAGCATGAGCCCTGGTTCAATTAGCAAGCGGACTCATAGCGATCCGAGGCCGAGTAGGGCAAATCCCCGACGGTCCGAGAGTGCAATGGGAGCTGTTTCAAAGCGGCAGCGACGGGGAGCAGCACCGGAAACCTCAACTCGACGTCGGCAGAAGCCGCTCGTTCCTGCTGAACCAGAAATGAGCATCAACTCTGCACTTACAGAGATTCCGACTGAAGTGCGCCCTGGCGAGCAGGCTGACTACACCAGCACCACCGATATTTTTGAGAAATATTGGACGGACTGCCAGGACTGCTATCTCTTTGATAGCTCAGTCAAGAAGGAGCTGGAAGTTAACCAACTCGTGCCAGCCCCGGAAGACTGGACTATTCGGGCCTTTGAGCAGAGGGGGATGGAGGTGATTAAGAAGTACCTGTTGGAGATGCCCGACAAGACAGACAAGCAGACCCTGTGCGTCATGCCCGCAGTCGAGTCTGGAGATGTTACCGCGGAGAATTGGGACGAGCTCAAGAAGGGGAAGTTCTGGATCATAAACGGCCAACATAGCGTTGCTGCAAGCAAGGCCATGATGGGGGCGAATCCGCCAATCGGTGAGCAGACCTTGAAGTATTTCAGAACGTGGAACTGCTACATCGTCTTCACGCGTGACAAGGAGAAGCTTCGGAAGATCTCCGCCTTCTACAACAGAGTGAATCACTTCAACAACTTCCTGCCGTCGTGGTCTACGAACATCCTCGGAGCTCGTCCGCTCTGGGTGAATCTTGGGCGTCCGAAGGTGCCGAAGGCGTTGAATGCCCCTGGTGGCAGGTCACTTAGTGCAAATGATCGGAACTACCACGTAAGTTGCTCAATCCTCAAACACATTCAGCTCGAGTCGAGCTGATTATGCATTCAGCTCGACACGAGCTGAATGCTTGAACAGTTCCCAGGTTGAATTCTAATCCACTTCTGTTTTGCCTCATTCAGGAGTTTCTCAATGCCGTGCAACAACGATTTGCAAATATTGATGTGAAAAAGAACCTGCTCCTCGCAAAGTCGAAGAAAGGTTCGCTGCTTGACCTTCACAACGAGGTCAAAATCATCACCTCGGCAGACGCAACATTTAATTTGTGGAGTGAGTTGATTGCATCATACGCTCAGGGCGAGTTGATCAACGTTGACACAAACCCGCTTCGGAAGTTTAAAGAAACTGTGAGGTGGAAACCTGAGAAGGATGGGGTGCTGAGCCGCGAGTTTTTCAAGTGGCTCGGGAACTTGACGGAGGCGGACCACGTCAGGATGATTTTACACCTCCTGAACAGAAGTGGTCCGAAGAGGACCTTCAAGTGGCCAAAGGTGGTGATCAAGCAGCCATCTACTGTCCTTGAAAGCTGCTACTCGGTGGGAGAGTGGATTGAGCGGAGGAAGCGGAAGCATCTGGTGCGGAGGGAGTTGCAGAAGCTTCGGCCGCAGCTTGCGTTTTTTGACGCCGACCAGAAGTTCGTACCAGAGAACTGGAAGCGCTTCAAGAGCGAGTTCAACATCTCCGCTGCAACGATGCGGCTGCTTCTTGAGCAGCCAGGTGACCACTTCTTCGCCGAGGCGAAGCAGCTGAAGAGCAAGAACAAGACGACGGAGGAGCTGTCTCCGTATGCGAAGGCGTTCTTCAAGCTGTTCTTGATCAAGCGGAAGAAGTTCGTCCCTCCCTCCGGCTCCACCTTTTTCCGGCGGTACAACTCCGCCACCAACCTACTTGGAGATTGGCCGGGCAATAGATGGGACAATAATGTGCCAACAAAGCTTGCCATCGTAGACTTCCGCAACACGCCGATTCAGAGCAAGAAGAAGACATCAAGCGTGGCGGATCCTTTCTTCGGCGACTTTATGCGCACATTCGAACATAAGGGGATGCCTGGGCCAACGGATCCTGCCGTGTGGCTGTGGATATCAGGGGACAAGGAGACGGAGCTGCAGGCATACGCTCACTCAGACACCTTGCCGTTCAAGGATCATTACTCCAAGTTCATGTCCCTGTACGCGCCAGGGAAGTATGAACGTCTTGAAGACGCCGGTCTCAAGTCCACGAAAACAGTGACATTGCTCTGGCTTGTCAAGAAGCCACCTCCGGAGGGTCTTGTTATCCCCGAATTATTTGAGTCGCCAGACCACCCGGCCAACTTGAAGAACCGGAAGTACCAGGAGCTGGAGTACCGCGTTCACAACACCGAGCTAACTATGGAATTCTATGTTAGGGTGTTGAACGACTGGTGTAAGCCCGGCGACAAGGTTCTCTCAGTATATGCCGGATCTAAGTTCCTGATAGCATCTGTGGTAAGTCCTCGATGCATATCCATATTCAGCTCGACTCGAGCTGAATATGGAGCCGTTCAGTGCACAATCAGCTCGAGTAGAGCTGATTTTACTTGCAACTCCTTCGGATGATTTATGCTTGCTCTATTTTTCTTTAGCATATTCAGCTCGACTCGAGCTGAATATGTCTGTATGCTGATTTTTGTTTCTTCTTCTGCAGATTTGCAAACTTCAAAGCTTTTGCATCTGTGAAGCAGATGCTTCACATGCTTACACAGCGAAGGCGAAGTTAGCTTTGTCTCTCGACAAAGACGACTTCGTTGTAAACGGGTACCCTGTGGACGCACGGAAACATCCGTTTAAACCGTCCGCCAAGGGTAAAGAGCGGGTACCTGTCGAGGAGGATGCGGAAGAGGAGTTTCAGGAAATGGAGGAGGATGAGGAAGTTGGTGCACAGGATGTTCCCATGTACCATGATGACATTCGAGACGACCCCCTCTGGGTGCCAACTACTGAGAATGTTGCAGGTGTTTCTGGAGTTTCGCCGATGAGACCTTGCAACTTGTTCAGTGGCGAGGCAGTTCCGTCTTCGTCTCATCAACTTCCCCCTCACTCCGATGATGTTCTTGACCTCTCTGATTCTGATGAATCAGACGAGGATGATGATGACGGGGAGGAGCTGTTGCCCCGCCGCGGTGTAGGCTCGCCGCCCTCGAAGCGTCAGAGGATGAACATGGTGAATCCCTCACCGGCTGAGTCCACGTCTCCTCCTTCCAGTGTCGACTACGCGAGGCAGGTCCAACTATTGGAGTTGAGGTTGGCCGAGCAGGAGCGGAAGTTCGCTCAGGAGAAGGCGGATCAGCAGGCACTCTTCTCTCTTCTGGAGAGCGAGCGGCAAGCGCGAGAAGCTGAGGAAGAACGACGGCGAAATCTGCGCCAAGAGGAGCTGCTTGAAAAGCAACGGCTCATGATGGAGCAGAATCAGCAGCTACTCCTCACCAACCTCCTCTCCAAGATTGGTATTGTGCTGCCGTCGTCTGCACCTGTGTTTGCCGTCCCAACGCCGGCAAAGTCCGCACCTCCTCTTCCAGTTGTCCTGAACACTCCGGAGGTTATCTCCGCGCCTGCGGAGCGACCCTGGGACGCGCCATCCGCCGACGTCGCGTCGTTGTCCCCCACGCGCAAGATTGTAGAGGAATTGGCAGCGGAGTCTACTGAGCAGCAGACTGCAATACCGTCAATGTCGTCTGCTCCGGTTATCGATCTCGGTGTCGACTCAATGAGATTGAGGGTGATCAGCCCTCAGGTCTCTGTTCAGGCGCCATCTATGCCGGCGGAAATGCAAGTTGATGCTGAGCCTGAGATCGCGCAGTCTGCCGCTCCTTCGTCTCCGTCAAACTCATCAGGTTGCCCCTCTTACTAGAGAGTAGTGTATTCTTGAATGATTTCCCTCCCTTTTTCGCCTCCGATAAATTCCCTAGTAGAATTTATTGCCTTTGGCTGTACAGGCATAGGAAATCGAGCCCAGTGTGTGTAAATTTCCAATCTTGCTCTTAATACGACATTTGTTTCTTTCTTGTAACTATTTCGAGCGCGACTCTGATTACCTTTTTGTGCTCTGTCTGTTGATATAGTTGCCTCTCACATTCAGCTCGACTCGAGCTGAATCCTTTTTATCACCTGTACAATATTTTTCACAGTCATCAATTCATTCATTCAGTTGTTCTTGTTCCAACGGTCGTGTGATGCAGTTGATATGTTTGCTGGCTGTAAATATTTTTGCCGGTTTGTTTAATGACCTGTTAGAAGTTTTGCCCCTTTATTATTACTTTAGCTCGAGTTCGGGATGAATATGGGCGGCATGTCATTCAAATCAGCTCGAGTCGAGCTGATTGTTAGTCTATTTCATGACGATGTTTTTCAACCGTCATTTGTGCCTATCTTCCTTTATTTACATTGGTCTTGATTTACTGAATTTCAGATGCGTTAAGCTTGGATGTAGATTCCGCGGTCCTTTCGTCGGTCCGGCGCGCCGGTCCCTCTGTGGTTGTTGCCAGTGAGGTTGCTTGTGCTCCTCGCGTCATTCAGAAGGTGAGTTTCTTTCGGCACACATTTTTTCATCTGTGTGGTCGTGGTTGTTTGATCATGCTCTTCGTTGCAGTGCTTTCTCTCCATGTGTAACTGTGTTTAGTAATCGCATTAATATATCTATAATGGTAACGCGTTTCGGCCGTTTCAATTCCCACCTGCATCGCAGGTGGTGGAGTCTGCAACGGCTGAGACTCGTGTGATAGTCGACGTTCCTCGTGCACCTCATAGGCGATCTTCACCTAGATGGTTGAACGTTGTGTTCGACCTGAATGGAATTTTGTGCGCATGCGAAGAATTTCGCTTCAGAGATTCGAAACTTCGTTTCCGTAATGACAAAGCGCCCCACTCTTCTACTGTGCCGGCTCATGTCGGTCCGAAACTTGTGTGGGTGCGTCCGGGGTGCAATGCGTTCCTTGACGCGCTATCGATGTTCGCCACAATTTCTATATGGAGTTCCATGAAATTGAGCACCACGTGCACCATCACCCAATATCTCTTCAAGAAAGCGATCCTCCCGAAGGTCATTCATGGCCAAGAACATTGTAAGCGGATCGCCACGTCTGTGACGAACGGCGTACCAAAGTTCTTAAAAGTGAAGGGCACGGAGAAGGATGTGTTTCTGAAGACGTTGTCAACTGGATTATTTTCACAATATCGTGGTTCGTTCACGATGGAAAATACGATCATAGTTGACGACAGCGCTTACAAGCATGTCCTAAATAATCCAGAGAATGTGCTTCTAGCGGATTCGTGGTCCCCCAATGGTGATAGCGCAAATGACACATTTCTTCTAGGTGTCTTGCTCCCGTGGCTGCAGCGGCTCCACACTAGTGCAGATTTAGGCCTTCGTTCATTTCGGCTCCAAAATCCGCTTGGACGTCCATCGCTATGCCAGGACCCTCATTGCGGTGAATACCTCGAGCTTACGCATGCAATCGAGATGTCCCGCGGTTTAGTTTACGAATAGTCATCGAATTTATTGTATTATAGATAGTCCAATACACCCCCCCCGTCCATGGGGTGTTGTACAAATTATGTACATTTTTTGTAAATTGTAATTAAAAAGTGGCTGTTGCCAAGTTTTTGAATGCGTTTTTGTAAATTGTCGTGTTTGCATATCTGGTTGAAAAAGAAATGGGTTTATTATGTTTGGCAGGTTTCCTCTTGCGACGCCTCCGTGGATTCGATATTGAAGTCTCCTGATTGTGCTTTGCCTCTTCCAAGTGAAGATCGCGTGATTTGTTCTGCTCTGTCAGATCCTTTCTCCATGAAATTCTCCCCCTCTCCTTACGAGGAAGAGGAAGTTAATAGCCCGCCTCCCAACTCGCGTGTGGTCTCAGCCGCCTCCCCGTCTCCCCTCCGACCTCGTCGCATTTTGGGCTCCCCGTGTAATATCGGCGGTCATGCAGTTAAGGGGAGAAGGATTGTGTATGATGCCGAAGCCCCGCCGGGCATTACCTATCATAGTCTGGTTTGTGCTTCCCCGTGCTTTGTCTCCTACTGCATGCTCTGGTCGTATTTGCTATGTACTTATTCAGCTCGAATCGAGCTGAATATGCAGTATTGTTATTTATGTCGCCCGTGCTTCTTGTTTTGTAGGGTGAGGCCAGCCGTGCCGTTGTTGTTACTGTATCCCCTCCACCAGTTGTTCGTTGTAAGAAGTTGCCAAAGTCTATCTCAGCTGCCAACATTGTCAATGTGGGTTGCGACCCACTTTCTCCTAGAGTGTCCTCTCTACTGAAGACTCCGAAGGTTGGCTACATCTCCACACTAAAGCCGCTGCCCCATTCCTTGGATTGAATTCTCTCGTTCGGGTTTACCTCGTATCGAGCAGATTTTTTGCATGTCGGTCTTTGGTACTTCTATTCCGTTATTGGCCCTCATCAACTACGTCATTTTATGGACGCGTAAGCCGTTCCTTTACTTTCAGGTTGATGGAGCTGATCCTATTTCGTGTATTTTGTTAGGTGACTATTCCAGTTGGCGTGAATTCTAGTCCTCCCAATTGTTCCCGATTTGAGGAATTCACAAGGGTTGCAACGTCAGAGCCACTTTGCTCTCGCATCCCGTCCAATCGTAATAGTGCAAAGAACACGCCTATTTCGGCTCCTATCCATTACCACTCTCTCCCCGAGCCGAAATCAAATGAGCGCAAGAAGAGGTGGGCAGGTTTAGATGCTAATCTATTACCGACGGCAAATTTTGTGCGGCGCTCTGCGATGCTTAGAGCATGTTTAGATGTATTAGGTGATGCTCCTGATGCGGCTTAGATTTTGTCCATTGCGTAATTCTCTATAGGTTTTCAATGTTGGCGCTATGAATAGTTTGTTC
>CADCWO010000242.1 GCA_902806435.1 uncultured Synechococcales cyanobacterium | reverse complement strand
CTGCTTGACTCAAGTTCAAGACCCTGAACCCGCCATAGCATCCCGAAGACAGCATGACCACCGCACCTATCGGCTAGCAGCAATTCTCATTATGGAAATTTAACTGGTATTCGGTGGTATATCTAGCTCTAGACCTTGAAGCATGAAAGTAAGCAGATGATCCCAGTTTTCGAAATACAGGTACCGAGTTAAAGCCCGCAAATCATCAAAAAAGGTTTTGCGAGTAGGCAAGTGCGCTCGCAGCAGCTTGTACTTTTGGTCAAGCAACTCTAGCAACGTGTGGAATAGCAGCGACAGGATGTTGAGGGTAGCGAGAAACGACGAGAGATGCTGTTTACCGTGCCCAAAATTGTGTTCCAGGTTGTAGCCCTTGGTCTTGAGAGTGTTGTGATGCTCGTTCTCTACTTTCCATCGGGTGCGACCTGCCAAAACGATCTCTACGACTGTGTCGTCGGTAATCGTGTGATTAGTGGCAAATGAATTTTTATAGGTCACCTTACCGTCAGGACGGCTCACAGTCAGTTCACACCAGTTAACCCGCAGGGCATCATCGCTATCGCGAAGCGGAACGCCATTGAGATAACGGTAGGTATAGGTTTCCTCGACTTTCCCGGTCCACCGTTTCGTCGTGACTGTCGCTAGGTGGATGCCCTCCAGATGGTCATAGAGGGTCGTGTGCGATTCCGGACGACACACCAGGATGAAGTTGAATTGTTGGGCTAAAAGCTGCTGGCACAAGGGCTGGCGACAGTAGAGGTCATCACCCAAAACTGTCACGTTTAAGGCGCTGTAGCGTTCTCCATGCCCCAACAGCCACCGTTTCGCTGCCGCATTCTCACAGTCCTGCTTGTCATGCCCATCCTGCGGCACGATAAACTCAGGCACCAACGGAATCACCTGAACCTGCCCCGGACAAACGATGACTGGGGTGACAACGCTATGGAAGTAGTGCGTCTCTCCCGACTTCAAGGTACGAGTTGAACATTGGGGGCAGCGAATTTGGCGCGAATTGAAGTATTCGCTGCCATCTAACGCTATCAACAGTGTGTCCGCAAACGAGCGGCAATTCCTCAACTGCCCCTGTTGTTCTAATGCCTGCAAGATTTCCTCAAACACGGGAAACACTTGCTCGGGTTGAACCGGGTCGAGCAAATCCCGGATATGGTTGTCGCTTGGAATCTGATGCACCCCAAACAAGCTTTGGGCATTGCTTTGCCCTTTACTGCCTTCCATCTTGCGCTGGTATGCCAGAAATGATGGGGTTTGGCTGAAGAAAACGCTAAACGCGCTTAAGGCAGCATCTTCCATCCTATAACGGCTGTTCTTGCCAGTGCGTTTGTCCGGTAGTGCTGACAGCACCTGGCGAAAAGAACCCACAATTGTGTCGAACAAACCCCGCTCTTTCAACGGCTCTAACTCTCTGGGCTCTCTCAGATGTCATTACATTATCGGTATTTTCAGCACTTGAACAGCTTTTCGCCAAAATGAGAATTGCTGGTAATTACTCGATCTAGTAGACATTCGGTACTGTTGTGAGGTAAAGACACGGAAAATGGCATCACAGACACCCCCTGGCGCTGTGCCGTATTGGCCAGTGATCGCATCTAAGCGCACAACTGTGCCCTCCAATCCGAAAAGCTTGCCATCCTCCCCTACCTGATTGCCCGCGTCAACTAGTTGAGCTTTGCTAAATTCGCGTGTAAGTGATTGATTGCGGTTTGCCAATTGAAATGTCGTTTGCTTCAAATGCTTGACGCACCCTTAGACGGAATTCTCTACCAACTTTCCACTGCTGCATTGGTGCGGTTTTGAGCCAAACGCGCACCAGCATTCCTGTGTGAGACAAGTCGTCAATGCCCAAAACTTCGGGTGGTTCTGGCAGACGATCTCGCCATTCCTGTTCGCTATACATCTGCTGCGATACTTGCCGCAAAACATCGAGAACCTGCTTGGGGTCATTCTCATAGGCAACCACAATGGAAAAATCGATCCGTGACCAGAGACGGGTCAGGTTGCTGACATCCGTGATATTGCTATTGGGAATCGTAATTAATTGACCTTGGCCATTTCGCAACTGAGTCACGCGCAGATTGAGATTTTCCACCAATCCACCTTTATCCCCAACCTGGATCACATCGCCGACTGCAAACTGATCTTCGATTAAAATTAAACAACCATTGACTAAATCTTTTACTAAACTTTGGGAGCCAAAGGAAATTGCTAAACCAATAATAGCTCCTCCTGTCAAAATTGAACTGGTAGGAATGTTGAATATACTGAGTGTCCCGATGATTCCAACAATTATCAACGCAAAGGTAATTAACCCCTTTAAAGCTTCAGAAATCGTTTTAGTTCTCAAAGCGATGCGCTGTGTTTCTCCTAGCGCTAGGTAAGGGTTGGCTTTCCAAGAATGCATTAAGCGATCAGTCAAACTATTGCTAACACGAATTGCTAAACTAACGCCAAACCAAAGTGTAATGAATCCTAAAGGTGTTGCCCAAACATAAACGCTCCATCTCATCAATAAGGGACTGATGGAAAAAACGCGAGCAATTCCGATGTACCACATTAAGATGAAAATCCAGAACAGCGCCCATTTAAGAAACTTATCAATGTCTAATCGACGCTTTACGCTAAATTGGTGTTGTAGTGAGACTAAGAATCGCGATCGCAGACCAGCAATCGTTTTTGCCTCAGTTTCTTCTCCTGTAACGGTCTCTGATGCGGTAATGGGTTCTGATTTCTGCGCTTTTTCTGCTCCTACGTTTTCTAAAGGTGTACTTGCAGTGAGTACAGCTAATTGTTCCTCATACAGGCTCTCCAGAGCTTGTTGTCTACGAGTCAAGAGGCGTCGCAAGAACCAAATCACAGCACTCGCAATCAGTAACCAGAGCAAGATTTGAAATGCTTGGATCACCCGCTGAGTAATGACTTCCGGTGTCACTAACTGCTTAAACCGAATGACTTCATTTTGGAGAATCGTCTGCCATTGCTGAGCTAATTCGCCCAGGTTTTTACCATTAAAGTCAGCATCAGGTTCAGTTACTGTTACTAGTCGAATTGGGCGAGAAGATTGATCGTCACCAAAGTTAATGATGGGTCGATTGTTAAGGGTGGCGATCGTCACGATTGGTGTTTGTTCAGCAAAGTAGGTGCGCTGGAAAACCCGCCACAAGCGTACATTTACTTCTTCTGCTCGAACTTCAACCGGAAGCAGTCCTTCTGGCACTTCCTCACGATTGAAAATCGTAGGTGAGGTAACCTCAAATAATTCCTTGCCGTCCAATGGTGATTTGATTGAAGCCGTTTCATATTCTCCATGACGAGTGACCCCATTGGGAGAGTTGAAGGAGTTAGTGTTAGTGTCAGCACTGGTTGGCAAAGAGGGCAGTTGGCTTTGGGCAGCGGGAACGAGTGTCCAGCCAATGGTCACGCTAAATGTGAACACGCTAATGAGTATAAAGCGAATCACAGCCTGAACGGAAGGAAGAGAGAGGAACCAAATCATGAATCAACAACCTGATTAATAATTCCTGCTTGATATTACTTCACTTGGAGAATCAGCAAGTGGGAAGCAATGAGGTTGTGCGATACGCCCTCAAAAACCGATAGTGTATTCTCATACTAATTTGATTTGGTATTACAGCTAAAGCAATCAATGCGGTTGTCCGTAGCGTGAAAGCATGAAAACGATGACAGAGAGGGAGCAAGAAGCCTTAGCAAGTCTGTGAGTCTTGGTTTGCATTCCAACAGCAGATGGGGATGTTTCGTCATCCGAACGCAGGGTGTTAGCGGAAGCATGGGAGCGACTTGAGCTAATGCCATTAAACATCACTCTGGCACAATCGCTGGTAGAAGAGATTCCTCTGACACAACTCCTACAGGAGATTACGACCCCCGATGCTCAAGGATCGGGTTATGATGCCGCTCGATCGCTTGCAGAGCAGGACGGCATTCACCCGCAACAGCAGCAGCTTTTAGACCAGATTTAAACTGTCTTTCACTCCTCCCTAACGACAAGTTCCCGATCCAAAGCCTCATCCGCTCTGAATTTAAGTGGTTCTTCCGATGACTCACTCGTAGCAGGTATTCAATAGGTCACTCAACACAACCGCAAAGTGCGAAACATCATTCTAGACTACGCGCTTGGAGTCGCTGTGATTGGGCTAATCCCGATTTGAGGGTTGCTTTTACTTCAGATCCTCGCTGTGCTAATTTTGATTATCAAGATTAAACGGCACATCCGGGCGCTATGGAGATACCCTAGAGGACACGATCTTCTAGCTTTCGTCGGGAGTTGGTTTGGCAGTTTAGGATCGTTCGCGATCTCGCTCATGGCATGGTTAACAGTATTGGCGATTGGAGCGGTTGTGCCGTATGTAGGCAGTTTGCCAAATCATGCAGTGGATATGTATCGAAATGTGATCGATCGAGAATTAGAAAGCCATACCAAAGATACCTACCTCAATCTGTCTGTTACACGATGAAAGCCAAGCAACAGATTGAGGTTAATGTCCTTAACGGTTTGCATAGAGAATCTTCTACTTTGCTGGCGTAGGTGGGTTTAAACCATTATTGCGTCATAACTCGAATCAAGTTACTATCATGTTTTCCTGGACGACGAGATTAAACAATGAAACGAATCTACCGATTCTTGGGATTGGCAGTGATGGCATCCCCCTTCGCCTTCGCTGAACTTGTCCAGGCTGAAGCAAAACCCCAAGCCGCGATCGCCCAGTCTCCAACAGCTGCGCCCTACCGCATCAAAACAGAGCCATGCCCAGAGCTGCTACTCTCTGAAGAAACGGAAGGAAAAACGGTGACTTGCGGCATTCTCACCGTGCCTGAGAACTACAATCAGCCCAACGGTCGTCAAGTCGAAATTTCCTACGCCCGCATTCATAGCAAAAGCCTGTCGCCCCTACCCGATCCAATCTTTTATCTGGAGGGAGGTCCAGGTGGCAGCAGCATAGAGCAGTTAATTGGTTTTCCGAGAGCGTTTGCCACCCACCGCCAAACCCGTGACTTGGTGGTGTTTGATCAGCGTGGGGCTAAGTATTCAGCACCGCGACTGGGGTGTGAACCTGTTTCGCTTGCCACTAAGGAACTAGCCCAGTTTGACCAATATGTGAAAAAGGTTGCTGATGGCAACCCGCTGACCGACGATAAGAAGATCGCCCTATATGCTTTCTGTGCCGAGTTGCTTCAGCGATACGGCGGCGGAATCGACCTGAGCCAGTTTAACACCCCCAACAGCGCCCGAGATACTGTGAATCTGGCAGCAGCGTTGGGCTATAAACAGGTTAATTTATATGGAGTTTCCTATGGCACTAATTTGGCGATGGTGATTATGCGTGACCATCCAAAGTGGGTACGAAGTGTACTGTTGGATTCCACCGCAACCCCCCATGTCAATAAATATACTGAGGGAACGCGACGGATGGTGACACCCGTCGCCAACTTGCTGCAAGACTGTCAGACTGATGCAGCCTGTAACCAGGCGTACCCCAATCTGAAAGATCGCCTGAATGCGCTGTTGGAAAAACTGGATAAAAATCCGATTCCCTTGCCTAAGGCGAATACCTCGGCGACCAAGGCTGAACCAGCAGAAGTGGCTGAAACTAGCATTACGCTCGAGAGTTTTGCTAGCCACGTACCCGAATGGCTGAACAACAATTCCAGTTTTGCAACTTATCTGCCGCTGATGATTAACCAACTGGAACAGGGCAACACAACCCTCTATGAACAAGCCCTCTCTGGCAAACTCTTCCAGGCAGCCCCTCAACCGGAGGGGTTTCAGGTAGCTCAATATTACCAGAAGCTGGCGACGAAGTTTCAAATTGAAGCCGAAAAACTTTTGCAGACAAGGGCGTTCGATGCTCAGCTGAAACGTCCTTCACTCCAATGGGTTAAGCAAGTGCTAGGCCTGGTTAAGGAGTTACCAGAGGACAAGAAAAACCGGGCGACCATCAATTTCTTCGGACTGGAATACGAATCTGGGAAGACGCGCAATCGTGGACCACTGATAGCCCTTGTTACTAAAACATTTCCAACCCAAACGGCAAAAACCTTGCAAGCACGCTTGGAGGCCATGTCGGAGGCGGAAGTTCGCCATATTTACGAAGTGCTCGCGAATGCCCTCGAGAGGGAGGGTTCTGTTGATAAAGGTACTACCAAGGGTATGTACATGAGCGTTGATTGTCGTGAGCAAGCGTCTTGGGGTTCCCCAGCGGCGCTTGAGGCCGATTATCGCCGTCAGCCCCTACCACTTTTAGGCAAACCGGAATATATAGGTATGCTGGAGCAATTTGCTATGTGCAAGCACTGGCCCGTCAAACCGGCAAATTCCAGTGAGCATCAAGTGGTAAAGAGTAATATTCCCACTCTGGTGATGCAGGGGCGTTACGATTCTCATACCACAACCGATCGAGGAGTTCGAGCGATGGAAGGGTTGACCAATGGCACTTATGTGGAGTTTCCCAGCCAGGGACATGGGGTAACAATACAACATCTTAACGATGCAACATTACCACCCTGTGCCCGAGATATTGGGATAGCGTTTATTGACCGTCCAGAGGTAGCGCCTGATACGAGTTGTACTACAGCGCTGAAACCCAAGTTTGTACTGCCATCCAAATAATTAGCATCGCTCATGCTTTAAGCTGGGGCGCATTTAGGAGTTGGGCGGCAGCACATCACACTACGAAAGGAACATCATATGTCAGCGGGAAATAAATGCATCAAATGTGGTAGCACGAGCTTGGAGACCGGTGTCGTCAAAGCACCCACAGACCGGTCAGGGCGCATCCATTTCTACGCTGACAACACCAAGTTCATGACGCTCCAAACCGGCGCTATTGATGTGTACTCTAGCATGTGTCTGGACTGTGGTTTTATCGAGTTGATTGGCGATGTCCAGAAAGCACGGTCACTCACCGGCAGGGACGAGCCATCATGAGACGACTGCCACCCACCATGAACTGCATCGACGTGCCTCGTAGCCGCCGTTGCTGAGCTTGGGGCGTTGGGGGAGCTTAACGAAATTGCGTCCGTTGGCTCTAACGCCGCCAACAAATTTTCAAGGATTCCAGCAACCCTCCCCCAACTATTGGATGCGCCCTTCAAACTGTTGAGTCTGCATGAATCATGTTCGATCGTTGTGGATGCAGTTTCTCCATTCCTCCAAATAGAGTCAGCCACGCAGTCACAGCAACCCAATGAATTAGCGTAATGATCAATAAGGAACCTGTGAGCAAGTAGGCAACTGTACAGGCAAAACCGAGTAAGCCTGTCAGAACCAAAAACGTAGGGTCAAAGAATGTTGGATCGCCCTGTTTATAGAAAGTTTTGGCATTGATCGGGTGATAAACAATAAATAGAAGCAGGCTGAAAACTGCCCATAGTGTCCAATTTAGCTCGGTGACTCCGGCACGGGGAGCAGGTAGCATCAGCACCCGAAAGACAAATTCCTCAACCAAAGCGGGCATAAAGAATAAACGCACTAGGAGCCGCCTATATTGCCAGCTGGAAGCTCTCCAAGGTCTAAACTGTAAGAATCGCTGAGAAAGACCGATCGGTAATGCGATCGCCGCATAGCCGCATAGAATCCCCAATGCTGTAAACCACTGTCCTAGAAATGATAATTTTACTGCACCCAAAATTCGAGTGAGCAGAATGGTCACGATCGGGATAGTAGTGCCGGGTAGCGTCCACAAAGCAAACGGTTGGGTCGGAGCGATCGGAAAAATATCAGGATTGTCACCGCCAACCTGATTCGTTTGTAAAAACCAGAGTTGTGCGCCATGTCGCAGGAACAAAAGACTTAATTCATCGTGTGCTTCACGTGGAAGAATGGTTCTCCAGCTTTTGAGAGCGGTAAGTATGTTCTCATCCTCTTTAACAGTCACAAACTCACGCGATCGAATCTGTGTTCCAGCTAAGGCACTAACGTTTGATTTCCAGTCTTGCCGCACAATTCCAATCGGGGTCAGTTGAGTTTCTAAATCATTCCCTAAAGCAATCAACTGCTCAAAGCGTTTAACGGTTGGATCGTTCGGATGCGATGACCACCAACTCTGAATCTCTGGACTAGACTCTACCTGTTCTCGAATCGATTGAATGGTTAGAAAGAGTGCTTGATTCGAGTCTTGGACACAGGAGGTTGCTGGAGTAACCTTAGCAGTACCTGTACCATCGCCCACACGGTAGCGATCGGTAATAATGCGAAGTTGACGGCTTAGTTCAGAAAAAGGCGATAGTTTGTTGCCTCCGAAGTCATAGTCTTGAGCGATCGCGTCTAGTTTGACCAGCACATCGCTAACAGGGCGCGTTCCTAACCATCCGAGTTGCTGGTTACCCATGTAATTCGTCCAAGAATTCCTGCCCGAAATCACTCCCTGAATGTTAGTGGCATACACTTGTCGATAGTTCACGACTAGTTGCAGCTCATTCGCTAACGGCTCGCGAACAACCTCTGCTAATCCATAAGCAAAATGTCCAGTCACGGTGCCGAAGCTAGAACCCTCACCGCTCTTACCGCCTCTGCCGCCGAATAGGTGCATCACCAAAGCACGATCTCCTTCTTTCCATTGCGCGATCGCCTCTGCTGAAGTCTTCGACTTGGAATCAATCAAAACCGTTTGTATCGTTCCTTTTCGTTGTTCCGTATTCTTCCAGTTTTCGGTGTGAATATAATCGAATCCTTCACCCTGATCGAGCAAGACTTGCTGCGGTTGTAGTTGAAATAGGGATTTTGGTTTAATTGCCTGCACCGTAAACAGTCCCGCTTTGTCTTGAGCGCCGTAAAGATACCACCCTGCCGTTCCTGCGGGAGACTTTTCTATCGTGCGTGGAGTCGAAGAATAGACACCAAACCCATTGACCGGCTGTTGGGGAATGCGGACAGTTTCTTGTTGTCCATCAAACTGCCCAGTTTTCGGATTGTAGTGCTGCACTCGGAACAGTTCGCTAGGGCAGGGAAGCGCTCCCGGACATGCTTTCGGAGTAAATTCAGGTTTGGAAGAAACTGTACCCAGGATTTTGACAAGGGTATAGTATCGCCCGGTATCTAGCATGGGTTCTAGCTTTATTTGCAGTACCCCGCTACCATCCACTCGTCGGCTCAGAACTGGTTCTGTGAGCGTCACGGTGACATCATCGATCGGTCTTGATCCTGCCATCGCCTGCAATGGACCGACTTGCGATCGCCCGTTCAACCGCACCGGATAAAGGTTTCCCGTCGTGTATTGGAGTTTTTTCACTTCTGGTGTAAACCGGACATCCCGCACCACCGCAGCGACATCTCGTTGAGTTTCCGGGTTTTGGCTCCATTCCAGTCGCACTCGTTTGCCAACCAATTCTTGCGCTTCTGACGGTGCATTGTGAATTTCGATCCAGACCCAATCACTATTGCCCTGCTGCTTGGAATCGGGCAAAATCAACCGTCCGCTCCACGGAGCGATCGGGCGATAGAGATCTGCGGGCAAGGTCTGCTTGATCGGATAGTAAGTGAGCTGGTTAAAAGGCGCTCTGTTAGTGACGGCATAGTGAGATTTCCAAGTGACACCTGGATGGATACTTAGCAGCGTAATCACCAACGCTCCGACCAGCATCAGTGCAAATTGTACGAATCGATTCTTGCGGCTCCAAACAATGGACCGCAGCGTTTCCTTCAGGGCTGCATTTTGTACTAATCGAAGCATTTCAGCCAATCCACGTAGAAGATGTTTTGATAGCGACCATTATTGGGTGACTTAGGAAATTTTTGCATCGGAACGACCCATCGCAAACCTTCACCAGTTTTCGCTGAAAGAGTGATCGCCAGGGTGAGCGGCGTTAGGCACAGGTCAGCAGGAGAGCGCGTAGTTGTCTTTGCATTGAATCTCCTCAGGTGTTTTCGATCTGTTGATGAGATGTCGCTGACGCTGGGATTAGAAAGGCATACTACTCAAAACAACACCGCACTAGCGTCTGAAAGTAAATGGGTATCGTTACTTCGCTGACGGAGTTGGCAGCACGAATTTGACCTTCAAATCCTTTCTACATTCAGCGTTGGGGGGACGAGAAGGATTGTTGACAAAAGCTGCACCTACCTCTTTTGCACACTCGGAAAACGCCAACGCGCCATGCCCCCCATCTGGGAACTCTAGATAGGTGCCCTTGGTTAACCCCTCCATTGCCCGTTTGCCGTAGGTGGTAGGGGCTTGGTTGTCATAGCGATCCTGCAGTACTAAGGTGGGAATGTTGCTTTTCACCACTTCAGCATCCCTGGCTGGAGCAGGCTTAACGGGCCAAATCTGACAGATGGCATAGGCTTGCTTGGAGGCTGTTAATAGCGATCGCCCGAGTTCAGGGATCTCCATCTGCTTGAAGACGGCATCGGTCTGGGCGGGGCTGCTAGGGGGGGCCAAATCATGACAGTCAAAGCTGCGTAAGGCACCACTCGCTGTTTCTTCATCCGTGATTTTTGCTGACCGAAAAATTTCCCCGATCACTTCGTAAACATGACGAATTTCCGCACTTGGCAGGGTTTGGAGGGACTGAGTCAGAGCGGCTCTCTTATTGACCGGAAAGATCTCCGCGATCGTGGTCACTAAATTATTGCGATCGCGCGGTCGTCCCGTTTCGTAGCCCACACCATAGAAATTGCCTCGTGCGGGGATACGGTCTTTTTCAGGCAGGGTTTCAATCGCATCCAAAACTTGCTTCACCCATTGCCGGGACGGTCGCTGTGATTCTGCTAGTTGAAACTTCTGGCTCAACAGCTTGCGAGCTTGCTCTCTCAGCTCGTTGATCTCCATCTGAAGTCGTTCCGGTCTACCAATGGGAATGATCGGCGGTGCAGGGGTGGTAAAAATTTTCTCGGTTACGACTCCGACAAAGGTGGTGGTTATTCCCTGCTCCAATTCAGTCAAGAGCAGAGGCATAAATGGAGGGAAGCGTTTATCGCGATTCATCGCGTTAACTAACACTTCTATGGATGCTGGAGTGACAGTGCCTGATTTGGGTTCATTCTTGTCGCCAGCCGTTTTGGGTAAGGAAAAGGGAATGGGCTTTTTATCTAATGCTGCCAGTAACGCGATCGTGCGTGTCTTCAGGTTTGGATACGCCTGATTGCAAGCTGAATCGTTTTGACAATCTTCGATCAGGTTCAACAGCGGCACTTCGTAATTTCTAGGAGTCACTTCGTACTTCTTCAACTGAGGCGGGAGGGTAGAATCGAGTACCACGCTGCGAAGCCGTTGCGGATGGTCGCGCATCATTCGCATTGCTAGATAGGTACCGTAAGAAATACCGTACAGATTTACTTTCTCGTACCCCAGAGCAGAAGCAAGATTGATGGCATCCCTGGCATTGTTCGTCGTGGTGTACTGGTTCAGGTCAGCACCATGACCCGCCAGAATGCTAGCGCAGATGCTCAACGCAGCGAGAGGTTTACCGTCAGGGTAGAGCGGACTGCTATATTTTTTAGCGAACTGGGCAAATTTCCTCGCCAACTCATTGCCAGGAGCGTTGATCACTCTCGCAAGGATGAAACTGGACGGAGTGCACGCCAAATCGCCAGAGTATTGAGAGCCGCGTTGGTCAAACAGAATCACATCACGGGACCGACGCTGTGGAGTGTAGAGTGGAATAAATAGCTCCAAGTAGCTAATATCTGAAGCGCCAGGACCGCCATGTAAGACCAACAGGGGGTCAGGCTGGGGCGAGAGGCTTGTGCTTTTGAGGAGAGCGTAGGTTAGCTCAATTTGCCGTCCTTGGGGCTTGCTATAATTCTCAGGCAGCGTCACGACGCCGCAGATCATGGTTTTGCCTTCAACTTCGTCTGGGGGAAGCACGGTTGGGCAAGGGATTTGGCTGTTGCGGTAGGGGTTTGACTTTAAGGGGGGCTGTTGGGCAACCCCTGAAGCGGTTTTCGCTGAAAGAGCGATCGCCAGGGTGAGCGGCGTTAGAGCGCAAGTCAGCAGGAGAGCGTGTAGTTGTCTTTGCATTGAATATTCTCAGGTGTTTTCGATTGTGGGCTGTGGTCAAATCAAGATTAGGGACTTTTGGGTGCTGCCTGACTGAGCTTGGTAAAGGTAGCAAGGGTGGCATCTAAATTGGGAGGCTTACGGGCACGGGTGGCTTGCGCGATCGCATAGCCAAGAGCCAGCAACTTCGGCTCATCCAAATACTTGTCAATTAAGATAGCACCCTGGGGTTCCCCAGACTTGGATAAGCCCAGGGGCAACGTCAGAGCCGAATAGCCTGCTGTGGCATAAGCCTGAGTAGACGCGATTAGCACATCAATTCCAGCTTTGGTAAAGAACTGGTTCAGCACGGTTTGTGCCGTGGTTTGATTGGTTTTTAGCAGAGTGGTGTAGGTCGTTGAGGCGCTGTCGGTCAGTTGCAACTCTTTCAGCGCGTTCTGTCCGTAGGCGCTGCGGTTAGCGAGGTCAACATCATTGCTCGCAACGACATCGACTAACGTTGCAACAGGCACATTGGGGTACTTTGCTAGAAATGCATTCAGGGAGGCTTTGAAACCGTACTGTATTACTAAGTTTGTATCAGGAGGTGCAGGCAGGGTGGTGGCATCTAGCTTGACTAGAGGGTGTCTGGAAAGTGGTAGTTTGAGGAGATAAGCTACAAACGCAAACCCTATCCCAGTGGCTATCGGACAAAGAATGGGCTATCCTTGAGCCTTTGCTACCTCCAGCTAGAGGGGGTGGCAGGCTACGCACTCACAGTAATCAAGAGGTTCTCAACGCCATCTGCTACTTGCTTAGAAGTGGCTGTTCTTGGCGGATGCTACCCCATGACCTGCCCCCTTGGCATAGAGTCTATGACTACTTACGCACTTAGCGCAATGCTGGTGTGTTTGAGCGAATCCACACCCTACCGTGGGAAAGGACTCGCCTCAGTCTAGGCCGGGAAGCCACTCCTAGTGCAGGTGTTCTTGATAGCCAGTCGGTGAAGACCACTGAAAAAGGAGGCCTCAACGGGGCTGCGACGGTGGCAAAAAGGTCAAGGGCCGCAAGCGGCATCTGCTAGTGGACACAACCGGCCTCTTACTGCAGGTGAAAGTCCACTCAGCAGATCTTACAGACCGCGAAGGGGCCAAGGTAGTGCTGGAGATTGTGCAGCAGAACTATCCTCAGCTGCGAAAGGTTTGGGTAGACATGGGCTATCAAGGACAACTGCTACACGAATGGGTAACTCAGAACTTGAAGTTACACCTGGAAGTTGTCAAGCGGCCTAGACGCTGGGTGTGGGTACCCGTGGATGAAGAAACACCTCCTGTACAAGCGTGGTTTTCAAGTGTTACCACGGCGGTGGGTGGTGGCACGTACCTTTGCAAGGGCTTGGCCGCTATCGCCGTTTGAGCAAGGACTATGAATATCTTCCTGAAACAAATGAAGCGTTTATCTACCTGGCTATGAGCCGTCTGATGCTCAGGCGGCTAGCATCATGATGCCTTTCCAGACACCCTCTTAGTTCGACTTTATCCAATTAGGCTGCGTAGCATAGCAGATCACTCCAGCACGCCAACACAGTTTTTGGCACTTTTACCATTTCCGATGCACAAGTAGATGTCTGAAAAAGTCGGTAGTGCCACAAGGAACGGCGTACCAACGCCAGCGCATCACTGAAGGTGGGTAATACTTTGACATGCCAGGCCGTTTGATGAACGAGTAAGTCAGGTTGCAGGTGATGAGCGATGAGTGTCACCAGCGAGAACAGTCCCATCAAGGCTGGAGTGGTTCGCAGGATTGCAAGGTCTGACCACTGGCGTTGGGTCTCCATGCCGAGATGAGCACGAACTTCCTCAAAGGTGACTTCGAGTGGCCAGCGCTGCCGGAACCAGCGCAGAATTTGCTCCGGTGTGGCATCAAGATCGGTACACAGAAATGCTTGCGGCTCAAATTTGCCCTGCGGATCTTTCACAAGTACCCAGCGAATCGGCACAGGCGACAGCCCCGTGTGATACCAAACAGCGGTTTGAGAGGTGATCTCGACTGAGTAGTCGTGCCCTCCATACCAGCGCTTCATCGTCACTTGCTGCCAAACTGTTGTAGCATCACCCAGCAGAGTTTTGAGCGTTGCTAAGCGTTTACCAACTTTGCGCGGTCGTCCCATCTGCTTGAACTGTCGTGGGGGAGCAGGTTGATAAAGCGCCGCATCCAATCGCAAGCGTGTCACCAGATACACAGGCATCGGCAATGTCAGCGCCGCGTCCAACAGCTCCAAAGCGGCAAAACTAAGGCAATAAAGCGGGGGAGGATTCCCCCGCTTTTTGCCGTACTATCAGCAACCACGACGATTGAGCGTTCTGGCAACCACCGTCGTACTTGAGCAATCATCTGACGCGCCCAATCGGTGAGCGTCTTATGGCGGTGGTGGTGCGTTTGGTTGTAGCGCTCTAAGGGCGCGAGAATGGTGAAGAATGGCAGTGCCCAGATGCGTTGTGCCCACTCAATCTCGACCAGCAGCATTAGGCTTAACCAGCGCAGACCACTGACCTTGACAAAGTGACTCTCAGAAGAACGCACCGGGTCTCGATAGATGCCTTTAGCCACAATGCACTTGCCCTTGCGTCGCTCAATGGTGTCGTCGATGCCCATCACCAGCACACCACTTGGAGCAAACACGCTAATGAGTTGATTGAGCAAAATTTGGCTGGCCTTGCGGCTCGACCAGATTGCTCGATTAAGCACCCGATGATAGTTTTGGAAGTGCTTCTGTTGGCTCAACCCCATCACTTGTAGTCCAGCACTGACTGTGCGTTTGCCAGGTGCTAAGATTGCACCTGCAACCAAGACCAGTACCGAGCCCCAAGTGCGTTTGGAGAACAGCGAGGCAAACGGGAGAATCAAGCTTGCAAAATGAACTACCCCGCCGCAAGCAGCGGGGTATCAGCATCAAAAAAGAGTCAGTTGCTCATCCCGATGCAACTGCAGATAGTTATTGCCTTGGTCTTTGACATACTGGGCAATCAGCCGCTCATCTCCATGTTTGCCTACCGTACTGGCAAAGTACCCATCACTCCAAAACTCTCCTCCCCACAGCTGTTGCTTCACCTGGGGACATCGCTTGAACACTTCTTTGGCGCTCAGGCTCTTAATCAGAGTCACCAACTTGGTCACACTGTAGGTTGGCACTGACTGCACCAGAAAATGCACATGCTCTTGGTCCACACCAACTTCGATAAACTTGACCTCGTAACGCTTCTCGATCTCCAGGCACACCTCTTTGAGCACTGCATCAACCTGTTCGTCGAACACAACTCGTCGATACTTTGCTGGAAACACCAAGTGGTAGAGCAAAACGCTAACGTTATGACTTTTGTGGATGTACTTACTCATCCTGGCAGCTTACGCCGCAGAGCGGCGGGGAATGTACCCAAAAGAGATTCAACGAAGAAAGTTTAGCCATTCAAGCCGCAATCGCAGGTCAAGGTGTAGCTTTATGCAGCAGCATTCATGTCGCTGATGATGTGGCATTGGGTTTTTTAGTGCAACCCCTTGATGTGTCGCTAGACGGTTTTAACTATTCGGTAGTGTATTTAGAGAATCACCCTAAAAAAACACTGATTCTAAAGTTTTTAGATTGGTTAGTCGAAGTGGCTGGTAATTTCGATAGTGTTGCAAAAACTTGTTGAGGACAGAAAACTCCGAGGATGCGGAAGTTAGCTATGCAGCCAATCCAAAAATTGTAGCGATGAATCTGACAGGTAGTGTTGCAAAAACTTTCTTAAACGCTATCTATAATACTGTAAGTTAAAACTTTGGCACTACAAACAGTGTTTCCCAGATTTTTTGCAACACTACCTCACCACGCGACCGGGCCTTCCTCGTCCGAGAACGTGCCCGTCGGACCGTCCGCGCCGAGGAGCGCGAGGCGCACGGCTTCACGTGCGCCCTGTTCGAGCGTGCGCGTGCCCCGGAAGTCGTTAAGATCGGTCGCGGTAAAGCCCGGACACGCAATGTTGACCTTGATGTTTGTCGGCTCGAGTTCAATAGCGAAGGCCAGCGTGATCGCGTGCAAGGCCGTTTTTGATGGGCTGTAGGCGAGGCCGAAAACATCGCGGTACGGGAAGCTCGGGTTCGAGTTCAGTGACAGCGAGCCGGAAGAACTCCCCAGGTTGACGATGCGCCCCGCTGGGGCTTCCCGCAGGAGCGGCAGCATCGCCTGGGTGACGGCGATGACGCCGAACACATTTGTCTCGAAGACCGCCCGCACATTGTCGAGCGACCCGGTGCTAGGGACGTTGTTCGTCAAGGCGTCGTAGAATGACGTGCCCGGCTTCCCCGCGTGCGAGATGCCCGCGTTGTTCACGAGCACATCAAGCCGGCCGAACTCGTTCCGGATGCGCTCTGCCGTGGCGGCGATGGAGGACTGATTCGTGACGTCGAGCTGGAGGGCGCGGGCATCCGCTCCAATGCTCTTTGCAGCTGTCTCCCCATGTTCGAGGTTGCGCGACCCGACGAGCACGGTGAAGCCGTGCTTCGCGAGATCCTTCGCGATTTGAAGACCGATTCCTTTGTTGGCCCCGGTGACTAGGGCGACGGGGTTGTTTTGCATAGTAATCTCCTTTCTTGCATCAATGTGTGGTCTACGCCGCTGTGCTGTGCTAAATTAGCTCAAGCGGAACGTTATTCCATATAATAGGGAACAATGTTCCGTTTTGTCAAGTGGAGAGTGAAAATGAGCAAGAAGGCGGACGGGAAAGATAATGACCACGGGCGCGAAGGCCGCAACTCCCGTCCCTTGCGCGCCGACGCGCAACGGAATACAAACGCGTTGCTGGAAGCGGCGCTGGCGGTGTTTGCCACTTCGGGAGTGGACGCTCCTGTAAGGGAGATCGCCGCCAAGGCGGGAGTCGGCGTCGGCACCGTGTATCGCCATTTTCCGCAACGCTCGGACCTTATCGTGGCGGTCTTCCGTCGCCAAGTCGACGCCTGTGCTGACGCCGCATCGGTCCTGGCAGCGGAACATGCGCCGGGCGTAGCGCTGGCTCTTTGGATACAGCGCTACGCGGACTTCATCGCGACCAAACGCGGACTTGCAACTGCCTTGCACTCTGGAAACCCGGCATTCAACACTTTGCCCAACTACTTCGATATGCGACTCCGGCCCGCGCTACGAGCATTGCTCGACGCAGCGGCTAGAGCGGGCGAGGTGCGTACCGATATCGAGCCAGACGACCTACTGAGAGCGGTTGCGAGCCTGTGTATGTCGGCTCACGATGACCGAACCGACTACACGCACCGCATGGTTGCTCTGCTCGTCGACGGGTTGCGATACACCGCGAGCCCATCGGTGAACACGCCTGACTCGCGCGAGTCAGTTGGCTCGAATCGGGACACGGCATCGAGCGATAGGCCAGATCGGCTGTAAGCAACCACACCGCGGTTGTGTTGCAAAAAGCAGGCTTTCTGGTAGGGGGGAGGTTCTTGACTGTAGACTCTCTGCTTCATGTCTAAGTCGCATCTGTTCAAGCGGCGTCATTTTTCGCCCACGATTATCCTGCGTTGTGTACGTTGGTACTGCCGTTACGCCCTCGGTTACAGGGAGGTGGAAGAATTGACTCAAGAACGGGGCTTGAGAGTTGACCATTCAACCGTGTACCGATGGATGCTCGTTTCCATATCCAAAGATCTGAAAGCTGACACTTTAGTGAGTGTAGCTCTAAGCTGTTCACGACTCCAGTTGAAGAATTATGATTAAAGCAATGATTAAGAAGATTTGGCTTTCCGTACTTTGCTTGTCTTTATTAACTATTGGTTGCACAAGCAATAGCTCCAGTAACAGAGAGGACAGCCAAAACAGCCAAACAAATGCCTCAAAAGAGGTCATAACGTCTGGTGCTGATAACGAAAACGAATTACGCGCTCAAATCGAACAAATAGCTCCTGCTGCTCAAGGTCGGGTTGGGGTGACAGCCACAGTGCTAGAAACCGGAGAGTCAGTGACGCTGAATGGAGATCAGCGATTTCCGATGCGAAGCGTTTATAAGTTTCCGATCGCCATGGCACTTCTAGCTCAAGTAGACCAAGGAAAACTGAATCTAGACCAAAAAATTCGGGTTGAGGCAAGCGATATTGTTCAAGGTAGTCGGATTCTAGACGAGAAATCGCAAGGCATGGAATTCAGTCTGACTGAACTATTAAAGTACATGGTTTCTGAAAGTGATAATACGGCTAGTGACGTGCTGTTACGAGTCATCGGTGGACCAAGGATGGTCACTCAGTATTTGCTGGGTATTGGCATAAACGATATCGTTGTAGCCAATACTGAGAAGGAGCTAGGGCAAGACCCAGCAGTGCAATATCGTAACTATGCGACGCCTGATGCAATCGTTAATTTACTACGCTCATTGCATGAAGGACAGGAGCTTTCAAAATCTAGTCAAGCCTTACTGCGGCAATTAATGACAGAGACATCTACAGGTCCAAAGCGCATTAAAGGACTGTTGCCTGATGGAACAGTTGTGATGCACAAAACGGGTACTTCGTCTACTGTAAATGGAGTGACAGCTGCAACCAATGATGTGGGACTTGTGACGCTCCCGAATGGGCGATACATGGCAATCGCAGTTTTTGTTTCGGATTCGACGGCTGATGATGCGATCCGTGAAGAAGTGATAGCAAAGATGGCGCGAGTGGCATGGGATAAATGGAGCAAATAATTACAGAACATCTACTGTGATTAGCAAAGAGTACGATGCAGTCACCGTCGAACAATTCACTTGGAGCGGACTAATCTCGACTTTATTCATCAGGCTGCGTAGCACAGCAAGTCAGACCAGGCGTTGAAGAGGTGACGGAGAACTTTAACTGTGTCTAGTTCCACAGCCGACATTTGAGAAGTCAGCATCTGCCAAAGCTGCTGTCTGACAAGCGAAGTTCGCATCAGCAAAAGTTGGTTGCAGTTTCTGATACCAGGCTGCTTTGGGAAGAACACAAGGATGCTGCAGTGGGAGCGTAATATATTTACAGCCTAAATAAGTTCATGCTAAAGTCCTACCGACGAAGTTGTTGTTAGAGGGCTGACGAGTGGACTACGAATTACGGGTTGTTGTAGAGAAAGTCTCTGTTAGTTCTCAAGCGGTCGTAAAAAGAGACACTCTCAAAGTCTACGACGTGAAAGCTCCTGAATCAATCTTAGAGTTAGGTCTACGTCATGAAGAGCAGATCTCTTGATTAGAAAAAGTGCAGAATTTAGTGTTAGCTGAGCAATCAAAATTGATCGACACTGGCTACGACGTTTGTCCCAAATGTGGTCAGAAGCTGATTAAAAAGGGATACACTCAATCCAAATTTCATGCTGTCTTTAGTGATCATAAAGTCGGCATACAGAAACATAAGTGCCGGAACCCTGAGTGTGATTGGCAAAGCACTCCGACAACGACATCGGTCTTCGGCACGTCCATACATCCTGACTTAGCTAAATTACAATGCTCTCAAGGGGCCATGTATAGCTACCGTGAGGCCCAAAGTAATCTGGAGAAGTTAACGGTTCATCACCGTCTGGTGAATAACCATAACAAAATCAAACTGATGACAAACCAAGTGGGTGCCGTGCTAGCCAAAGAGAATCTCAAGCTTCCTGCTGCAGAAGAGTGTGTCCCTCGAGCTACTGAGGTAATCGTCCAAGTTGATGGGGGTCATATCCCCATTAAGGATAAGGATAAACGCAGCTTTGAGGTGCTTTCAGCCATTGTCTATCGGCCAGAGAACATCTGCACGATTGACCAGCATCATCGCAAGATTGAGAGCAAAAGCTGTGCCTTCTCGGCTCAGGATGACGGCTTGGCTACGATTAAAACGTATCTGTTCCATGCTGCGCTGAAGCAAGGGATGGATAAAAACACAGTGGTCACTGCCCTTGCCGATGGAGCCCTCAATTGTTGGTCTGTCATCTTGAGCCTAGTGCCTCATTGCAGAGAGCTGATCTGCATTTTGGACTGGTTCCACATTGCCAAGAAGTTTCAGAATGTCAGGGGGACGGTGGAAGAATCCTTCCAAGACACTTTGGAGCGAGTCAAATGGACTTTATGGCATGGCAAATCAGAAGAGGCGTTGAGTAATCTTAAAATCTTGATGACGAGTGTCACAGACTCAAGTAAGCGCAAGAAAGTTGCAGCTTTATATAACTATCTAAGCCAAAATCAAGCTTATCTGGTCAATTATCAACAACGGGAGCAGCAGAACCAAACTTACACAAGCCAAGTAGCTGAATCTCACATCGAATCAATTATCAACGCCCGACACAAAAAGAGTGGGAAAATGCAATGGACTCGGGAGGGAGCACATAAAGTTCTACAAATTCGGGGTTCGATTGCTAGCAATGAATGGAGCAATGGATGGCAAGAGCCTGTCCTAATTGCATTAGGAGTAGCAGCATAACCTATGAGTAAGCTGTAAATATATTACGCTTTCATCAAGCCTTTCCAAACGGCTATCGCTCCAGACTCTTAAAAGCCGAGATTTTTCATCCAAGTGGGGCCGTCGCAGCGAGGACCATCTAGTGTCCAAACGAGCTTGTCCAAGTACATCTGCCGCTTTGACCTGTTCGGGTCCCAGGCATGGTAGATGATGTATTCTGTCTGACCATCTTGACTGACGATAACTGAATTGTGCCCGGGTCCTAGAACATGACTGGGAACAGATCTCAGCACGCGCGGCCCTGCCTCGTTACCTGCATCGGAATAGGGACCGACTACGCTATCCGCCACTCCATAGTCTACGCCGTAGCTCTCGGTTTCCCAGCGTCCACCACTGTAAAAGCAGTAATAGCGGCCTGCGTGTTTGCGAACACAGGGTCCTTCCAACGTGTGCCAATCAAAAACTCTACCGTACATTGAGCGCTTCGCTTGAAACCGCTGCCAATCAGAGCGGGCGCGCAAGATGGGTTGCCCTTGTCCCGCCAGCTTCGTCATGCTTTCCAACCGGTCTAACATCAGCGCCGTGCCTGGGCGTATACCCTCCTGCGCATCTAGAAAATCACGGGCGTAGAACAGATACCACTGCCCGTCATCATCACAAAACGGATGCGGATCGATGGCGAAAGGGCAGGACTTCAGATCGAGGAGTGGCTCTCCAACGTCTCGATATGGCCCCACTGGTTTGTTACTAGTGGCAACGCGCAACTGATGATCCTTGTCCTGATGCCCCACCGAGTAGTAGAGGTAGAACGTGCCGTCGCAGTAGGCGACTTCGGGTGCCCAAAAGTTATCACCTAAGGTGGGGTCTGGTCGCAGCAGCGCGTTTCCGACGAAATGCCATTGCAGCAAGTCTTCAGAGCACAGGAGGGGAAAGACGCACAGTTTGCTAGTAGGGTTGACGCCAGAGGCATCCCCAATCTTATCCACTTGTCCTTCTGCCTCCGCCGCGCCGGTACCCACCGCATAGTATCGGCCTTGGTACTCCCAGACAAAAGGGTCTGCGAAATAGCCTGTGTAGACCGGGTTGGTATAGTAGGTTCGCCTTTGAGTAGCAGCTCTGGGCGTTGGTTCGGGATGAGACATCAAGACTCCTTAGGCATATAGCCCTTCTCAAAAACCGCTAAGCTATCATGCGCCTGCCTGTCTAGAAGATAGATCTCATAAATCTTCTTTGATCGTCTCAGCTCCCTCCTCTATTCTGTTACGGCTCTGTATGCTTGAGATCTTTGTAATGAAGGCGCAATAAATTCTAGTACTTGAAGGTTAGGTAAGTTTCAACTTTTTCTGGTGACAACTGATCCACCACCTGGCACCGCAACAACTGCCGTACCCGTTCGGGTAAGCTCTCATAGTAGTGCCGCGGCAGAGTTAAGTCCACTTCCGGGGTATGCAGCCAATGCATCACGTAGCCCATGACAATCATTGGCCTTGGCTTGTTTGTCCGGTTTGGTGAGCCGCGATGCAGTGCAAAGGGAGTTCGGATGGATACGTCACCCGGCATCATCTCAAAAGACTCCATGGGAATTTCGCCACTGGCAATCTTTGCCAGACCCTCCTCACGCGGCCAGAGATGCGTGCCCCGAGCCATCTGGAATGGACCATTCTCTGCTGTTACTTCGACAAGCGGAAAATTGACTGACAGAGCATACAAGGGTGTTACCACTCGGTCTGTGAAAAGCGGGCGAATATCCCGGTGGATTGCCTGATAATCTGAGCCCTGTACCGGAACGTCCGCCCCCAACTGCACCATCACATACTCCTGGGCAAACACGCGATCGAGAACGCCCAAGATTACTGGATTAGCAAAGACATCTGCATCAGCGAACGGGGGCGCCCAGGGCAATGTGAGATAGAAGCGGGCTTGTTCGCGGGGGGCTAATGCCCCAGCTTGATTCTGGCGCTCTTGGAACAGCGAATCGAAAGCTTTGGCCCACTCTTCAATCAGCTCTCTTCCGAAGAGTCCACGAATTACACAAATTCCATCGTGGTTTAATTCTTGAGCAAATCGATCTAGGTCAGTAGCTGTAAAGTTAGCTTTACTTATACATTGAATCATTTTCCTTCCCTCTCCAACCCAGGAAGCGAGAGTCAAAGTTGAGTCTAGTTTTTGCAAGCAAACTTCTAATGGGATGGATAACTTCTCCCAAGTCCGCATCTACAATCGCTTATTGATGGCATGCACTTGCCCAATAATCTCTACATTCTGCGTTTGTGGAATCCACTGAACTTGGCAAGAATAAAACAAGAAGCTACTCGCCTTTCTCTTGTACGCTATCCTTCAAGATTTTACTTCTAGGAAGACCCTAGCTCCAAAGTTTGTCGCAACGCCTATACTTTGACACTAAAAAAATAATGTGAGGAAATTGTGAGTACCAAGACATTACTGTTGTGTTGCAAATACTGAACTTTATGGTAAGGTAAGAAGCTTTTTTCTCGATTGCTTTCCCTTTGAACGAACGCTTGACCATGCTACGGCAAAGATCAATCTGTGTTTCATCCGATTGATGCTCAGACGCTTGGCAACTACATAG
>CADCWO010000241.1 GCA_902806435.1 uncultured Synechococcales cyanobacterium | reverse complement strand
ACTTCTACATCATCCGAGTAGTGAACGTACTGTTCTATTGGGTTTGGCATTAAGGCTTCTGGCCAGGTTAGGGGTTCACTCTAGACAGTCGTAGTTTAGCAATTTGGAATTGAGTCTGCTTTCGTAGTTTTACGTCTCCCAACCTTGCTAAAACTTGCGTCAGTTTGGGTTTAGCAGCATTAAGCCAGGCTACAACCACAGTCAGAGGGGGCTTGTCCTTGGAAATTTCAGGGACCTGGCGTGATCACTAACTTTGTTCCCAATTTTAAAGACTACTGCAGCGATCGCTAGGGCTGGTAGAAGCCGATAGCTACTCAACTTGTTGCAATCTTTCCTCTGTCTTGTCAGCCGACATTCCACGAAGGTCGATTTGTCCAAACGAACCAACGGAATCCCTTTGCTTTCGTTGGTCTATAATCGCACTGAACCGATCCAAGGCTTCATACAACTGCAGGTGATATGCCGTTCATAGCGTGAGAATATTTCTGGGCTCTGTAATCCTTGACTAGCTGCCTCAGCTTGCTGAATTGCCTACTTGCAGCGATCTATGTCAGCCAAGGTTAGTTCAATTTCCTTTACTCCTTGTCTGGCAAGTCTTTGTAGGTTTTTGACGCGGCTGATTACTTGTTTAACGGTGATTGTGGAGTTGTTCTCATCCTGCTCCTACAGATTTCTCCACTGATCAAATTGTGCTTGCTCCCTCCATACCTCTGCATTGCAGTTCAAAGGTTGGTTGCCAGCCCAAGAGCAACTAGCAAATTTATGCTTCTCCTCTGCCTAAACTGATGAAAGAGGGATACAAGCCGCGCCAGAGCGAGCCGGAGGAACTGACAAACCCGACGCCGCCAATTTACGCGCACCGCCAAATATCAGCGCTCAGAGTAGGTCAGAGTACTCCCGCCTTCGCGCTTCAACGCCGCCCACACCGTTACAACGATCAAACTCAACCACCGCTGGAAGTGCAGTCGGAATGAGCGACGAAGGAGCGCAGTTTAGCGCCAGGTGCAGCGCGTCATATGGAAGTGCCTCCTTTCTTTTCGGCGGGCCGTCTTCGTTGGGGCCGCCGATGTCTTAGTGGACCGTTTTTCGCACTTCAATTTTATGGATAGCGAACCAGGTAATAAGGTGTTTTATCGCGGGCGCCGTCGATTTCGATGACGCCGTTTTTAACCGCGATTTTTGTAGCCGTTATTTTGCCATCGTGGTCGAGGGCAAAGACTTGCGGCGTTCCGGTACGGCGCAATGTAAGGCGCGCTCTGACTGGCTCCATCAGAATCGGGCCTTTGCCGGGCGATAGCATTGCCGCGCCGTCGGGCGAAAACTTCTGGCCTGTGTTGCGCGCCCGCGCCATCACGACGATCAGCAGATCGTTGGCGGTTACAAGTGTGCCATGCGGTTCGCGCACCGTCAGATAAATCGCGCTGTAGCGGCTTTGCGGTTCGATTGTGACTTTGCCTAACGCGAAGGTGCGACCTTGCGCGAAGCCGACAACCGCTTTTGTCGCGGGTGTGTTCATGGTGAAAAAGCCGCCCGTTGGGGTCAGACTTTCCGTCCACGAAAGCTGTTTGGTGGAAGAGACGAGCGCGCCTTTTTGTTCGTAGGGCTGAAGCAAGAAAACCGGCGTTGCTTCGGCTTTGGACGTGAAATCAACGACACTGCGCGCGACGGCCAGAGCACGGGCGGGAACTTTGGAGGAATCGAGTTCCTTGATATCGTAGCCTTGCACGACTTTGTCGTCGAAGCTGATTTCGCCTTCAAACAGTGAAGGGAAATGAACATTGCGCTTCGCGACGACAGGAGATTCTTGGACGTCGCCGCGTATAGTCTGGCGCGCTACAGCCGGAAAGATGCCCAGTAGCTGCGGCGCGGTCACGTCCCATTCGGCACGGCCCAGACGGTTGGAAAAGGTGCCGTCGTCATCGTTCTGGAACAAATACGAAACGTCCCAGCCTTGCAATCCTATGCCGTAGGCGCCCAGAATCGCTGGGCCTTCCAAACCGTATTCGTTGGGGAAGGTGTGAATCCATTCGGACAGCATGAAGGGTCGGTCAGCGACCTGCTGCATTCCCGATGAAAGCAGGCCCGAACCGGCGCGCGAAATCATCGTGGCGTTGGCCATGCCGCCAAAATAGTTGTGGCGGTCAATGGTACCGACGAGCGCATCGGAATGCAGGTTGGCGAAGTGGCTCAAAGCGCGTCCGGCCTGCCAGTTCGAGCCGACCAATTCGCCTTCGTAACCTGCGTCGCGCATTGCCTTGGTGTAACGGCCGTAGAACTCATCTTGCAGCAAGGTCAGGAACTGTAGTGTGTCGAGCAATCGTCGGCGCCTCGACTTTTGTGAGCCGTTGAGCTGGTCGGGCTCCCAAAACCACGGATTGCCCAGCGGCAAAACGTTGTTGTTCTCCAAACTTTCGCCACCTTCCACTGTGACTTCGCTCGACAGCGCGTTCATGCTACCTTCACCCCATGCGGCATCGAGACCCTTTTGATCTTTATATTTGGCCCGCAGCCAATCGCTAAAACGCTTGCCGACTTGCCGGCGCAACGTCGCGCTTTTCTTGAGAGGATCCATCGAACTCCAGAACAAAATGCTTTGCTCGTTGATAATTTCGATGAACGAAACGGCAGGTTCCTGTGCGTAGGTCAACTTCGTATATGGATTGCGATGCTTGAGCAGGTTCGTGACCTGCGCGATTTGCACAGCTTGCAGCTCGGGCGAATAGTGAATCGCGCTGTGCGGCGTTTCGATGCGCCCATCTTTGAAGGGGCCAAACTCTTCGATCCACGGCACCTGCGCTTTGTCCTTGGTGCCCAGATTGAGCGAACCAAATGTCGCCGATAATTTGACGAAAATTCCTGCTTCTTTCAGCTTGGCGATTTGATAATCGAAGCGATCAAGCGCCTCTGGGTCGAACTCGACGGCGCTGTCTTCCTTCAAAATACCCGCCCAGCCCGAACCATCGGCCCATTTGTGCAGGCGCACGGCGTTGACGCCGTATTTGCGATAAAATAGAGCTCGCTTGTTCGCCAAAGCTTTTTCGGGAGCCGTCGCGCCGAAACTCAGGTTCAAGCCCCACAATTTAATCGGCTTGTTGTTGTAAATCAATCGCGAACTGCGCCGCAAAATGCGTCCGAATTGGCCCGCCGGATGGGTATTCCAATTGTCCATGCCCAGCACGCTCGCGCTTGTGTCGCCGGTCGCGCTCCAGGGATACCAGGTATTGAGGCCTATCTCGTTGGGAATTTCACTCACGCTGCCATACCATTGAACGGTTTCGGGCAGTTCGACTTTAATTGCGACCGACCGCACTTGCCCAGCTTTCAATTTGCCTTTCGCCAGCACGACGCGCGCACCGCCATCCAATTGAATTTCGATAGCCGGATCGAACTTGAGTGTCGTCTCCCGATTGGCGGCATCGGACAGCTTAACGCTCTGCACTTTCTCGCCCAAATTCCCGCGTTCAAACGGAATCTTGACCGTTTTGGCGCCGCCTTGAGATGCAACTTGCGATTCGCGGCCATTGAACGCCTGGCCAGGATTAAAGCCGGCGATCATTAACGTCAGCGGCGAATCGGTTTCGACGCTTGCCGAATAGGTAATTTTTAAGGTGCGCGGGCCGGTTTTCTGCGCGCCAAACACAATTTTGGCGGGCGTTTGTGTGCCGCTCAGTTTGCCCTTAAGTTCGCCGCTTGAAACGCCATTTTGCGCTGTCGTCTGGCCATCGAGTCCCGTATACGCCCAGTTCGGCCCCCACACCGCCCAGCCGAACCGCAGATATTCCTGACCCGCACGCGATAAAACCACTTCGGCCTTGTCGTTAGCGTACGCGGTAATCGGCGCGGTATCGGCAGGCGACGACGCACCTGCTGTCTTTGCGTCCTCTGGCTTCTCTTTTTGCGCTTGCGCGCAACCGGAAGGCCACACGGCGACCATCAGCACGGCGCCAATTATAATTGCTTTGCAAACCATGATATAGCAATTTGTAACTAAATAAGGCACAGTAAGACTTAGACAGTAATAGAGTTGGTGTTGCCAATGAAAGCATACTCCCTGGACCTGCGCCAGAAGATCATTCATGCCTACACGAATCAGGAAGGGTCAATTCGTCAAGTCGCTCAACGCTTCAAGGTCGCCAAGAGCTTTGTGCAAAAACTCCTGAAACGCTATCAACAAGAGGGGACCATTGCCCCAAAACGTCAGGGGGGTGGATTTGCAGCAAAACTGGCTGAGCATCTGCACGTCGTAGAACAATGGGTAGAGCAGGACAATGATGCCACCTTAGCCGAGTTATGTGAGCGCCTCTACCAACACACTGGAGTCCGTGTGTCTCAGAGCACCTTGTGCCGGCAGTTGCAACAGCTGAAGTTGACACGAAAAAAAAGTCCCTCCATGCCACTCAAGCTGAAACGCAACGGGTGCAAATCCTCAGACAGCAATACTGGCAGAGTATCCGGGAGGTGCGCCCCGAGGATCTGATCTTTATTGATGAGACAGGGGTGAATCTAGCACTCGTGCGGCTGTATGCCAGAGCACTCAAAGGTCAACGAGCCTATGGTGAGCGCCCCTACTCCCGAGGGAAAAATGTCACCTTGATTGGAGCCATTGCCTTGACCGGTTTTGTGGGAGCAATGACAGTTGAGGGGGGTACTAACGGTGATGTTTTTATCACCTTCGTCGAGCAAATTTTGGTACCGAATCTGTGGCCCGGTGCCTGTGTTGTTCTAGACAATCTACCGGCTCACAAAGTCGCAGGAGTCCGAGCCGCGATTGAAGCCGCAGGTGCTCGGCTGGTGTATCTGTCTCCCTATTCGCCGGACTTCAACCCCATCGAAAACTCCTGGTCCAAGCTAAAGGCATATCTACGTTCTGTGGCAGCCCGAACCCGAGATGCTTTGGACGAAGCTGTCAGCGACGCCTTGGATTTAGTGAGGCTAAAAGACATCAGGAACTGGTTTGCCCATTGCTGCTACTGTACCCTCATATGATTGAAAGATGCTATACCTCCTGAATGCTTACACGCGTGAATTTATGATGGGCCTTTGAATCCTTAGATGCTGAGCGAAGTTCAGGCAGAACCTGAGCGTAGGCATCCACCAAGTACTGACTTGCAAGGCGGCTATACTCAAATTCCACCTCTACGGGAAGTGTTGGAGGATGATGGTTCGCCATGGCAGCTCTCCGATGTAGGGCTCGCAAAGCTGGAAGTCTGCTGCTGCAGGACTACCTGCATCTGCTTGCGTGCAATTGTTGCACTGAAGTCTAGCGAGATTTTGGCTACATTGTTGCGAAGGTGTACGTGAAGGTCAAAGGCCAAGGACGATGGCTGTATTGAGCTGTTGACAAGGATGGAGATACCTTGGACTTTCTCCTCACAACGAAGCAGGATGCTACTGCTGCAAAACGATTCTTCCGCAACACCCTCAATGCCAGAAACAGCTCAACGCCAAGCGTGATCAATGCCGACAAGCACAAGGCTTATCCCCCAGCCTTTACCACACTTCAGCAAGACAAGGCGCTACCACAATCTACCGAGCTACAGCAGAACAAGTACCTAAATAATGTGACTAAGCAGGACCATCGATTCCTGCAGAGGCTGATCAAGCCAGGGTTGGGATTCAAGTCCTTCCAAACAGCTAGAAGGACCATCAAGGGATACGAGGCAATGCACATACTACGCAACGGACAAGTGATATGCGTATCAAAGGGAGATGTGCAAACCCAACTGAGCTTCATGGCTCAAGTACTAGGCGTGGCTGCCTAAGCTGGGTGATGACTCAGGAGTCTTTGTAACTTCTCCAGTTTTTGCAACAGAACCGTCCCACGCTGGTGTTGTTTGACAGTAACCTGCTACCAAGTCATCAGCGTGTTGAAGTAGACATCTATGAGTGCGGTTGATCGCTAGGATAAGTAATGCTACTCATGGAGAACGTTCAATGATTGCCCCATCCGGAGTCGCTATTCAAAGCAAAATCTATGAGAGTTCAGCTTCTTTGGTGTATCGGGGCATCAGATCGCAAGATGATCGGGCGGTTGTGGTTAAGCTACTCAAGCAAGACTACCCCTCTCCTCAAGAACTGACCCGCTACAGGCAGGAATATCAGATTACCCGCTCTCTCAACCTGGAAGGAGTGGTCAAGGCATACAGCCAGCAGGACTATCAACGTACGCTTGTTATTCTCTTAGAAGACTTTGGTGGGGAGTCCTTAGAGCAATGGATGCACAAGCGCCCAGGCTTCTGCCCGATGTCCCTATCCGCGTTTCTGAGTTTTGCCATAGACCTAGCGGATATTCTGGGCAGAGTCCATGCTGCTAATGTCATTCATAAGGACATCAATCCTGGTAACATCGTCCTCAATCTGGCTACTGGTGTTATCAAACTTATTGACTTTGGGATTGCCACCCGCTTTAACCGCACGAATCCGACTTTCAGAAGCCCTCATGATTTAGAGGGGACACTTGCCTACCTGTCTCCAGAACAAACAGGGCGCATGAACCGTTTGCTTGATTACCGCACTGATTTTTACTCGCTTGGGGTAACGTTCTACGAACTTCTAACTGGGCACCTGCCATTTCCCACTACGGACATCCTTGAGCTCGTTCATTGTCATCTTGCCAAACAACCTGTTCCACCTCATGAACTAAATAGAAAGATTCCCAAACCCGTTTCCGACATCATTTTGAAATTGATGGCGAAAAATGCGGAGGATCGCTATCAGAGTGCCTGGGGCATCAAAGCAGATCTAGAAACCTGTGCCCAGCAATTAGCAGCAAGCAACCGGATTGATTGTATTCAGATAGGTTTGCGAGACATTTCTGATCAGTTTCAAATTCCCCAAAAACTGTATGGACGCGAAGAAGAGATTGGAGCATTATTGGCGGCGTTTGACAGAGTAGTAGCAACAGGAAATGAAGAATTGGGAGTGAAGAATAGAGGAGATTCTCAATTAAAAGTCGAAATGATGTTGGTATCTGGCTATGCTGGCATTGGGAAGTCAGCCTTAGTACAAGAACTCTACAGACCCATCACGGCAAAGCGCGGCTATTTTATCTCGGGTAAATTTGACCAACTTGGGCACAACATTCCCTACAGCGCGATCGCGGCTGCTTTGCAAAACTTAATGCGCCAACTGCTTGGTGAACCAGATGACCAGGTGCAGCAGTGGAGATCGCGTCTTCTCAACGCATTAGGCAGCAACGGACAATTGATTATTAATGTAATTCCCGAAGTAGAACTGATTATTGGCAAGCAGTTGCCCGTGCCGGAAGTGGGAGCGATGGAAGCTCAGAATCGGTTCAATCGAATCTTCCAGCAGTTTGTGCGGGTGTTTTGTTCAAGGGAACATCCTTTAGTGATCTTCTTAGATGACTTGCAGTGGATAGACTCCGCCACGTTGAAGTTAATCGAACTGATGCTGCTGGATGAGCAAGCTCAATCTCTATTTTTGATTGGAGCCTATC
>CADCWO010000240.1 GCA_902806435.1 uncultured Synechococcales cyanobacterium | reverse complement strand
CGTGACTGATATTAGTGGCGTCTCTGCCAGAGCCATGCTTAAAGCGCTAGTTAATGGAACCGAGAATCCAGAAGCTCTGGCAGAGCATGCGAAAGGACGATTGCGGCGCAAACAATCCGCCTTAAACGAAGCACTCACAGGCTGGGTACGAGAGCATCATCGCTTTTTGATCCAAACCCATCTTGAGCAACTCGAGTTTCTCGAAGCCCATCTCCAACAGTTCGATGAGCGCATTGAGCAGTTCATTCAGTCTCAATCTCTTCCACCCCACTCTGAGCATCCAGCCCCTCCCAGCTCCACTTGCCCTGATGGCTCTGAGCGATGGTTCTCCTGGCAGCAGGCGTTGACGCTCCTGGGGTTGCTCGTCGCAGTGCTGAGCTGCTGTTGGCAGAAGTCGGGGTAGATATGGGACGATTTCCCAGCTCAGCTCACTTGTGTAAGTGGGCAGGTATTTGTCCAGGCAATCATGAGAGTGCGCGAAAGCAGTGTTTGGGGAAGGTGCCGCCCAGTAATCGTTGGCTGCGGGGGATGTTAGTGCAGATGGCGAATGCTGCGGTGCGCTGTAAAACCTCCTACTTTGCCAGCGTCTATCGTCGCTTAGCCGCCAGACGAGAACACAAGCGAGCGATTGTTGGCGTGGCCCATCGACTATTGATCGCGGTCTATCACATGTTGAAACAACATCAGCCTTGTCGGGATTATCGTGCTAGCGACGCTGGTCAATACGCTCAAGAACAACGTTTGAAGAGGCTGCAACAACAGGTCGAGCGATTGGGCTATCAGGTTCAGCTCGTTCCGCTTAGCGTTGCTCAACCACAGGGATAGAGCTTGATTTTCAAAGCAGGTCTAATGAGGCAAAGGATCAGGTTTCGAGTTTTATCGAGGCTTCGAGCGATGGGCATTACTGCACACAGTCCAGCAGATACTGAGCCAATCTTAAACTGCTTCCAGTCTTTTTCCACCGTTTTACATCTTCAGTAGGGGTACTGTCTTTCGCTCACGTGCTGCTTCAACCAAGGCATGAAAAATCCGTTGCTGCTGGGGATCATTAATGGCAAGCTCTGGGTGCCATTGCAGTGCAAACGCCCAAGGATGATGTTTGTGCTCTATTGCCTCGATGACCCCATCTGCAGCGTGTGCGGCGACGTGCCACCCTAACGGTGCAGTACGTACTGCTTGATGGTGCCCAGAAACCACTGTCATCTGGGTCGCCCCAATGACCTTAGAAAGCTGGCTGGATGGCTCAATCTGCACAGGATGCTCAACAGTCTGAGTGGGTGCTATGCTATGCGCTACTACCTCACCAAATTCGTCTGGAATGTGAGCCACCAGATTGCCTCCACTAACTACACTTAGTACCCCTAGGCCTCGACAGATGCCTAAGACGGGGATGCTAGCTTTAAGAGCAAGCCTTGCCAGTGCCAGCTCAAAGACATCACGCGTAGAGCCTGCCATCCTGACAGCAGGATGCGCTGAACCATTATAAGTTAATGGGTCAAGGTCACCACCACCAGAGAAGATCAAACCATCTACAAATTCTAGGATGGCTGCTGGGTCGGGTTCGCCAGGAGGCAACAGGACGGGCAAGCCACCTGCTAATCGCACTGCCTTTACAGATGCGCTTGCCAGATGGTAATGGCCATGTTCATTCTGATCAAACGTAGTAATACCAATGATGTATGGCCAGGTCATAAACTTCCATCAGGTTCGTTACTTTTATTCTGAGGGACAAATATGACGTCAATGGGTCAAAGACCTACAGGCTTGAGCTAAAAGAGGAGGTAGCCCTGAGCCACACTAGCCCTGCAACCAGTTTGGCTAATGTGGGCATAGATTAATCACAATAAATTAGATAATCCTGACGTTGCCTAACCTAGGACCACTGCACAGGATCTAGTTGATAATAGCGTTGCAATAGTCTATAAATTGCTGGATGCTTCTTGAGTAATCTTTGCGGCTTCTCAAAGAATGTCTCAGTTGCTACAGCAAAGAATTCTGCAGGATTTGTTGCACCGTAGCTATCAATTACGGTTTTTGCACCTCTTTCAATATCAGTACAGAGCTGTTGATATTCTTCTGTCATCACTTTCGCCCAAATAGGATAATCTGAGTTTTGTTGCAAAAAAGGAACACCCTCAGCTTTACCATCTTCTTGATCTAGTTGATGGGCAAATTCATGAAGCACAACGTTATGCCCATCCTGCCAGTTAGTAGTGTCTCTTTTTACCTGCTCCCACGACAGTATCACTTGGTCATTGATCCAGGATTCGCCTAATCTTGCCACACGCCTTTCCTCGACAAAAAGATTGCCGATGGAGGTGGTTTCATTAACCAGATAGGTACTGGGATAAACCAGAATTGTCCGAAGTTTAGGGAAGTAGTATCCTCGCTCATTGAGCAAGAGTAGGCAGGCCACAGCAGCAATGATCAGCTTCATTTCCAACGTCACTTGTAATCCGCCACACCCGATAAATTGTTTTTCAGCTAAGAACACTTGAATGTGCCCCTGAAGTTGTTTACGTTCACTGGGTGAAAGACAATCGTAAATGGGAAGATTATCTTCAATAATGGTATGCCAAAGTGGGCGGAAAGGGCGACGTTTGAGACGGTTGCGTCGCCGTTTAATTACGATAGGGTTGACTAAAATCCCCGCGATGACTAGCCCAATAAGCAGAAGAAAAATAATTGTTTCAACCATTAACTTTTGAGCGTTTTACATTGTTTAACTTGCCGGAGAACTTTGTGAGATTAAAAGGATGTTTGAGAAATACCTTTGGAGACCTCCAAATACCTGCTTGAAGAATCTGTCAGAACTGTCTTGAGTGTTTGAGAAGGTTGAACCGGTCAGCCTTCGTCTCCTTTCTTTAAGCTTAATCTGATTAGAAAACCACTTGCAGCTGCTGGAGCTGAACTACAAACCCTTCGCCGCCAGCTCTGTGATACGAGTGCGAAGCCGCAAATAATGGCGCACTTGATCAAGGACTTGGTAGCTTGGCTGACGCAAAGGTTCCAAATCCTAGCATCGGTGAGTAGTGCTACACCAGGATAGTCGCTCAATCCGTTGCATAGACAAGTACTCACCCGATGCACGACCTGTTTGGCTAAGACTCTATCAGTAGCTTCGGAATAAGCATCATGCCCATCAGCCGTGGCTCGTTTTGGTGGTTGATCCACGACTTCTATGAGAAGGGTCGAGCCTTTGCGTTCTCATTCAGCAGCGACTCAAGCCAATTCCTCTGGCGGTCACTTTGCCAGATTGGGCCTACTTCGCCTTTGCGCTTGGCTCTGAATTTCGGGGCAAACAAGGGCAAATCGCTCCTCCCAGCCCCTTGAAGTTCATAATGGGTGAAGGCCAAGCCCCACATCAGGCGTTGTTCAATATCCTGAACCCTAACTTGTACCGTGTCAGTCAAGACCTCAATGAAGTTGAAAGGATTGCCTGTGCGTAGTTTGAATCAGCGCCGGGCTGGCCAACCCAAGACTATATATTCAAGGTTGTTGGGGCGCTACTGTGGGATATTCTTGCTGTATCGGCAGTGGGATAGTTCATGAAACACTGGCATGGTTTAGGTTATAGCTCAGCAGCCAGCAGATAAAACTAGCTCCCTTTACTCAATTTGCGCCCTCGATTCTGACAGCTTCTTATCGAGAGCGCAAGATTTCAACAAAACAGCGCAAGAATGGGCTTCAGCTTAGTAAGGCTTTCTTCTAATCTTGAGGTGTCGAAGCAAAACCCAATTCAAGAAACAGGAATTCGTCATGAACGCAACAAATTTTATCTCCTTTGGGACGATCGCCCTTCTTGCTCTTGCCCCTATGCCCTCTGTTTTGGCGGCAGCGCCTGATGCTTCTGCTAACCAGGCACCAACAATGAAGACGACTCAACCTACGCTCAGACCGGGAATGAACCGTGCCACCTTTCAAAGTGAAGACGAAACCCTAGTCGGCAATCTCTATCTTCCTACTACTTACAAAGCGGGCGATCAACTGCCCACGATCGTCGTGACGGGTGCTTGGACGACTGTCAAAGAACAGATGCCTGCGGTGTATGCTCAACGGCTGGCCAATCGCGGCTTTGCCACCTTTGCCTTCGACTTCCGCTACTGGGGAGAAAGCGGCGGTACTCCCCGTCAGTATGAATCCCCTGCAGCAAAAGTGCAGGATATCAAGAACGCGCTTACGTTTCTGAAGTCATTGCCTGCGGTTGATGGCGATCGCATCGGTGGCTTGGGGATTTGTGCCAGTGCAGGTTACATGGCGAAAGCGGTTGCTGAGGATGCCAACTTCAAATCCTTTGCGACTGTAGCTGCCTGGTTGCATGATCCAGAATCTCTCCAAGCTTTGTTTGGCAAGGAAACCGTAGCGCGCCGCATGAGCATTGGCAAAGCTGCTCGTCAAAAGTTTGATCGCACAGGTGAGGTAGAGTATGTTCCTGCCTATGCTCAAAGAGATTCTAGTGCCGCGATGTCTGGTGATGTCAGCTACTACGGTAGCAAAGAACGCGGTGTGATTCCCCAGTGGACAAACCGTTTTGCCGTCATGTCGTGGCACGAATGGCAGCAGTTTAATGGAGTGGTAATTGCCTCTAGAATTAAAGCTCCGACCCTGATTGTGCATAGCGATGGTTCTGCTCTGCCCAACAATGCTCGCAAGTTTTACACCCAGTTGGGTGGACAGAAGCAACTTGTGTGGACGAACGGTCAGCACCTCGACTTCTACGATCGCGATCCACAGGTTGCTACCGCTGTTGCAGCCGTCGCCACCCATTTTCAGAAAACGCTTGCCGATTCCACCGCTTCACAGAAATAATGACCACCAACTGACAGCCTCAGATGAGTAAAACCCTTTGCTTAAAAACAGGAGAAGGATAGATGAGCGGACGTATGACAGAGACCGTCGCATTGGTGACGGGAGGAAGTTCGGGGATTGGTCGAGCTACTGCGATCGCCTTTGCTCGAGAAGGAGCCAAAGTGGTAATTGCAGCGCGACGAGTGAATGAAGGCGAAGAAACGGTGCGACAGATTGTTGAAGCGGGAGGTGAAGCGAGCTTTTTCCAAACGGATGTGACGCAATCGGGAGATGTGCAGGCATTAGTTGATCACACTCTAGAACGATATGGCCAGCTCGATTGTGCTTTCAACAATGCTGGTCAGGAAAACCTGGTAGACTGATCGAACTTTCGGAAGCGGATTGGGAGCAAGAGATTGCGGTGAATCTCAAATCTGTCTGGCTGTGCCTTAAGTACGAAATCCCGGCGATATTGCGCTCAGGCAAGGGAGCCATCGTCAATATGTCTTCTCAGGGCGGCATTTTGGGTGTACCAAACTATGGCGCTTATGCGGCTGCAAAAGGTGGAGTGGCAGCTCTGACACGGGCAGCAGCGGCTGAATATGCTTCAGAGGGAATTCGCATCAATGCCGTTAGTCCCGGTGCTGTGGAAACTGAACTGTGGGCACACGCACCCGTAGGACTGCTGGAACAGGTCGCGGCAAATATAGTATCCCATTGCAGCGGGTTGGGCAACCCAATGACATTGCTGAAGCGGTGATATGGCTGTGTTCCGATGCGTCTGGATTTGTGACTGGGCAGAATCTGGCGCTCGATGGCGGCTCACCACAACAAGTTAAATGAAAAACCCTACGCCTGGAGGAAGAGGAGTAGGGTTCATGCCTACTCTATAGAACCGATTTGAGATCTCTAAGAAGCTGCAAGTCTCTTCATCATCAGCCTGACAAAACAAAGATTGATCTTGGTAGTCGCATTCGACAGGGTTCTCTCGAAGTTCTTAACAAGGATCTTACATCGCTCCATCCAAGCATTGGAGCGCTCAATTACCCATCGCGCTACTGCTGGAATAAACCCAGACTTTCCTTGAGCGACTTTCTCTTGTGTTGAAGGTTTCGTCGAGCGTTCAAACTTAATTTTCCGCATGATCTGCGGATACACCTTCTCTAACTCCTGCGTCAGATGCTCCGGGTGATAACCCTGATCTAACAGGATGGTAATCTTGGGAATATTAACGGGCTTTGACTGAAAAGACTCGATGTTCTGAACTAACATCTCAAGCAACCCTGCATCATCCGATAGGTTCGCTTGGGTGCAGTGGGTAAAGAAAGGAAATCCCAACGTATCGACAGCAAGATGCCGTTTAATTCCATTGGTCGATTTGTAGAAACAATAGCCTTTCGAGTCCACGCTCGCATTGCAGGTATTTTGCACCGCTTGCGAGTCAACGATAATTAACGTCGTCCACTTGGCTTTTTTTTCACCAGTTCACGCACCTGTCCGTGTAAGACGTTCATCAGTTTCTCGATTGACCCTGTGTCTGGCCACTGCTTGTAATGCCAATACACGGTCGAGTAGGGCGGCAGGTCTTTCGGCAAGTCTTGCCAGTTGCAACCATTCTTCAGTTGGTAGAAGATGCCATTAAGGATTTCGCGTTTGTTCCAGTTGGAAGGTCTTGTCTTCTTCTTAGGCGGCAGGACCTGAGGCAGGAGGGGTTCGAGTAGTTCCCATTCTTCGTCTGTCAAGCTACTCGTGTACGGCATAGCATCGAGATTACACTTTTGCGATAACGTTACTTCATGACAGTAAAAGATGTCAAATGGGTTCTATAACTCATGCCAAAGTCGTTTTGTAAGTTTCCTGTGTACCAAACTTATCCGACCAAGAGACAAATACGTTGAACCGTGGAGCTAGCTCAGCAGACTTATCAATGTAAAAGTCAATATCTGCTCTTGGCTCAACATACGGTACTTCCAGCAAGGGCTCTCCGTTAACGATAACTCTGACATCTTTGGCCTCGATTGCCCCTAAGTTCCTAATTTTCAATTGATAACGTGAGAACTGAATTGCTCCACCGATTTTAGATACTTCTTCAGTTGCTAAGCTTGCAATTAGACTGGCTTTACGAACTTGAGAGTTTTTCTCTTGTCCCCTTGAAACCTCTAGAGCAATGACTCGTTTTCGTAGCCTTAGATTATTGAGCAACGCATAAGTAGATAGTATCAGCGACAGCACAGCAACTGAGAGGGCCAAAATGTAAGTATAACTCATCCCGTTGGTGGCACCTGTGCCAAAACTAGCCTGTCATGACTTTGAGTGGCTTGAGCCGTTGATGATGGTTTATATTCCTCCGAAAATTGAAGACCAAAGTAGGTTAACACAGTTGTGCATTCTCCCTTCTTGGATGTTCAAATTGAGCCACTTCAAGTGGCGTCATTACTAAATCGACGGTTTGAACAGAGACGAAGAAGAAGAAAGGGCATTTCATAATCACTTATTCTTGGCACTTTAATTAGTATTGCCAACTACACTCTAATACCAAGTTTAAGCTAATGGGTTGATGGACAAAGCGCCCAACAGTACCACTTGATTAACCCGATTAGGAGGCAATTATCTTGAACAACATCACTCTTAGCTCGACTTTATCCATTTTGAAGAGGAGGAAAGGTAGCAAGATCAGGACAGCGTTGTTTGATTTCTCCTGATGAACTT
>CADCWO010000239.1 GCA_902806435.1 uncultured Synechococcales cyanobacterium | reverse complement strand
CGATGGTCTTGCTCAACTATGTTATTTAAGTACTTGTTCTGCCGTAATTCTACTTGCTCAGACAACTTCTCTTTTTCTTTGAGTTCATCAATGGCTTTCGGATAAGCGGCGTTTTTATCGACGTTAATTACACGAGGTTCTTGGGTGTGAACCGCATTCAACGCTCTACGTAGAAAGCGTTTTGCGGCTTGTGCATCACGCTTAGCACTGAGCAAAAAGTCCAAGGTATTTCCATCTGAATCTACTGCCCGATACAAGTATTTGTCGCGCAAGTTCTTCCACATCGTTGTGCTTATCTTAACAGGCAATTCTCAGATTAAAACTCTCCAGACTGGGATGCACCCTGGGCTTGTCCCCCAAAACTGTCGTATCAACGTCATGTTGAAACTGCGATCGGACGCAAAGGCGCAGTTCGGCTTGTTTTGTTGTGGCTATATTCTTCCGATACATTTTTGTAGTCGAAGCAATGGTATCTACCAAAGATCTCCGCAAGAATATTGGGCATTTTTCTGTAGGGGGAAACCTGCAAATCTCGCAGCAAGATGTCGATGTATTGCTGGTAACGGACGTTAACCCCAGATGCGCGTGTGGGTTCAAAGCGAATGTGTTCATTCTTCCATTGGCGAACTTTTTCGATGTCCTGTTCCATCTGTTCAACTGAAGGCAATTCAAGCTCACCGGCTAGATAAGCGCAAAACCAAAGTGTCCCAATTTCAACAGCGGGTACATGTAAAAAACTATGATTGAACCCGACAAAACCAAGATTGGGGATGCTTGGGTGAACTAAGTGTCGGTACAGTTGCACCCCATCTTTGTGAACCTCCAGCAGATGTCGATATTTTTCAGGTAAAAAGGGAAACACTGAAGTTTGCGAACCTAAGGACAATACAACGACATCACACTGAATTTCCTGGCTCTGCTCTAACTTAAGCGTGTCCTGAGAAAAACCAAATACTTCTGCCTGATGGGGTTGTATCCGACCTTCAGCTACGAATTGGTAGTAAGCCTCTGGTGCGATCGCAGTCGCCGATCGCAAATCAGACACTAAAGAGTGCGTCGGCTGTACGGCTTCTAATCGACCAGCAGCAGCTTGGTTCCCAAAACCAATCCATTGAATCTGTAACCGCAAAATGAACTCAACTAGCTTCCAAAAACTAGAGACTATGAAATTGAGACGGCGATGAAGGAAGCGCTCTGCTGTCGTTGGATACGCCCAACTTGGAACCATCACAGAATTAATGCGACTAAATAAGACGTGAGTATAGTGGAGACCCAAAATCCGTCGTGGGATCAGCCATCTGGGTTGACGAAAGATGTGGTGTACTTGCTGTCCCCGTTGCGCTGCTAGCACAGCCATGTCGATCGCGCTCTTGCCAAATCCCACAACTGCAACACGCTTGTCATTAAAAATGTCGAGGGATTTGATCTCTCGTTCTGTCACAACTTTACCCGTGAAGTTCACTTCTCCTGGAAATGTTGGGTGATTTTTCTGCGTATATAGACCTGTGGCAATCAAAACATACTTAAATGTATCTTCATGACAACCCGCTTGATTTTGATATCGAACTCGCCAACCCTCTTCTAGTTCTTCAAGTGCAAGCACTTCATGGTTGAGGTGAACATCAATCTGAAAATAATTAACTGCTGCATCCAAATATTGTTGAATTTGGGTTTGTGTGGGATGTAAATCGGGTGTGAACGTCCAAGGAAAGTCGGATAAATGATATTGTGAACTGATATTCTGAAGACGAACTTCCGGATATGAGACTGCCCATACACCCCCCAGCTCTGGATACTTCTCAAAAACAACAGCTTTATATCCTTGCTTTTTGAGGACGTGTGCTGCTGAAATTCCAGAGATACCAGCACCGATTACTGCAATTCGTTTGTTTTCTTGAAAAACCATTATATTTTTCCAGAAGTATTCATTCTCTAGATAGGCATCAGCAGGAACCAGAGTTGTTTTATCGCTCACTAATTTTCCAAAGTTGGGTCGTAAGCACAATATCCTCTTGCTCATTCGGAGTGTTGCGGGCAACTATTACCTGAGCCGGTTCTGTTGCAATTTGGTTTTGGTGTTGATGGGGAGTACCAGGAGGAATGAAAATGAAATCTCCTGCTTCGTTCACCACAGAGTGTTTGAGTTCTCGACCATAGCGAGTTTCGATGCGACCTTGAGGAAATAAATTGCAGTTTCATAGTTTGAGTGAAAATGTGGCTCGGAAGTTATATTAGGCGGAATTGTCGCTAGAATCATCGAAATTTTCTTTGTACCTGCTGTGTTCGCAGAGATGCCAATAAGAGGCGACTGTTGAGGATTCTGCGTGGCTATGTCAGAACGAACTGTAATGATCTCTTTTGGATCTTGATCAAATTTACTCATGTTAGGGTCGTTGAAATTTGTATTATCTATGTTGTGTGAAGCATTAACATTACGGGGATGGCAGCAGCGGTGTTTTATGAAGGGTGAGGCGACGATCGCTTTACCTTGTTAATCCAGCCCTGGTTAAGCCTCAACACCTGGGAGTAAGGCAAATCATGATCGAGCACCAAATCGAAGAGTATGTCAAGAATTTTGTGTAAGCAAGTGAACATTATTGTGGGAAGCGATCTGGGAACTCAATGGCAAAGCGGGACAGAGCAGCCTTCCAATCTCGAATTGGCATGGTCCACTTCCTGGCAATATTCCTGAGGACGAGATAGAGCAACTTGACCACAGATTCATCATCTGGGAAAGAGCCCTTAGTCTTGAGAACCTTCCGCAGAGAACGGTTGAGAGACTCAATGGCATTAGTAGTATAGATTGCCCGTCGGATGTCTGCAGGATAGTTAAAGAAGGGGATAATCTGTTCCCAATGCCGCAGCCAGAGCTGGCTGATGGTAGGGTAGCGGCTATCCCACTTCTGGGCAAAAGTTGTGAGGGCATCCTCAGCTTGTTCCACAGTGCTGGCTTGGTAAATAAGCTTCAGCTCTGCCGCTACTTGGCGCTGCTGCTTCCAAGGAACATACTTGAGAGAGTTCCTCACTAGGTGGACAATGCACAACTGTACCTGAGTCTGAGGGTAGACCGCTTCTATGGCGTCAGGAAAACCACTCAGTCCATCGACACAAGCAATGAAGACGTCCTGAAGTCCCCGGTTTTTCAGCTCTGTGAGAATGCCTAACCAGAACTTGGCTCCTTCAGTCTGAGATAACCATATCCCTAGAAGTTCTTTGTGACCTTCAAGATTGACACCCAAAGCCAGATACACAGCCTTGTTACAGACACGGTTGTTGTCTCGAACTTTGACAACCAGAGCATCCAGCCAGAGGATAGGGTAGACCGGCTCTAGGGGTCGCGATTGCCACTGTCGAACCTCTTCAATCACGACATCTGTAACTTGGCTAATCAGTGTGGCCGAAATCTCCACCCCGTAAAGCTCTTGTAGATGGGCCTGAATGTCACGGGTACTTGAGCCCCTGGCATACAGGCCAATCACCTTCTCTTCCAACCCAGCGAGGCGACGCTGCCCTTTGGGGACCAGCACTGGCTCAAAGGTGCTGTGGCGGTCGCGAGGAATCTGAAGGGGAATTTGGCCTAAGTCTCCCTGCACGGTCTTGGCAGAGTAGCCGTTGCGGCTGTTGCGAACCAGCTCCGCTTGAGATTCAACCTGAACATTGTTGCTTTGTTGCTCATGGTTCAGGTGGTGCCCCAACTCTGCTTGCAGGGCTCGCTCTACCAAGCGTTTGCTCAGTTGTTTCAGGAGCCCATCCTTACCCAAAATTGCTTCTGGGCCTTGGTAATCCTCTAGTAGTTCATCCAGCAGTTCATCGGCACGAGTCTTCTCAATCCGTCTTCTCGGCATAGTCGCGGTCTCCTTTTTGCTTGTACTTTAGACCGCTTACACAAATTAATTTACACTCCCAAATCGAAGACAAACGGCTTCACCCACTGTGGAACCCATCGATGGAGGAACCTCCTGATTTTCAACCGCAAAAAATACTCAACGACTAACACCTTCGTGCGCGGAAACGAATAATCTGACAATTCCCTGAGTGCATGAGCATCGGGAACTCTTTGCTTAGAAAAGGCGGGTAATGCTAGCGTCCAATCATCCTCATACTGCTCCAACAACCGCTCAAAAATCAGGACATCCTCCAACGAAGCATTGCACCCCTGCCCAATCGACGGCGATACTGCATGAGCCGCATCTCCAATCAGCAAAATACTATTGCCCTCATGAAAGCGATCGCACCGCACCGTTAACACCCGCCCCACTGGACGATGCCAGAATGCTTCTGCCTCCTCCGATGACATCAACTGCCCAAACAGGGGAAAATTCTCCTGGAAAAATGTCAAAACCTCTTCTTTGGTCGTTAAGCTTGAGAGCGGATTTTGCTCTTGCTCAAAAAGAATGACTCCATTCAGTCGATCACCCAGTTGAGGCACCATCAGCATCCGCGTCTTACTGTCCCGATTCCATCCATGAATCTTGTCAGGCTCTAGCTCCAATCCCAGAGCCGGATTTAAGCGGGGGAGAAACACTGACTTATACGCATCCGGTATATAGTTCTGCTCGCACTGCAAACCTGCATCCTGAACTAAATAGTCACGAATGGGTGATCGCGCTCCATCTGCTGCCACCAAGCGATCATAGGCGAGGGTGAACACCTCACCTTGCTCTGGCTGCAATGTTACGGTCTTCGCGCTCCTGTCCACTCCAACACACTGACAGCCAAACTTAACGGTGAGCTAAGTACAGGACAAAAACTTTAGGGCAGACTTGAACTCTGCTTGTTTGTCAGTGAGATTGAGCACCATTTGGCGGAGATAGTCAAATCCATGGTGAAACACACTCCTAGCTTTGCGACCGTGCTTTTTGAGCTTCAAGGGCTTGAGTTGGGTCAACCAGTCCCCTGTTCGATAAGCCCAGCACAGCGCCAGGGTCAATACAGCTAAGAGTTTGCTGAGGCGCTCCGCATCACACAGATGGGTTGATTCCAGGCAGAAGCCTCTGCGCTTGAGGCAACCGAAAAGCGTTTCAATGCTCCAGCGCTTGGCATAATCGGTGATCGCAGTTGCGGGTGAGTCAGATGTGACGACCACGAGCAGTTGTCCGTCCTTCAGACGCAAAGCCGCAACATAGACCCAGTAGCCCCACAAGCGACGGCGTTTGGGGAGAACGATCATCTGCTCAGGTGCTAAATCAGCAAACAGCACTCTAGCTTTGATGGCTTTGCCACGTCCATTACTCAAGCGGTCACTTTGGCGAATGCGGATCCGAAACGGCACGGGTTGCTTGAGCAGATACTTGATCCACTCACGTCCGACAAACTCTCGGTCGGCGGTGAGATAAGCAATTTGCTGGCGCTCAAACAGCTGTAGCAATTGAGCCACCAGATCAATGCGCTCACAGGTGTTGGAGTTGCCCCGCTTGGGTAGCAGGGTCCACAGCAGGGGAAAGGCCACTCCCTGATGAGCGACGGCTCGCATCAACACATTATGAGTCGTTTGGCCAAACTGCCACTGAGTGCGGTCAAAGCAGAGTACCCATTGCGAGCTAAAGTCCATCCAAGCGACGACCACTTTAGCGACAACGGTGTAATCCATCTCGAAGTGCCGGAAAAACCGTTGCAGCCGTTTGTAATGAGAGTCTTGTTGTGCCTGTCCCACGAATGCAGAGGCAATCTCAGCTAGGTTCACTGTTTTGACTCGAAACAGAGCAATCAGCAGTTGGGCTAAAAAATTCAGTCGTGCACCATGCCAAGGAAGATGAGATTTGAGGGTTGATTGCAGTAAGCTGATCTCAGACATTGGGGTTTCATGAAATGTTGCTTATATCTCATGAAACCCTTTCCTTACAATCATTTCCAGCTTTTTGTCCTGTACTGAGAACGGTGAGGTGTTCTGACGTGTAGGTTTGAGTTAAGTGCTGTAGGAGAATCATCACAAGGCGATTGCGGTCGATCGTGAGAATTGGAACTGCCCGCGAAAACTCACGGGCTTTGCCCTGCCGACGATAAACTTTTGTTCCGTTGCAGAACACGCTCTTCAAGGCGATCGCCTCCTCTAACCCTGTAATCTTGCGGAGTGCCTTTCTGCCTCGTTCCTGAAGTGAGATCGGAAACGTGCGGTCTTGCGTGACATCGGTCAAACGTGGGTCGGCGCGCTGCTCATAAACCTCAACGCGATACTGCCCTCGATGCAGTAAATAATGGACAAGTAACAGTCCAGCCGGACCTGCTCCAATAATCACAACCTTTTGAAGCATTGAATTCTCCTGGTTCTACCTACCTGAAGTGTAATGAAGTCTAATGCTCCACTGCTTTCAGATTCTTACAATGATTTGTCAGATTCTTATGAGGATAGAGAACTTGTTTTCTTGATCGGGAGAGTATTCCCGAAAGCGATCGGATGCGGATGGATGCCAATCACTTCATTCCTGAACCGACAGTGGGTTTTGCGCTAACTTTTATTTGAATTAGCGGTTGTGTTGCAATAAATTTGAGAAGCACTACATGTAGTGTCAAAATATCTTTGCTGCAACACTACTGCTAGCGTTTGAAAGAATTTTTGCAACACAACCGTGAACAGCGTTCGTTCGACGCTGGAGGAGACGCGCATGTAGCCGACCAGCATGTGCGGAAAACCCTCGATTGAGCCTTCCCGTACAACTATCCAATCCGACAAGTCAGGCAGGTATCGATCCAACCAAGACGTTTGCGTTGATATCCGCATTGCCCAAAACTGTTCGTTCGTCCAGCCGCGACGTGTCGAGAAAGCTTCAACCCGATCGCGTTACGGTTGTGGTGAAGGCGCGCAAAGTCCGCCTCGGATCAGCGAGGAAAATGCTTCAGCAGCTTCCTTCTCGCTGCAATGACCACCGATCATCATGACCGAGAGCGCTTCGCCCGCCCCGATAAGACCGACACAGCGCCGTTGTAGTTCATCGGGTGGCAGCGTGCTGTGCGGCTCAAGCGCCGATACGAACAACTGGACATACCCATCTATCAGCTCTTGGTGCACCGCGCCCATTTCCTCGCTGCCCGACAGCGCCGCGCCCACCGCGTGCCATTCGCCACTCGTATCCGCGGAACAGTGGATATAGGCGGTCGCGAGGACATCGGCAGTGGCCTTCAAGTTCCGCTGGACGCGCCTCAAGGCTTCGCGCAGAGCATTCGCCTGTTCCTTGTCGAGCGACTTGTAGAGTTCGATCAACAACCCCGACCGTGTGCCGAAGTGTTCGTACGGAATTGGCTTGGAGACTCCGGCACGGGCGGCCAGGTGTCCCAGTGTCAGTCGATCGGCCCCTTCCTCGCGGACAATGACGAGTGCCATATCGAGCAACTGGCGCCGTCGCTCCGCCTTCGAGAGCCGGCCAGGAACCGCCTTATACGCTTCCGGCCTCGAAGAGTGTTTCACGATCTAGATCTCTCCCTTGCAATACCTACTATCAGTAGGTTACTATTGGTAGGTTACTGATAGTAGGTTACTGATAGTAGGTTACTGATAGTAATTTATGTTACCTAATATTGAAAGGT
>CADCWO010000238.1:6694-23592 GCA_902806435.1 uncultured Synechococcales cyanobacterium | reverse complement strand
GCTCACCCCGTTTGACTGACTTGATGGCTTTGGTGCGAAGGTCGTAACTGTAGGGGGCGGGCATGGTCATTCCTGAACTCGCTTCTTCCTCTACAATAACGTCCTTACCTGTTTATGTAGGGCTATAATGCTCAGCTATATCAAGTTGAAGGTTGATCGGCCTGAACTTCAACGACCCTATAAAAGTCCTCTAGGCATTTGGGGGGCTGGCATTGGTGCCGGGTTGGCAATCGTGGCTTTCTTTGCCTGTTTCTCTGACCCTGCCTATCGGCCAGGCGTTTGGGGGGTCACGGTGTTCTTAGTCGCAGCCGTGTTTTACTTCTGGTTCTACAGCCGTAGAAATTTAGTTGCGCAGGCCCCAGAGGAAGAGGAAGCACTACTGGCCAGGGTGCATGATGAGTTGCCACCACTCCAACCGCCTGCTTAATTGCAAATTTGGCCAGGGCAATTCTACGGGACATTGAGAGCAGGATGCTAACGGACTTGCCAAATCTTGACGGTAGTGTCCTGACTTCCACTGACAAGATTTTTTCCATTAGAACTAAACGTAACAGAGCTAATCCAATCGGAATGCCCATAGAGGGTACGAAACTGTTCACCAGTACCAAGATTCCATAATTTAATCGTGTCATCTTCGCCACCACTAGCAAGGGTTTGGCCATTGGGACTGAAGGCAAGAGTATTTACCTGGTACCAATCTCCTAAAAGAGTGTGGCTAAGCCTCTGATCCTTTAACTGCCACACCTTGATCACGCCGTTATAGTTGCCACTAGCCAGAATTTGCCCGTTAGGGGCAAAGGCAAGAGTGCTAACTGAAGCTGAATCCTCCGGCAGAGTGTACAGTTGTTTTCCATTACTAATGCTCCACACCCTCAACTTTTTGTCGTCACCACCACTAGTCAGGATCTCGCCCTTCGGGCTGAAAGCAAGGGCATTGACCGCAGCAGTGTGACCGCCAAGACTACGGAGCAGCTGACCGGTTCCTAAGCTCCAGAGTTTAATCAGCTTATCTTCCCCGGCACTAGCCAGTAGTTGACCATCGGGGCTAAAGGCGAGCGCTTTGACGCGGCCGGTATACCCAGACAAAGTTCGCACTATCCTGCCAGCGCTCAAATCCCAAATCTTGATCGTTTTGTCCTCGCTGCTGACTGCTGCCAGCTGCTGGTTGAGGCTAAAGGTAACGGCATTGACCGCACCAGCCTCCTGAGTGAGGGTTTGTAGCCGTTCAGCAGTCCCAAGTTGCCACTGGATAATTGTGCCATCTTTACCAACGCTGGTGACAAGGCGATTTTGGTTGCTTACTCCTACTGCAACAACCCGGTTAAAGTGCCCAGTCAAAGTATCAGTTAAGGCAACATTTTCTAAGAGCTTAGTGACTGGCACTGCCCGCTTGCTAGACACCTCCCGGTAGGCAGGCTGCTCAAACACAAAAAACAAAGATATTGCGGCACCGCTTAATAATGAGAGGATGCCCCCAACCAGCATCAGCTTTTGGATCGGAGAAGATGGTCTTGGTTGTGGTGCCGTCAGGACTGGCGTATAAATGGGTGGTAAATGGGAGCGGCCCCGATGAGGTTTGGCTTTGGGGGGAGCAAGTGTAGCTTTAGGGCGAGGCGCAGGAGCAGTACTATAAATATCAAAAATATCAACGCCTAGCTTTGCTTTGCGCTCGCACCAGTGGCATTGACTACAAGTTCGGCGGTACCAGTGATTGCTTACTTGGCTACAAACCGTCAGCTCAGCGATCGCTACCTGCAATGCGGCACACCACTCCGCCGCTGTTGGGCGTAAGGTGGGCACCAAGTGGCCGTTGTTGAAACACCTACGAAAACATTGCTGAAGGTTAGGATGGACAATCTCCAAGGGAATGGTGTAGGGACCTGGAGCAATCAAGCTACCTGGGGCATAGGGCCAGTAGCCTTGGCGAATCAGTTCTGTTGGCTCTGGGGAGTCACCAGGACCAATCCACTTGCCCTTAAATGGCTGGTCACCGAACAGCAACAGGTGAATCAACACGCCTAATCGAAACCGATCATGCACTTCTGTTTGGTTAAAAGTGGCCAGTTCCTTACCTAGCAACTCAACCGGAGTAAACCCTTCAGAACCCACCGTGCAGTGATAGATCTTGCCAGTTTGCGGGTCGCGAATTTGAAAAGAATCAGTGTCAATTACTGAGACCAGGGCCTGATCGTTCACCAGCATGTTTTGGGGTTTGATATCCCCCAACACGTGACCTTTGGCATGAATCTCTTGGATAATCCAAGCAATGTTTAAAGCTGTGGTGTGGAGATATCGCCAGTTAAACCGGGGAATTTTCTGCTTCCGTAACCTGGGGTTGTAGACACTCGTCAGATCCACACCTTGGGAAATTGCTGACATCAAAAAGCCAACACACTTGCCACCGCGATCCAACAGTAACTCTTTCGGCCAAGCCAGAGAGATATGGTTGCGGCTCAACATTGGGTCCACCGGGGGATAGGCTACCATCACCGCCAGCTTCTGCGCCCGTTCTCGATCAGGCGAATGGTAAAGTTTTGCTAGAAAGCCGCTGCGATTAGTCTGCCAGACTGTTCCTTCACCACTGCTGGCAATCTGTTTCCGTAAGTGAACAGGCTCTCCTGTACTCGCGCAAGTAAACACTTTTACAGAAGTATCACTGGCCATAGACACACAACAGTATGGTCTTGTCGTCATCAGTGCGGGCATTTAACCGCTCAGAGTCTAGGAAGTTACGAATGTATTCATCCTCTTGCTCAGGACTACTGGTTGTCCACATGTAATCTTGCAGTGGCTGGAAAAACCGAGCAAATGGCAGCCAGTCATCCATCCGGATAGCAACTCGTTCCAGTCCGTCCGTGGAGGCACAAATAAATGCCTGGTGTCCCGGTCGCACACACACCTGCATTTCTTCTAACGCACTAGGTGCAGTTACAAACGTTGTTTCGTTAATAAATTCGCCTTTAGTAGGTTGGAACAACAATTGATATTCGTGGATTTGGGACCCAGCAACAAGGAATCCGTCCCCAACCTGCATTGCTGCAACCCAGTCAGGGGCGGCAATAAAGACAATTAAGGTGCAAGCGAGCTCGTTTAAGGGATAGCCGCTGTTCGCGGCTTGCTGCTTCAGAGCAGTGACTACAGTTTCTAAAGTCCAAGCAAAGACGGTGGCTGCTTGTTGCTCTGAAAGAGGTGACAGATGTTTTTGGCTTTCCAGCCATTCTCCAAGATTTAAAAGACAGGTCTTTACAGCTAGTTCAGCACCAATATCTGAGTATTTGGCACTGCCAGCACCATCAGCAACAGCACCAACGATAATATCGTCAGTAGCAATGATGTACTGTCCATAATCTTGACAGGGCATCTGTCGCTTTTTATGACTAGTTCCTACAGAGGACCTAACGATTGCCCTCCACACCATGAGATATCCTCCGCAACGTTCAGGTCGTAATCTGACCCCAGCCCACAGGGGGAAGGGCTACCATTTCTCCCCCCACTGTGCTGCTCGATACCCGCCGCATTGAGTCACTCAGCCAAACAAACATAGACTTAAAGTCTAGACCATGCAACATCATGGGTGGCCTCTCAAGCGGTGTGATTTGTCGCAGGGTCTCCAGGTCTGCACCCTGTACCCCTACGGCAAAAAAGCTTAGCTTACGATTGCTTTCAGAATCCTTAACCCGCTGCGCAGCTTGCTGCCAGGGAGAGTTAAGATTGGGCGCACCATCGGTAATTAGAAAAATCCAAGGGCGGTAATACTGAATCCCACTCACTCGGTAGGTTTCCTTGCGACTTTCTAGCAAATCTAGAGCGTAGTTGATTGCCTCTCCCATCGGAGTTAAACCACTAGCATCAAGCTGAGGTGGTACAAATTCGTCAATTGTTACAAAATCCTGAACTAGGCGCACTGGCCCAAAGGCAACGATCGCTACCTCTACTCGAAGAGAAGCTTGCTCGTCTTCTCGTACAGCACTCTGAAAAACCGTCAACCCTTGGTTTAAAGCCTTAATAGGCTCTCCTGCCATTGAGCCAGAGGTATCGAGCAGCAGCACTACTGGGCAACGATTCTCAGGATTTTCAACAAATTCAGGTAATCCTACACCCATCCAACTCTCCTCTCACTCGATACACTAGGTCAGTTAGGTTGACGCACCAAAAAAGGAATTAGTTCGCCTTACTCCCCCTTAACTGTATACAATTTTTTTGCCGTATTGAAAATGCAACAAATCTAGCAGATGCTGTTAACCCTGAGTCTTGACAAGTTTCTTCACTCACAAGCGGCAAAGACGTATCTTGGTCTCAACGCTTCTCTTAAGCTTCCTTAACTTCCTTTAAACCAAAAATAGGCTATTTATTCAGACTGGATGAATCTCAACTAACAGTATAAAAGTAGAAAGCTAACCCTAAAACAGCATAGGTTGCCAAGAGCAAAATGCCTTCTAACCAGTTAGAGCGGCCATCAGAACTAATTGAGTTTGCGACGAGTACAGCTACTACTACTGCTACAAGTTCAAAGGGTTAAAGTCTAGATCCATCGGCTGACCTAGTACCCAACCAGCCAGCACTAAAACTGGAGCTACAAACAGAGCAATTTGCAGACTCGAGCCCAAGGCTACAGAAAAAGAAAGCTTTATCTTGTTTTTCATGGCTACGGTGACGGCAGCTGCTTGCTCTGCAGCGTTGTCAACAATCGGAAGCACAATTACCCCAGTAAACAGGGCCGCCAAGCCCAGGCGAGCTGTCGCTTCTTCCAGTGTTTCTACCAGTAATTCCGACTCAATTGCCACGAGAACGGTTGCTGCCAATAGCATGCCAACCCAGAACCAGAGATCGATCTTGTGTTCAGGATGAACTGTTCCGGCTCCCTTTACTGGCTCTACTTCTGCTAGGCCGACATCATAAAGGTAAGAGTGAGCTCGCATTGAAAACAGCAGCGTCAGACCGTAGACCACGATCAAGATCAAAGCGATCGCCGTCGAGAAACGTTGGATTGATACCGATTGAATTCGATCTGCGATCAAGTGTGTCGCAGTAGGTAAGAGAATGGCGATCACACCCAAGTTCATCGCAGAAGCATTCGCTCGCGCCACAATCGGTTGAAACTCTTGTTCGCGGTAGCGAATTCCGCCTAGGAACATTGCTAGACCCATCATCAACAGCAAATTGCCAATAATTGAACCTGTAATTGTTGATTTGACCACCTCGACCAAACCAGCTTTAAGAGCAATTAGGGCGATAATCAATTCCGCGGCATTACCAAAGGTCGCATTTAGCAGTCCGCCCAGTGAAGGGCCGACAGCAACAGCAATTTCTTCTGTAGCAGTTCCCATCCAAGCGACCAAAGGGAGAATTGCGATCGCCGATGTCAGAAAAATTGTGAGGGGACCCCACTCCAGAAAATGAGCTGCAATTGAAACTGGTGTAAATACCAAAAGCCCTACAAAGATCAGGTTTTGACCGACATAGCAATTTCTGTGGTGTTAAAAATAAGCTGGCTACAGTTTACTCGTTTAATCTCAATTCAAATTCCTCTGTGGGGCTACGGGCGCGATTAAGAGGTAGTAAAGATGGCTTAGTAAAACCTACTATTAACAGGCCATCGGTTTAGCCGTCTCAGGAAGCAATTCTTGATTCATTTGGGTGATTAATTTCCGTTAAAGATTGCTGCGAATGCTTCCTTTGTATTGAAGATTGCTCAAATTCAAAGTTTTATGACAAAAATTTGAGTTTAAATATGTAACACTATGGTTTGTGATTTTCCGCAAGCCAAGTGAACCAGAGCGGTAGATATTTCGTCTGAGCGTTTAGGCACAAAATTTGCTCCCCAGTTGAAGGTCTAAATTTCTTAGCTAATTTGGGGCCTGCTAACCGCAGTGTTGAGTTCTAACGTCTTGATCCCCAAATTGGAAGTGCTTACCTTTAGTAAACTCAGGGTTTTCTCTGTGGTATTGTTGTCCCTCCTCAGCACTGTATGGGCCTATTGCAATGAGTTCTTTGTTTGAATCTCCTGACACTGCATCCAGCACGACCTATTCACCTGCCAAGCTGATCGCAAATACGCCTTCAGCAAGTCCCTCACCTCAAGCTACGGGTGTCTATGTAACAGTACACGGCCACTTTTACCAGCCACCACGAGAAAACCCTTATCTGAATGCAATTGAGCGACAACCGAGTGCTGCCCCGTTTCATGATTGGAATGAGCGCATTCATCACGAATGCTATCGTCGCAATGCCTTTGCCAGGGTTTTGAATCAGCGCGGCGAGATAGTGGGAATCGTCAATAACTATGCTCATATCAGTTTCAACATTGGCCCTACCCTGATGAACTGGTTGGAGCGCCACGATGTTGAGGTCTACCAGCGCATCCTGGAAGCGGATCGGCAAAGCTGCGATCGCCTGAATGGACATGGCAACGCGATCGCTCAAGTCTACAACCACATGATTATGCCCTTGGCAAACCAACGGGATAAATATACCCAAATTCGCTGGGGCAAAGCAGACTTTTGCTCACGATTTGGCCGTGAGCCCGAAGGTATGTGGCTCGCGGAAGCCGCTGTAGACTATGCCACCCTCGAAGCTTTAATTGCTGAAGGAATTCGGTTTATTATTCTGGCTCCTTCTCAAGCCAAGCGCTGTCGGCCCCTGGGCCAACCATCCCAATCCATTGAGTGGCAGGACGTTGGGGATAGCCAAATTGATCCCACTCGACCTTACCGCTGTTTTCTGCCGAACGGTGATCGTGATGGTGATTACATCGATATCTTCTTTTATGACGGGCCAATCTCACGAGATATGGGCTTCAACGACGTCTTACATAGTTCCCAGCACTTTGCCGGACGGGTTAATGAAGCAGTACGCAGTGAGGGAGCAGGGGCTCAGTTAATTGCTGTGGCAACAGATGGGGAAACCTTTGGCCACCACAAGTTTGGTACGGAACGAGCTTTAGCTTACGCTTTAACAGAAGAGTTTCCCCAACGAGGCTGGACAGTCACTAATTTTGCTCATTACCTCAGCATGAATTCACCTACCTGGGAAGTGGAACTCAAGCCTATCACTGCCTGGAGTTGTGCCCATGGTGTTGATCGCTGGCAAGACAATTGCGGTTGTGGAGGAGAAGGCAGTGGCTGGCACCAGCAGTGGCGACGTCCGTTGCGCCAAGCACTAGACTGGCTCCGGGATCAACTGAGCCAAGTTTATGAAGACGCGGGTGGAAACCTGTTTCAAGACCCTTGGCGGGCACGGGATGAATATATTAGTGTGCTGCGCCAAGGATCTTTATCAACGCTGGAGGAGCTTAGCAGCGGAAACAATAATCCGATCAACGACTTTCTAACTCGTCATCAAACTCACTTCCTTAGTCGGGCTGAACAAGTCGATGCCCTGCGACTGCTAGAAATGCAGCGCCACGCTTTGTTGATGTACACCAGTTGTGGCTGGTTTTTTGAAGAACTCTCCCGGCCAGAAGGTGTGCAAATTCTACGCTACGCGGCCCGTGCTTTGGAGTTAGCAGGAGATGTCACTGGGGTGCAGTTAGAAGCAGAGTTTATCCGGCGTCTTGCCCAGGCTCCCAGCAATCTTGCAGAATTTCAGAACGGGGCGGAAATTTATCGACAACTGGTGATCCCGGCGCAAATTAGTTTGTCCCAGGTAGTGGCTGACTATGCAATTCATTCGTTGTTCACCCCATATCCTCAGCAACATCACGTTTACTGCTATGTTGCCCAGCAACAGGATTATCAATTTCAACGCATGGGAACACTGACTTTAGCTGTTGGCCATCTGCAGCTTGTCTCAGAAATTACCCGTGAATCTGCCGATTTAATCTTTGCAGTGTTGCACCTTGGTGGATGGGACTTTCATTGCTGTATCCAGCCTTTTGCTGGCCGGCGGCATTACAGTGAGATCAAAGCGAGTTTGTTCGCTGCTCTACGACAAGCTAGTGCTGCCCGAACGGTCTTAGCTATAAGTGAGGCTTTCGGAACTCAGCCCTATGATCTGCACAGCTTGTTCGCTGAGGAGCGGCAGCGGATGATCTATCTACTCACTCAGGAAACCTCAAACCGGCTCAGCCAGCTTTATACTCAGGTTTACCGCGACAACTACGGCATGTTGATGGCATTGCAGCGCGACGGCCTCAACGTTCCCCAAGAGCTGCAAGTTGCGGCAGCAGTGGCGCTAAGCCACCGGGCGATGATTTGTTTTAGGGGGTTGGAACAGGCCGGTAGTAATCCGGTTAATACCAGCTCTCAACTGAGTGCCAGTTATTTAAGTGAATTGGAAGCGATCGCCACTGAAGCGAACCATTTGGGGTGCCAGCTTAACCTTCTAGAGGCAAAGGAAATCCTAGAACGCTTACTTTTAAGTTTGCTATGGCAGTTTTTACACGATTTTGAAGTGGCAGCTACTGACGCTAATATTTCCCGCTCAGAGCGGTTAATTAAACTGGCTCAGCAGTTGCGTTTGGACTTAGGATGGGACCGCATCCAAGAACTTTATTTTCACTGCTTAAACAAACAGATTGTTCCCCTCTGTTTACAGTGGTGCCTTCAGGAGGGATCACCCTCCATGGTCAAACCCAGTTTAGTGTCGGAACTTGACTTGGAGCTGTTGCTAAAATTGCGACGGTTGTTGGGCTTAGGTCAGAAGCTATCGGTAGACGTTAGCCCTTGGCTAAACCACTTGTCTAAGACTAGTTAAGGTTTGGATAGGGGTCTACGTATGGAAAAAGTTTGGAAAATTGGTCCGGGAAGCTAGTAACTGATGACTGCTCCCTCTCGGCGTGGATCGCCCGCTCCCTCAATTAAGTCTTCTGACTCCCAAACTGTATGTACCCCACCAAAAAACATATTTTTTTGCTGCCAGAGCACTAACTTATTATCTGCAGGCAGTGTAGCGTTACTAACGGCTTGCTGAGCAAATCCGGGTTCGACGCTGAACACATTGTTTTCCCAATGAATGCGAGGGCTACTGACTGCTTCCGCGACGGGCATTTCAAAGTCAAGAATATTTGAAATTACTTGCAAAATTGCAGTGCGAATCCGATTAGAGCCGCCGGAACCAAGCACAATCTCTGGCTTATTATGTTTAAGAACGATTGTCGGGGCCATCATTGAACTAATCCGCTGGTTCGGTTGCCATTGATGGAATCCCTGGGGGTTTAAATCTTCCTCTCCCAGGATGTTGTTAACCATAATACCCGTGCCTGGAATGATGTAGGACGATCCTTCACCATTAGTCGTTGTCACACTGGCAGCATTCCCTTCCCTATCAACCACGCTGATCTGGGTGGTACTACCCCACCGATTTCGGGTTTCGCTCAATTGACGTTGATAGTGGGCTACGTGTTCAGTCGCTAAAAAACTGGTTGCGACATCTGGTTGGTAAATATTGGTGTCGTACCCGTCTTTGCGGGCTGCGTTCGTCAACCGCATTACCTCAGCTAGAATTTGTAAGTGGCGAGCAGTCCCAAAGCCAATAGCAGCTAAATCCACACTAGCCAACAGCTCTAAAGCAAAGGCAATCAATGTTCCCCCGGAACTGGGAGGAGGGTTAGTCAAAAATGTGTTGCCCCGGTAGTTGTTCAATAATGGCTTACGCTCAATGACCTGGTAATTTTTAAGGTCTTCTAACTTCAAATGGCCACCATCCTGGCAATCCTTGACTAGCTGGCGAGCAATATCTCCCTCATAAAATTCCCTCAATCCAGTTTTTGCTAGGTGGGTTAGCGTGGCCGCAAAATCTTTCATGATTAACCGCTCACCAGTCTGGAGTAGCTTTCCTTGTGGAGCAAAGATCTGGCAGGCTGCTGGAGACCCAAGAAGAACAGGTTGGAGTAGCTTAAAGCAAAATGATTGAAAACTGCTCATTTCAATCCCGTTGTTGGCGTAGTGGATTGCTGGCTCCGCAACAACTGCAAAAGGTAACCTGCCAAGTTTTTCGTGAACGGTAAAAACTCCCTTTAGATTGCCAGGAACCGCCATCGAACCCAGGCCAATGTGAAATTCTTGAACCGCATCTCCAAAATTAGCTTCGATCGGATAAAAATCAATATCACTATTTGATTTTTTCTGGCCAGGAGTTTGGGTAAAAAAATCAAACAAAATATTTTGGTTATCCTGGGTATGGGCAAGCAGAAAACCGCCACCAGCTGCAGAAGTCAAAGTTGGCTCAGCCACGAAGGAAGCCAGTACAGCAGCAGATACAGCGTCAAAAGCATTACCACCTAAGCGAAACATCTCAGCGCCAGCCTCTGCTGTTTTTTGATGGCCAGCAGCAATGACACCATGTCTGGTTTGATTCATAGGGTCTGATAAGCGGTTTCCCTTGCCCCAAGCACTCCTCTAGAGTATCTCTCAGCTTCGAGTTTAGCGAAAGCTATTATCGACAATGCTATTCATTTCGATATAAGGGCTTTTGGCCAGGATGACCCACAAAGAAGCGATCGCTTCACCCAAAAAAAAGAGTGCTGCCTTGGCTCTTCTTATAGAGCTAGGTGTCACACTCCTAGATGACGACTTTAGTATTCAGCTATTAAGTTTGGAACTCTAAGCAAACATATAGACAGTACTCAACTCAAAGGCTTGCTGTTTTACCCGTTTCAGCTTGGCTGGGAATAGCACCTACTTCGCTATAGCCCATGTTGCTCACAATTTCACGGAACAGCGAGATCTGCTCCTCAAAGTCAAGATCCTCAGTTTGGCTCAGCACGTTATTAATTGCTTCGCTAGCTTGGTAATTAGCAGGCAGATCAATCACGTTGTTACCCATTTCCGTTGCCCAGGCGTACCATACCATTAGCTGGTTATTCTCCTTCAGGGCACCGTAGGCATGGGAAGGCTCTGTATTTTTGTTCTCAACAATATCTCGCATGATAGTTAGTTGTTCTTGATCAGACAAATTCAAGAAATCTCCTAACAATGATGGAGCAAGTTCAGGATCGGTCGCTTGTGGTGCGGCTGCAGTTATTGAATCTCCCATTTTTTTGTAGACAAGATAGAACCAGGCTAATTTTGCATCAGTGTCTAGCTTGTCAACTGCCTCAGCAACTTTTTGAGTTTTCTCTGGCAGGAACTGAGAGCGACTTGTATTAGGATTTTGGGGCATTGCTATGGCTTCCTAAATAACTTACATAGTCCTACAAATGTTACCAATTTTACGGTTTTTGTCTCCCTCCCAGGAGGGAGAGTTTTGGATGCATCCCCCTAATCAGCGGAAGCTTAGGTTGATCTGGTTATTAGATCTGGGGTAAAGGATGTTGTGAAATGATGGCAAGTAGTCAGCCTTACGCATCAAGGCTTTTGGACTGCGTAACAGCAAATCTATCTATAGGGGGTTCAAAGCAATAGGGTTTACCTACTTAAAATCTTTGGATATAACTAAAAACTTTTATAGTTAGGAGATTTGTATGTCTGGATCAAGCACTAGTTTGGGCGACTATCAACCTGAGGATGCAAAACTGCGAGCTGAAGAACTTAGTAAGGACCAACCTGAAAAAGCTAAGAGCGAGGATCAGGGTCCAAGAGTGCCGGTTGATGTTTCTGCTGATTATGAAGCATCAAAAGCTTTCAGCGCTAGTACATCTGATCAAAGTAGTGGTGCTGAAGCTGCCGCACAAAACCCCTCCTCTGGAGAGGCAACATCAGGAGCCAACTCAACTGGTAACCCCGACGACTACCGCTCTATGGCCAAGGATACAAACCCAAACCTGTAATTAGGAGCAGAGGTTAAGATTCGAGAGGCTGGGGCTGTTGCTCATGGTTTCAACTCTTTTCTCGCCTTACATCCACACTATTCCAATTGTGGCTGCTGCCTGATTCACTAGTTGAGATAACTCGACGAGAGTAGGCTCCTCAGAGTTATCTCAACCTAAGCCCTTACCTTAGAATATTCCAGCTCCACATTCTCTTGATCTCTGCAAGGGTGTTCTGCTCTACTAGGATTTTTCGCGGCGAGGCACTTCGTGAGTAAGAAAATCGTAGGCTAGTTTAGTGTTGGGGAAGATTGCCCGAGCCCCTTGAAGTAGATCGTCTAGTTGCAAAGGATTGCCAGGAGCGTAACGAGGGCTGAAATGGGTTAAAAACAAAAGCTTTACTTGTGCCATCAATGCAACCTGGGCAGCCATTGTTGAGGTGGAGTGAAATCGCTGGTAGGCTAGGTCTGCATCTTCGTGGGCAAAAGTTGCTTCATGAATTAAAACATCAACATCTTGGGCTAGCTCCACAGCATTGTCACAGTAGATTGTGTCGGTACAGTAGGCTAGTTTGCGTCCACTCTCCAAGGGACCACAAAAGTCTGCCCCATTCAGCGTGCGACCATCTGGTAAGGTAACTTGTTTACCTTGCTTTAGGAGGCCATACAGAGGGCCTTTGGGTATGCCCAAGGCTACCGCTTTTTCTATATCAAAGCGGCCAGCCCGATCCTTTTCGGTGACGCGGTAGCCAAAGTCAGTAATCCGGTGCTTCAGCGGACAACAACTCACCACAAATCCCTGATCTTCGTAAACAATGCCCGGTTGCACGGTGTGCACTCGCACTGGATAAGAAAAGTGGCTATGGGAATGGCGCCGACAAGCTTGCAAGTAGCCTTCTAAGCCGGGAGGACCATAAATATCAATCTGACTAGGGTTTCCGGCTAGACCGCAGCTTGCCAGCAACCCCATCAAGCCAAAAATATGATCACCATGCAGGTGGGTGATAAAGATGCGCGTGATTTGACTAACTTTTAGATCGCTACGTAGCAATTGATGCTGGGTGCCCTCACCGCAGTCAAACAGCCAAACTTCTGCCCGTTGGGGCAAACGCAAAGCAACGCTTGAAACATTACGCGATCGCGTGGGTACACCGGAGCTGGTGCCTAAGAAAGTAATTTGCAATGGAGCACCCTTCGTCAGTCATAACTCAGCACTTGTACCTCAAACTATAGCGAAGTCGGGCTCTGGGAAGTTGATAGAATACCTTGCCAGGAACTGCCATTCCGAAACATTTATTTGATGTTGTCGTCATCGTTCCGGTAGCCGCCAATTTTCCGGTTCAAATTGCCTTAGATGAATTTACTGTTCCCATATAGGCAAAATTCATCTAAATTGGACGGAGGATTTTTGGCATGGCTTGCCTGCCGGAACGACAGCTATCGATTGCTAATCAATGACTGAAGTAATTGCAATCCTAGGAGCCTCTGAATGATCTACACTTTGCTGCTAAAAGCTCGACCTCAGCTCAAGGGCTGGCACTGGCAGGTATCAGCCCTGATTTGGCTTGCTTTAGTCAGTCCGGCCAAAGCTTTGGAGCTGCGAGTTGCTATCACTGAAGGCGCTAGCCAAGTCAAGGTGGGGAGTTCAACCCAGGCTCAGATTCAAGATAGTGCAGGTCAGACCTTAGGCACAATGGCTGCTATGAACGGCTTCTATGCCCGGTCGACTGGACAGGGGATTACCGTGGCGCATCAGCAAGCAAGCCAGATTTGGATTGAGCCAACAGCGGCAGGTTTAGTTTACATCGGCGATCGCTGGTATCGTGGCCGCACCAAGCTGGTCAAAACAGGTCAGGGGCTGACGGTTATTAACTATGTTGATTTAGAAGACTACCTCGCCAGTGTAATTGGTCGAGAAATGTACTCTAACTGGCCGCAAGAAGCTTTAAAGGCTCAGGCAGTAGCTTCCCGCTCCTATGCTCTACATCAACGGCAGCAGAGAGGTAATAAGGTCTTTGACGTCGGCGATACGACAGCTTGGCAAGTTTACGATGGTATCGCGGGTGAATCGACTAGTACCCGGAGTGCGGTTGCCGCAACTGCTAGTCAGGTACTGACCTACAACAGCAAAGTTATTGAAGCAGTTTTTCATTCCTCCTCTGGAGGCCACACAGAAAATTGCGAGAATGTCTGGTCAAGCCCGCTACCATACCTGCGAGGGGTACCTGATTATGATCAAACATCACCCGTTTACCAGTGGGTTACCAACTTTACAGCTCATGACTTGAGTCAGCGAGTTTCTGGGGTAGGCAACGTTACAGCGCTGTTGCCACTCAGCCACACGCCACAAGGCAGAGTCAGAAAAATCAAGGTGGTTGGAGATCGAGGCCAGCGGACGATCTCCGGTAATACCCTGCGGAGTGTGTTGGGATTAAAAAGCACGTTGTTTCTCGTCACACCCCAGTTTGACTTGCTAGCAACCACCGGCAAGACTGCGTCAAAGCCAGTGGCCTTCCAAGTGAGCGGTCGCGGCTTTGGGCATGGACTGGGTATGAGCCAGTGGGGGGCTTTTGGTCAGGCCCAGCAGGGCCGCACCTATGATCAGATCTTGCTGCATTACTACCAAGGGGCAACCCTATCCCAGATGCAGGTTCAATAAAGACTAAGATCCAGACTGGTCCAAACGGCGTTGCCACTCAGCGTCGATGGCGGCTGATCGGTTAGCTTCTTGCTCCAGCAAGCTCTCTTCCGAGGTGTAGGCTAAGTCATCGCGACTGACAATCGTTTCAGCAGCAAACTGCCGAGCGTAAGCAAGCTTCTGTTGGAGATTAGGATCAGCTTGATTCAGCTGAATTGCCCATTCCTGACGCTTTTGGTTGCGGTCTGCAACTTTGCGGTTGCGCCATTGAATCCAGAAGTAGCGCAGGAGGGGGATAGTTAGGAAAGCGATTCCATAGGCTAACAAGAGCACAAAAATTGATTGGATAAAAGTTATGAATGCTCCCGCTTGAGCGATCGCAACGCTATTGCGGAGCAGAGAACCTAACACCAAAGCGCCAATTAAGTTGACAGACCCGAGACCGATCGCCATCAGCTTTTGCCCAGAGGTCGCCTGACTAAATTTCCAGGGCAGCTCTCGCAGATAAGCGGCAACTGCTCTGGGCTGCCAACGGGATGCTGTACTTTGCAACTCTGGGAAGCGGTAAACAATTTCTCCTTGGGGGCTAACTTCCGGCTGCCCGTTAAACCTTGACAAGACAGGCAGTATGTATGCTTCATCAGCCTGATTCTGAGCTGAGATATTCAGGTAAGGGGCAACTTGCTCAGCCGCGATCGCTCCCCCGTTGTTCCGAATCACTGAGCCGATGGTTTGCCAGCGACGCGCCTCAAGATCAGCGTTGGGGTTGCCATCCCCAAACAAGAAGGAAAAAATTGATTCTAGAAAGTTCATCGACTTTTCCTCACCCCTGCGCCCCCTGGCCTGCGGATGATGCCCGTAGGGATTGGGACTAAAAAACCAAAATAGATCAGGACCAACCCACAAATTGGGAAGAAAGCCAAAACCCCCACCACCGGAGTAGCCGCTATCGCGGTCATTATCGCCGCGGCTAGCATTTAGGGCCAAAACAATTGCGGCGATCGCGACCAGGATTAACACAATCGATAGCAGTAGTACAATTCCAAAGGAAATCCGGATCAAGTAAAATAAGACTCGCCAGACTTTTGCCCACCAGTCTTTCAGCCGTAAGCGGAAAAACTTGTTCCGCAGAACTGCCCGGAAGTTGCGGGGAAACTGGTAGGCAATTTCTCCCGACTCAGCAACCTGCAAGTGCCCCCCAGCATCAGAAGCCAATGCCAACAGTTCTTGTTGAGCCAGGTTGGTGTTTAAACCTGCCTGGGCCGCCACGTCCCCGATTGTGACTCGGTAGCCCAATCGCTCAACTGCTTGCATAACCGAGGGATTTGGAGCCGCCATATTGGGTCACCCAATTACTTTTCTATCTTTAAGTATAGAATTTTGAGAATTTTTCTTAGGCAACTGCAACTTGGCCTAAACATCGGCCTACATCTTAGGTGCTATAGCGTTATTGATCTGAAGAGCCTAAAAATAAAAGTTAGGCTGACTTTTTGATCATCATCGTGCCGAAACCACCGCATCCAATGCTGCTACTTGCAACAATAATTACTCCTGGTACTTTTATCCAATCTGGAGGAAGACGCTGAGCAGCGCATACTGTTTTCTGAGCATCAGCGGGGCTACCGTTCAAGTTTTGCAGCATCATGGTGCCGAAACCACCACAGTTTGATAATTCAGGCCCAAAGCTCCTTCCTGGTACCCGTATCCAGCCATCTACTAGGCTTTGGCCAGCACAGACAACTATTTGGCTGTCTGGAGAACTACCATTTAGATTTTGGATGAGCATCGTGCTAAAGCCACCGCATCCAATACTGTTACCTAGTGCAGCAAAAGCTCCTCCTGGCACGCGCATCCAGCCATTTACTAGAGGATGACCGGCGCAAACGACCTTCTGAGCATTTACAGGGTTGCCGTTCAGATTCTGGATTACTATGGTGCCGAAGCCACCACAATTCATAGCATTAGGGACAAAATCATGAGAGTTACCTCCCGGTAAGCGCATCCAACCCGCAGGAAGACGCTGACCAGCGCAGATCAATTCTTGGGCATCCCCAAGGCTGCCATTTAGATTTCGAACTGCTACAGTGCCACCGATACATTTGGCGGTCAGCCCGCCAAACCTTGGCTCTAATGCTGCACTAGGTACACGCACCCAACCATTAGCCAGCCGTTGGCCGGCACAAGCGAGCACAGCTTCTGCCCTGACACTAGCCGCCTTGAGGGCCATCATACTAGCAGCTACCAAAAAGCTAGCGAATAACTGTGAAGTGAGCCGGAAAGTCACTGTTGGCAGGCACTGTTGAGAGGTAATAACCTTTGAGCGATCTGAGGCTACCGAAACCAAAAGTTAAATAAGAAAAACAAATAGAACTGCCCGATATATTTGAATTTTAACTTATGGAATTACCAAGAATTTCTGGTAGATTAAAACTTAACGTCTGGTTCAACAGCTTAGTAAGTCAATTTTGAAGTAATTTAGGTAATTTTACTCTATTTACTTACGGTCCCGCTATATCTATACAATAGGTTAGCTCTCAGCGTACAGGCTGAACTCAAGAAAGTCTTTCAGCTCAAT
>CADCWO010000238.1:0-6684 GCA_902806435.1 uncultured Synechococcales cyanobacterium | reverse complement strand
GACAAGACGTTAAATAATCAATCAGGAAGCGAGATTATGTCTTATTCTCAAACAAGAACTCAGTCAAAGTCAGGCTATCAGGCGGGGGTTAAAGATTACAAGTTAACCTACTACACTCCCGACTACACGCCCAAAGATACAGACATTTTGGCAGCTTTCCGGGTTACGCCACAGCCCGGCGTTCCTCCTGAAGAGGCAGGAGCTGCGGTTGCGGCTGAGTCTTCTACAGGTACCTGGACAACTGTTTGGACTGACCTACTAACCGACCTTGACCGCTACAAAGGTCGTTGCTACGATATCGAGTCCGTTCCGGGTGAAGACAACCAGTACATCTGCTACATTGCCTACCCTTTGGACTTGTTTGAAGAAGGTTCTGTAACCAACATGTTGACCTCCATTGTGGGGAATGTGTTTGGCTTTAAAGCCCTGCGTGCTCTGCGCTTAGAAGATTTGCGGATTCCTGTTGCTTACTTGAAAACCTTCCAAGGCCCTCCCCATGGAATTCAAGTGGAGCGCGACAAACTGAACAAGTATGGCCGTCCGCTACTAGGCTGTACCATTAAGCCTAAATTGGGTCTTTCAGCCAAAAACTACGGTCGTGCTGTCTATGAGTGCTTGCGTGGTGGTTTAGACTTCACCAAAGATGACGAGAACATTAACTCTCAGCCATTTCAGCGCTGGCGCGATCGCTTCACATTTGTAGCGGAAGCGATTCATAAAGCCCAAGCAGAAACTGGTGAGATCAAAGGGCACTACCTCAATTGCACCGCCGGTACAGTTGAAGAAATGATGAAGCGGGCAGAATACGCCAAAGAGCTGGATATGCCGATCATCATGCATGACTACATCACAGCTGGCTTTACGGCGAACACAACCCTATCTAAGTGGTGCCGTGATAACGGGATGCTACTGCACATTCACCGGGCAATGCACGCGGTAATTGACCGTCAGAAGAACCACGGTATGCACTTCCGGACGCTAGCTAAGTGTCTGCGCATGTCTGGTGGTGATCACATTCACACCGGCACCGTGGTCGGAAAGCTAGAAGGTGAGCGTGGTATCACCATGGGCTTTGTTGATCTGTTGCGGGAAAACTACGTCGAGCAAGACAAGTCTCGCGGTATTTTCTTCACGCAAGATTGGGCTTCAATGCCTGGTGTGATGGCAGTCGCCTCCGGCGGGATTCACGTCTGGCACATGCCTGCCTTGGTTGAAATCTTTGGTGATGATTCCGTGCTGCAATTTGGTGGCGGTACTCTCGGTCACCCCTGGGGTAATGCTCCTGGTGCAACTGCTAACCGGGTTGCCCTGGAAGCTTGCATCCAAGCCCGGAATGAGGGCCGCGACCTAGGCCGCGAAGGTAATGACATTATCCGGGCAGCAGCTAAGTGGTCTCCTGAACTGGCGGTTGCTTGCGAAACCTGGAAAGAAATCAAGTTTGAGTTCGAGGCAATGGATACCATCTAGGTTTAATTGATCCTCGTCAGGCAGAAGCTAGAACGACAAGTATGTAGCTTCTGCCTGACTCTCAACCTTGTCGAGAAATCATTTCAATGGTTATTCACCTGGTACCTTCGAAAAGAACGTGGATTCTAAGCAGATTGCGAAGAATACAGTCAAGACTTTGATCAGCTATTTAACCTATCAGGCTGTTCGGGTTGTCGTTTCTCAATTGTCAGAGACCGATCCACCTGTAGCCATCTGGCTCAATAGCTTTTCCTCAACGGGCAAAATCCAAGATGGGGAAGCCTACCTTAAGGAGTTGATCGTAGAGCGACAGGCCTTGGCTTTTCGGATCATGACAGTACGAGAGCATCTTGCTGCAGAGATTGTAGACTTCTTACCTGAGATGGCCCGAACCGGTATTGAGCAGGCAAATATGGAACATCGTCGACAATACTTGGAGCGGGTAACTCAGCTGAATCTGGAGACACAATCAGAGCCTGACCTAGACAGCCCAGCTGGCTAATCCAGACGATATTTCGTTCTTTATTTCGCAGCAGTAAACAACTACATTCAACAGGAACCTATGCAAACCTTACCTAAACAACGTCGGTACGAAACACTCTCCTACCTACCGCCACTCACTGATGAGCAAATCAAGCGGCAGATCCAGTACATTCTTGATCAAGGCTATATTCCAGCCATTGAGTTCAATGAGTCTGCGGAGCCAACAGAGTGCTACTGGACACTTTGGAAGTTGCCCCTATTCGGTGCCAATAGTACCCAAGAAGTGCTGCGCGAAGTGCAGGAATGTCGCTCCACCAACCGGGATAGCTATGTGCGGGTGGTTGGATTTGACAACATTAAACAGTGCCAAATTCTTAGCTTCATCGTCCATAAACCTTAAGTTTGTGGGAAGTGATTCCTTAAAGCTTCAACGCTAAATCTGGGGAGGTGCTATGCGCCTCCCTATTGTTTTGCTATCTCTCAGCCTAGAAGCTGTTTAATTAAACTTTGCCTCCTGACTTTAAGAGCGATTAATCAGCCTGCAAAAAAGCTAGGATCAACTCTGAGAATAATGATTAAGCTGTGGTTTGATTTGGTTAAGTGGCGTGGTTCTCACTTAAGCAAGTGTGGTTGAAGATATCCTGGTTGTGCTGAAATTTAGCGTGTTGATTGATTGAAGCTATGAGCTATTACATCTCGCCCCGGTTTCTCGATAAGTTGGCGGTTCACATCACCAAGAACTTTATGGAGTTGCCGGGGGTACGCGTACCCTTGATTCTAGGCGTCCATGGTCGGAAGGGAGAAGGTAAATCCTTCCAGTGTGAGCTAGTCTTTCAGCACATGGGGGTAGAACCTGTACGCATGTCTGCTGGAGAGCTGGAAAGCCCAGATGCTGGAGACCCAGTCCGTTTATTACGGCTGCGTTACCGGGAAGCCGCAGAACTAATCAAGGTTCGGGGCAAGATGTGTGTGTTGCTGATCAACGACTTGGATGCTGGGGCTGGACGGGTGGATAAAGGCACTCAATATACCGTCAACACCCAACTGGTGAATGGCACCTTAATGAACATTGCCGATAACCCTACGGATGTGCAACTGCCGGGGAGTTATGAAACGCAACCGATTCACCGGGTGCCGATTATTGTTACCGGTAACGACTTCTCTACGCTTTATGCACCACTAATCCGCGATGGCCGGATGGAAAAGTTTTACTGGGAGCCAGACTCGGAAGACCGGATTGGAATTATCAGTGGCATTTTTGAGCAGGATCGACTCTCTCGCCAGGAAATTGAGCGCTTGGTCGAAAATTTCCCCAACCAATCGATTGACTTTTTTGGGGCCTTGCGATCGCGCCTCTATGATGAGCAGGTACGCGCCTTCATTCATAAAGTTGGACTCAACAAAATCTCAGTTTACTTAGCAAACCAAGGTGGCCCAGTACCGGAGTTTGCCAGACCAGATTTCTCTCTGCCTCGACTTGTGGAGTTTGGGAACCTCATGGTTCAGGAGCAGCAGCGCGTTCAGGAGATGCGGCTGGTTGAAGAGTATGTGGGTGGCAGTGCGCTAAATGTAGAGCGACGCAATGGACAGTCCGTTCCGGCCTCTAGAGACTCCGGCCAGCGGGCTCACCAATCTGATCTGAAAAGTAGTTCTCAAGCTGCTAGCTTCAATACCCCGACTAAAGTTACCAATGGCAATTCTAGGGGCTTTTTGGAGATTCCAGCTGACAGTTCTAACAGCCATTCCAAATCCCAGAATTGGCCGGATAGCGTGTCTTATGATGCAGTTGAGCGGCTGCTAGAGAAAGCACTCCAGTCTGGAAGCCGTCTGAGCGTGGAAGTTGCCAAGCCGCGGGAGAAGCAACGTAATATCTGGCGATCCTGGAAGTGGCAGCCACCAGAGAACGTCACCCAGGCGATGGATCAAATTGAGAACTGTTTGCAGGAAAATCCGCAAAGCTTCATTAGGCTGGTCGGTTACAACCCCAAAACGCAGACGCGCACCCTAGAGGAACTGATTGCCCGCGCCTAAAAGCATCTAGTTGAAGTAAGTCCCTATCTATATCCATATCCATTTCTATGACTGAGACACCACAAGCCTTCCCTGATCCTGGTATAAATACTGCGGAGCTAGTGCGATCGCTGCGGCAAAAAGAAGGCTCATGGGTCGAATGGGGTCAAGCCTGCCAGCAATTGCAGAAAGCTGGGTACAGCCCACAAGCAATCTTTGAAGAAACTGGCTTTGAGCCGATTCAACAAAACCAGATTATTGTCGCAGCCCAAGTCTACACAGCCTTGGTCGCTGGCAATGCTCCGACCCATGTGCTAAATCATTTTCAGCTCAAGGGCAGCGATAGCCTATATGAGTTACGCATTTTGACTCAGCCGCAACGTGTCGCGACAGCCGAACTGCTGCTGGACAAGCAGATAGATTCAGAGGGAGCTCATGGCGTTGCCAAAGCAGTGAAAGAGTTTTCCATGCTGGCTCGTTCCCCGGAGGGCTTTACTACCCATCCAGGAGATGCCGTTGCTTACCAGTGCTGGAAGTCAGGCCGCGAAAAAACTGACTTGCAGGAGCGATCGCGTCTAATTGCGCGGGGCTTATCCTTTGCTTATAGTGAGACAGCTCGCCAAAAAATTGAGAGCTTATTGACTGATTTCACGGTTGTCAAGGCTCGTCCTACCCCCCGGCTACCGATTTACCGCCTAGATTCTGAGGAAGAGTTACCACGCGTACTGCCCATTGTTGGTAATCTACCCCTGGCTAAGGCAGACTTGCAAGCCGTTCCCCTGTTAAATGAGGTGGGTCCGTTCCGGATGGTCCAATTCTCAGGTCAAGGTGCTTGGGTTCCTGTTCCCGGGTGGCAAATTGTGCTCAGAGCCGAAGATCCAGTAGTGTTACTTAGCCATAGCGACCATTTACCAGTGGCACTGCCCGGCAAGCCGGAGGAAGTACTGGTTGTGGTAGACCGCGCAGAACGGCACTGGGATGATAGTAGCTACTTTGTCGTTGAGCAGGCAGGACAACTGCAACTTCAGTGGTTTGAAGCCGCTCCAGAAGTACCCCTGCTAGGGCGAGTTATTCTGGTGATGCGTCCTAAAAAAATTCTGGATGAGGAAGTTAACCGAGAGCTTTGGCAAATGGATGAGTAGAGGATAGAGTACTTAACCTCAGAAGCAAGGTTATATGCTTAAAGTCCCTGTTGATACTGTCAAAGACCAAAGCCACATCTTTCTCAACCAGCCTATCCTTTAGCAATGCATATTTCTTGTCTATTCTGTCTCCCCACTTCCATTGTGATTCGAACTAAATACCCCCAGGGTGGCACCTCAGAAACAAACACGGTACTGTAACCGACGAGTTGTCAAATCTAGGGGCAAGAGAATGAGAATCTTAGTTTTAATCACAGATGCTTTTGGCGGGCATGGCGGGATTGCCAAATTTAATCGAGATCTAATCACAGCATTGTGTTGCCACCCCGACTGTACTGAAGTAGTTGCCATCCCCCGGTTCATGCCAAACCCTGCGGAGCCTCTGCCGGAGAAACTGACCTATATCACCAGCGGATTGGATAGGACGTTCAAGTACATTGCTGTGGTTCTCCAAGTGCTGCGGCGCAATGCTCAATTCGATTTAATCCTCTGTGGGCATATCAACTTGTTAGCGCTCGCCTTTCTGGCTCGCGGCTGGCAACAAGTACCAATCCTGCTCGTGATTCATGGGGTTGATGCCTGGAAACCAACGAAGAAACCTCTGCTTGATTACCTGGCTGGTAAAGTAGATGCCTTTATTTCAGTGAGTGAGCTGACGCAGCAACGCTTTTTAGGTTGGGCAAAGTTGGCGAGCGATCGCGGGTTCATCTTACCTAACACAATTGATTTGAGTCGCTTTACCCCTGGCCTAAAAAACCCAGCATTACTGGAGCGCTACAACTTAGCAAATAAGACGGTATTGATGACCTTGGGACGCCTAGCCTCCGAAATACGGCGTAAGGGGTTTGACGAGGTGTTAGAACTACTGCCGGACTTAATTCAACAGCTGCCTGACATTAAGTATTTAATCGTAGGCGGCGGCAGTGATCGCCTACGATTAGAGGAAAAAGCAAAGTCCTTGCAGATCGAGGACCATGTGGTTTTTGCGGGACTTATCCCGGAATCAGAAAAGGTAGACCACTACTACCTGGCTGATGCCTATGTCATGCCAAGTCGTGGTGAAGGCTTTGGGATCGTATTTCTAGAAGCCATGGCCTGCGGTATTCCAGTTGTTGCTAGTAAAACTGATGGGGGTCGCGAGGCTTTACGAGATGGCAAGCTAGGTATTTTAGTGAATCCTACCGATTTAGAGGAAGTTAAGGCAGGTATCTTGAGAGCCCTAAACTCTCCTAAGGGAGCAGTTCCGGAAGGTCTTGATTATTTCTCCTATTCCAACTTTGAACAACGCTGCCATCAAATCGTTACTCAGGTTCTGCGGAATCGTAAGCAGTCTTAAGTGGTTATAAACTAAGCAGCCAACTAGGAAGTTGCAGTGAATCCTGTACAGGCGGTTTCTGTAGTAAGTTTCTGCTTTTCTATTTGATTACAAAAGATCTCCAAAATTTTCATCCAGTTTTAACGTACTCAACCTATATAGCCCTATGCATACACGTTAGGACAGTTTTTGAAAGCGGCATCGACACAATCTCGGAAGCTATCAAATTCATCCCATCGTTGCCGCATCCAATTCTTGAGCCCAAAC
>CADCWO010000237.1 GCA_902806435.1 uncultured Synechococcales cyanobacterium | reverse complement strand
GCGAGAGGCGGCAGGTGGTCGGATGATTTCATCAGCCCGACACACTGCCTTGTCCATGTATCCCAACGCCAAATCAAAAAATTATGGCGTGGGACTTATAGCCTCTCGCGCTCTCCACTAGTTAACAAAAGATGAAGTGGGGCTTGCGTTCCATTTTTCTACGACTCTACTTTTACTCTTTAGCTGCCGCAGTGCTCAGGTAGATTTCTTGAATATCCTTGGGTAGGAGAGCCTCAAGCAGTTGACACCCCTCTTGTAGTTGCACCTGTACCTGCTCTGGAGAGATTATCTCGCCTTCGGCTGCTAAGTAAGCGGCAATGCGAGACTCGCTCCAATGAAATGTCTGGGCCAGGGTAAGGATCAACCGGCAAGTTGCGGGTAAGTGCTCTAGTGCTTTCTCTAAATAGCACCACAGGGGAGGTGGCGCAGCACTCAAAGCGTAGTTGATGGTTTCAACAGGAGGGAGCTTGGCTCCATTGATGCTAACTGCGCTCATGTTAAGAATCCAGCTTTGTAAAGCTCGCTGTTCTGAACTAGAAACTTGCTTTTCGAGCTTCAGGTGTTGCAACTCGTCGTAAATACGCTGCCACGTCTTAGCAAACAAGTAGTCAACTTGAACCGGAGATTGTGCGGAGTTGCGGATTAAAGCGTAAACCAAGTGGCTGTAACGACAAAATATGGCAGTGAAGTACTGGCCTTTGGCAGGGCAATTTTGGAATAGATGTAGTAGTGCGTGATCACTGCGGTGTGCTATCAACCTGACAACCGGATGATTACATTCAGGAAAAGTAGGAAGTTTCACAACCATCGGCTACAGGAAAAAGAACCACACAGAAACTAGGGTGGTGTTGTATACACCAAAGCCTGATCTAACTGCAATTAATCGCAAAGTGCTACATCCTATGCAGGAATAGTTGCCAACGCAATCTCAGTTAAAACTGGATCTAAGAACTAGCGCTATTTCCATCGGCGGGTTCTCTACAAACCAGTCCATTTACCGGTCGAGCGCAGCCAAAATTTCTTCGCTCAACATACATAATCGTTGATGACAAGCACCATTGCTGGCCAGAAATCCCCCCCACTGATTCACATCACCTTGGTTGTATTGCAATGGTGTGAGGTCAAAATGAGTAAATTTTCCGCCTGCTTCAGTCAGAATTAATTCTGGAGCAGCCAGATCCCAATCCTTAGGGGCAGAGGTACCTGAAAGAGATAGATAGACTTCTGCTTGCTGCTCAGCGATCGCTGCAACTTTACAGCCAACACTCCCCACAAATTTTCGGCTCTCCTGAGGCAATTGGTCTAAGAGTTGGTTTAGCCGCTCGTTGCGGTGACTGCGGCTGGCTACTATGCGCAGATCTTCTGGGCGATCGCGATCAGATACCTTCAGGGGGCTAATCGTTGCTTGCTGCTCCACAAAAGCCCCACCGCCCTGCGTGGCGAAGTACAGCTTTTCTGCCTCCGGCCAAGCTACCACCGCTAGGATAGGCCGCCCGGCCGACACTAAGGCAATGTGAACCGCGTACTCTCCGGTGCGCTGAATAAAGTCTCTGGTCCCATCCAGGGGATCAATTATCCAGACGTAGGGTTGGGGATAGTAAGGCGTTCCAGGTTGATGAGTTTCTTCACTCAAATAGCCAAATTCTTGCGTACCTAGTTCCTCTTCCAACCGCTGAAGGATATATCGATTAGCAGCGATGTCAGCAGCCGTGACGGGAGCACCACCTTTGTGTTGCACGTTTAGATCTTGCTGCGAATGGTAGTAGGTTCGCAAAATATCGGCGGCTCCCCAGCCTACAGAGCGGGCTAAGTCCAATAATGCCTCTAGCATCGTGCGATTAAATCTCCAGTCAGGGCTAACATCACGTCCAGCCAGAATTGTACTTGAACAGGTAAGCAGGTCGTTAAATCTATCGTGTTTTCTTGAGTGGTTGCCCCTATACTGTGCAACCTTAACAGACGCTAGTGCCCTTAAGTTTTGTGGGGCACTGATGTCACACTAGCCCTAACCTTGCCATTTACTGGTAACCCAGGTATAGATCGAACCCGGCTCTGTGGAAAAAGGAGCGCAGATTGCTCAGTTTAGATAATAGGGTACTGATATCAATCATGAAATTGATTCCGACAGATCCGCTTGTCACAGATAGTGCCCTACTCAGCGGGAGAAGCGCTGGCGAATCCGGGTGACAAATAAATGAACCTCCGGCAGCTTTAGTTGAATGGCAATCAGTGCAAAAACTGCTAAACCGCTTAGTCCAGATAGGCTCAGTTGCAGGAGTTGAACCAGCAGTCCCCCAGCATTCCAGATTTGCGTGCAGCCCCAGAAGGTGGCCCAAGAGGTAGCACCTGCGATCGCGCTACCTAAGGTTAAACCGAGGATCGGCAAACCCCACTCTTGCCAAGGCAGCCCATTCAGCTTGCGGTTGAGCAACCATAGCAGTGCTACTACCGAGATTAGATTGACCCCCACCGTTGCCAGAACTAAGCCTGGGGCGCCAAAGGGTTTCACAAGCAAGTAATCCAATAAAGCATTCACAAATATGTTGACGACGCTGATCCGAAAAGGCGTATCCCCATCGCCTAAGGCATAAAATACCCGTACCAGCACATCGCGTGCCAAGTAGACAAACATGCCAAGGCTATAGGCAATTAACAAGGAAGCGACTAATTGCGAAGCACCGCGGTCAAAGGCATAGCGCTCATAAACAACACGCACAATTGGAAAGGCCAAGGCCATCATAATCGCGCCCAGGGGCAGCATCGCAACCGCTGTCAGCATCAATCCCTGCCGAATCCGCCCTTTCAGCTCAGGCCAATCGTTTGGATCAGCCAACCGGGAAAACACAGGTAATAAGGGAACCAAAATCACGTTTGAAAGGATGCCAAGCGGCGTTTGCACCAGAAGTGTGGCATTGGTCAGGGCTGCACCGGCTTGCGGAATTGTGGAGGCAAAAAATAGATCGGTGTAGACATTGATCTGCATCATGCCAGAGGAAAAGGTTGCAGGCCCCATGATTTTGATAATTTCTTGCACCCCTGGTTGATGGAAATCAAACCGTAATCGCAGTGTACCCATCCCCGATTTCCATTGAGCTGGAACCTGCACCAACCATTGCAAAATTGCTCCGGCTAGGGTCCCTCCTGCTAAAACCAGTCCCCCCAGCATGGCGTAGCGAGGTTCAGTAATCTTGCTGCCCAGTTGAAAGACTAAAAAGCCAAGACCTGCAAGCACTGTGACACTAGAAAACAAAGGGCTGACTGAGGGCAACCAGTATTGATCGGCAGCATTAAGGGTGCCAAACCCAATGCCGATCAGCCCAGCCAGTAAGGCCATGGGGGCCATGATCTGCAACTGCTGAACTGCGATCGCTCGCGTCTGGCTAATAACTTCTAACTTTTCTGGGCTGATGCCATTGGCCGCCGCGGCTGAAACGTTAAATCCGGGGGCGACAAGGTTCATCAGCGGGTCGGCAAAGATAATCAAGCCAATTGTGACTAAAAGCAGTACCCCACCCACCAGCGTTGTCATCGTTTCAACTAGCGGGGCTGCTTCTTCTTTAGGGCGTCGGGACAGGACGCTGACAATGGAGCTGTGGAAAGGCCCGTTAATTCCACCCAGCAAAATCAAAAAGAAAGAAGGGATGACCGAGGCGTAAGTGTAAGCATCAGCAGCAGGCCCCAACCCAAACGCCGCCGCGATCGCTTGTTGACGGACTAACCCAGCAACTTTGCTAATCAGTGTGGCGATCGCCACAATTCCGGCAATGCTAGCTAAGGAACGAGAAAAACGAGGTTTTTGGGTTTTAGCCACAAAGATTACAGTTAAAGGGCTGCACCCATTTAACCTTGAATCTGGTCCCAGTCATGCACTTATGGGTTATGGATCTTATTCATTTATCCAAAGCAGCGTATCTTCTGTTTTAACTTTTCAGTTGCGCTACTATGACCGATTGGCTCTACACCTATCCAACCCTTTATCCCGGTATTCTACTCAAACGCTACAAGCGGTTTTTTGCCGATATTGAATTGTCAACCGGTGAGATGATTACGGCCCACTGCCCCAATACTGGGCCGATGTCAGCCATCTCTACTCCCGGTAGCCCCGTGCAGGTTTCCCTGAGCGAGAATCCGTCTCGTAAGCTACCTTACACCTGGGAAATGATTGAGGTCTATGAAACAGTACCCACCTGGGTTGGGGTGAATACCAGCTTGCCAAACCGCGTGATTAAACTGGCGTTGGAAAAGTTCCTATTTCCAGAACTAGAAAATTATAACCAAGTCCGCCTGGAAGTTGGCTACGGTCAAGAAAAAAGCCGAGTGGACTTTCTCTTGAGCGGAGATAGCCGTCCAACCTATCTAGAAGTCAAAAGTACAACCTGGGCGCAGGGAAATCTAGTGCTATTTCCTGACACCGTGACAACGCGTGGCCAAAAGCACCTTCGGGAATTAACTGCTTTGTTACCCCGGGACAGGGCCGTGATGCTTTACTTTATCAACCGGGGCGACTGTACTGCTTTTGCGCCTGGAGATAGCCGTGATCCAATTTATGGTCAGTTGTTGCGTCAAGCGATCGCGCTAGGGTTAGAAGTGCTGCCCTGTCGCTTTGAAATCACCCCGATCGGTATCCGCTATCTGGGCTTGGCTGACCTTCAGTTCTAAACCAACAAACTATGTCCGATATCTCTACTCATCTAACGGTGCAAGCAGCGCAAGAAATTCTGGCAACCTTCAACCGTTCAGACATACCACCTCCGGAAGCGGTGGCTGACAAAGCCTTGCTTCGTCAAGCCTTGCTTTTGGTATCTAGCCTTTCCGATTACCAGCTGTTAGGGATTTGTGCCGGAACAGCCAATCAAGGGTACTTAGCCCTTCAAACCTACACTTCAGCATTAGGTTACGCCGTAAGCATTGAGAAAAGTTCTATTTCGGGTCCAATTTACATTAAGTTCAATTCGCTGACAGGTGGATGTTATGCCAGTCCCCATCTTGGTAAATCTTGCGGTGTCCTGGTCGCATGCCAGTCTGCTCAGGCCGAAGCCATAAATGAAATGTATGGTCCTTTGCCGCTGGACTTGTTTAGCTCACTTTAGAGACAGCTAAAAATTCATAACAATAGTCCCAGAGAGTAGTTTCTCTGGGACTATTTGGGAAGCACTACTATTACTTGTTTAAGGTTTTGCTTAAGCTTCTTAAGAAGTTGATTTAACTGTCGGTTGGGCCCCTATAGTTTTGACACAGCCCGTTAGGTCTAGATTAAACAACCTACTTCAAGCTGTTATCTCCAAGTTCGATTGCCATCCTCATCCATCCGCATTTGTCGGATTGTGTCTGAAATCTCGTCGGCGTCTTTGATGTGATGTAACTGCTTGTGTTCTCCATCAGGTTCTTCAGCCTCGAAGTACGTTGGTACTACGATTTGGTCGCCGGTAATATCAGGCGCATCTACAGCAATTTGCTCAGATTTTTCTTGATCGGACATGGGACAGTCGGCGCGATCGCCAGGATTTAGTACTGGCTCTTGCTCGTCTTTTGCAGTGTTAGCCATAATTTTGTTAGGCTCCTCAAGCTTTTACTTAGGGCAATTATAAAGATTTGGGGAAGCGATCGCCTCTCTCTCGTGAAAGAATTAACAAGAGCTAGGACTCACTGCGACTGCTATACCCAATCACAGCAACTTTATGGCGATAGATGAGTTCAGCGCCATACCAGCCCGAAAGACCAAGAATTGAAGCGACGAGCAGTGAAAGAATAATCCCCACAGGCAATATCGCCCCTGTTGAATTACCTAAACGTAGGAAATAGTTTACAGCTGCAAGTCCAATCGAAACAAAGTTGAGAATCATATGGGCCCAACCGGCAGTACGCTTGCGGACGCGATCGATCCTCACAAAGTCAGATAGGCCTGTGAGCACCGCCGGTACACTACTGACTAAGCCAACACCTAGCATCCAAACAGATGCCCGCGCCCAAAAAGGATCGGTAGTTAACCAGTAGCCCAAATCAGTACCGAGAGCGCCAACCAGAAAAGCGATCGGAAAAAGCACAATCAGTGGATGAAGTGGGTGTCCAGCGATCGCAACGGTACTAGTTATACCGGTATCGCGATAATCACTTTCTTCACTCTCGATAATCGGCGGAACATCTGGGGTCTGTGTCATGCTAATCCTTCTCCTAGTGCTTCCATCAGTTTTCCACTCACTACTTTAGGCTACCAGCTAAGCCGACGTATCTATATCGCGGTAGAGGCCCAGCGAAAAGCCTGACAGACTTCAAAAATTCCTACGCTCCATCTCTTCTCTGCCAAAGCTGTAGCGGCTGCACTTGAACCTATTCCTAAATTTCAGGGAACGCTAAATCTAGGACCTTGGAAATTTTTCAAATTATCAGCGCTGCCAGATTGGTCAGCGCAGCCTCGAAACAAAGCCAGGTTTTACTAAATATCTTACCAAGGAGCATTAAACCGTGAAAGTTTTATCAGGTACAGCCCTAGCCTTAGCCCTTTCCATCACAGCAGTTTCTTCAGCCTTGGCGCGACCAGCTACAGCTCAAATGAACACTGTGCTCCTTAAGAGCCAGACAGGTCAAGTCGAATCCATTAATAATTCCACCGTGATCGTAAGAACTACTGATGGTAATGTGCGGATGTACCAAATCGAGCCAGCAGTAATTACGGCGCTTAAGCTAACAAGCGGCTCTACCGTTTTGTTTAACAATAGCAACCTAATCAGTGGTAGGATAACCGACATCAATCGGAACGATATTCGGGTCAAACTAGACAACGGCACGACGCAAACTTATATTGCCACTGAAGTAGCACGAAGAACCCTAACGACTGGTGACCGGGTTATCGTTACTCCAGACATGAGAATTTTCAGAGCTGACCGTTATACCCTGACCGCCAAGGATGTCACTTTAGTTCAACCAGTTGCCAGTAGTCCAACAACCGACACTACTGTTAGAACAACTACTCAAACAACAATTGTGGAATCAACTCCTCAGCGAACAGTTGTCACTTCACCAGTTAAGACATCTACGCCTATCTACAGCCAGCCTACCACCGCTGTGCGAGCACTTTGGTAATTCACCTTCCTTCAGAGCCTGTGCTACCCGACAGAAAGTAGCTTAGAACACTAAACATTCGTCCTGTTGTCATAAAGGTCAAGCTACAGCTTGACCTTTATCCACTTATCCATTTATTTTATTCACTGGCGTGGATCAACAGCTTTGCGTTGATGGTCTACGAAGCAGCTGCAACTACGTGATTTTATACGTACTCAGTAGAGGCTTTTATACTTAGTGAACGCCCTCTAACCTAATGTGAATTGAGTGGTTCTAAAATAGATGAAGTTAGTGAACTTTCCCCATGACTTCAGATAGCACCAATATTAAGCTTGATCAATTTCTTAAGCTGGCAGGAATTAGTCAAACTGGAGGTCAAGCTAAACTCTTAATTCAGGGAGGTAAAGTCAAGGTAAATGATACGGTTGAGACACGGCGCGGGCGAAAGCTACAAGTTGGTGACCTGATTACAGTTGGTAAAGAGATATTTACTGTTGAAGTAAAAACTATTTGAGTATTCAAGGAAGAGTTGTTTGCCTAAACTGCCATTGCTGCGGCAAGAACAGTGTCTTATATTACACATACTAATGGCTTTGTCAGGGTTAATATCATCACATGTATAAATTAAACAAAGGGGGCTGAGTAGAACACAAAAATTAAATGCTTAGCCAACTATGGGCCTA
>CADCWO010000236.1 GCA_902806435.1 uncultured Synechococcales cyanobacterium | reverse complement strand
CATCCAGTTCTGAGTCACCTGTCGACTCAAACTTGAAATCGACAACCTTGCCATCTTTGACAACGGCTGTAGCCCTCTTTTCAATCCCTTCGAGGCTTCTGTCTTTTTCACCTTTTTGGTAGGTTGCATAACCTTTGCCAGATCCTGCTTTGCTAGCACCAGTGCCACTACTGGTACCTTCCCCTGCCTTTGCTGACCCTGTAGCGGTTGCCGAACCACTGCCGCTGCCCCGGCCTGTCCCTGCTCCTCGTCCAGAACCACTACCCGTTCCTGTCCCTTGACCAGTCCCCCGTCCCGCACCTACTCCCGTTCCTCTGCCCGTTCCTCTGCCCGTTCCTAGCCCAGCCCCTCGTCCAGAACCTGTGCCCAAGCGACTGCCGCCGCTGTTGCCTGAGTTAGTCGCAACGCCACGACGATTACCTTGACTAGTGTTTTGGCCTCTATTGCTTGCTGGGGTGCCTGACTGCTTAGTGTCAGTCCCAGTGGGTTGTGTTGAAGCGCTTTTTGAGTTGATTGGCTTGTTCTGGAGGGATCTTTGCGAGGCCGTGGGCTGTGAAGGGGGTGTTGATGGTGGGGCCGAACTTGGGACAGGCGAGGGTGGAGTTGTTGCTGCGAGCTCAGGGGTTAGCGCTGGTGTTGGTACGGGTACTGGTTTCACCGGTTCTGAAGGTAGCTCAGGAGGCTTTGGCTGCTCCCTCAACTCAGCAAGGGGAGGGGCGATGGGTGCCTGGGTAGCAGGAGCTGACACTGGCTCAGGTTGCTTTAGAGGGGCAATGGGTTGGGGATCCTGTTCCATCGCCTCAGTAGTACTTGGTTGAGCTGGTGGAGATAGCTCGCCTGCATTTGCACTCTCACCACCTCCAAGCTCGCCACTCCCACCACCTTCGGAGCCAGCGACAGCACCCCCTTCTACTGCTTCAGATTCTGGCTGCTTTGTGTCAGCCAGTTCGGCGGGGGTGTCTAGCACAATTAAATCAATAGGTTCCTCTTCGGGTGCTAGGACTTGATGCCAAGGGCTATGAATCCCAATGATCAGCGCCATGATATGCAGCACTATTGACCCAGTCAGCGATCCCAGCAGCCAAGACTTGAGCGCCTTTGCTTCTTTTTCTCGCTGCTCGACAACAATGCTTGAAAAGCTCATCCTTTATGCTCCTACAGCACCAAAATCGCAACAAATTCAAATCAGTTACCTCTTCTAGGGCATTGACTTAAATTTATTGCAAGATACTATCACTTAGCTTGAGAACAAAATCATCAAATTAAAAGTGAAAGTGAAAATTAGCAGGCGCTGAACGGCACCCTGATCACTCTAAATCTTGTCAAAAGCTGCTTTGGCAGTAGTTACAGCTTCTTCGTTCTACTAAACCTAGCCTGGAATAATTTCTTTTTGCTAATCCCCAGACTTAACACTTGACAATGGTTATCGTTAGATTTACGTTCTTTTGAGAAGCATTTTTGTTTGGCTTAAAAACCAAAGAGACTTTCTCTGCCCTTCATTGCTCTAAAGGGAGTATGGAACTTAGCAATCTGTTTGCGGCAGGTGGCGTTGTGATGTGGCCGCTACTTGCCTGCTCAATTTTGGCTGTCACATTGATTATCGAACGGCTACTGTTTTGGTTGCGTGTCAATCGACGTCAGCACCGGGTTGTGCGTGAGGTGTTGCAGCTCTATCGCCAGTCCAAACGGGTTGCTGCTGTCGAGAAACTCCAGCAACATGCTGACCTACCGGTTGCCCGGATCTTTCTGGCCGCTCTGGAACTCGAACAGCCAACACCTGAAGAATTTCGTCTGGCTTTAGAAAGTGGGGCCCAAGCGGAGCTACCTACCCTGAAGCGGTTCAATAACGTGTTTGAAACGATCATCGGCCTAGCACCCTTGCTTGGGTTGCTCGGCACAATCTTAGGGTTGATTGCCTCCTTTGCCTCCCTGAATATTGGAGCAGTCGGAGGAGGTCAAACAACGGGTGTCACCGCCGGGATCAGTGAAGCACTGGTTGCCACGGCATCGGGTCTGGTCGTTGCGATCTTTACCCTTCTGTTTGCCAACACGTTTCGGGGCATGTACCTGCGCCAGATTGCTTTGATTCAAGAGTATGGTGGCCAGCTGGAGTTGCTTTATCGTCGTCGTGATGAACGTGGAGAGGTATCCTATGCGGCTACCCGATGAGCCAGAACTGCCTCTACAGATCAACATTGTGCCTTTGATGGATGTCATCCTGGCACTTCTGACTTTTTTCATCATGTCGACACTGTTTTTGACTCGCTCAGAAGGACTACCTGTGGATTTACCCAGAGCCAAGAGTGCGGTCAGTCAACAGCCAACTAAAATCACGGTGACGCTGGACCCGAAAGGTCAGCTTTTTCTTAATCGTCAGCCAGTACAGTTGCAGGCGCTGGAGGCTCAGGTTCGAAACCTGGTTGACCAGAAGCAGCAGGTGTTAGTAGTGGTCAATGCTGATGAGCAAGTCACTCACGGCCAGGTGATCACGGTGATGGATCGCGTGCGTCAGATTCCAGGCGCAAAATTGGCGATCGCCACCCAACGCCCTTGAAGAATATTGCCTGGCAGCCTTGATACATCTTGGCCTTTGAGAACACCTAGTAGGCGTGGCTGCTATCTATAGGTCAACCACATAGGCATCCCGGATCCCTGGCACCTTGACAATCTCAGTCAAAATACCTTCGGGTAGCAGGTCATCAATGCTCAACACCATTACCGCATCTCCACGCACCATCTTTCTGCCAACTTGCATACTGGCAATATTCACGTTGAAGCTGCCCAGCAGTGAGCCAATTTTCCCAATAATACCTGGCATATCCCGGTGGAGTGTGATCAGCATATAACGGGTGGGCGCCACATTAACAGGAAAGTCATCAATGTCGGTAATCCGGATTTCTTCTGCTCCCAGTAGTGCCCCCGTCACGGAGCGATCGCCCAATGGACCTGTAGCAGATAAATGAATTGAACCTGCGTAGTCTCGTGCTGAGGCATCGCGGGTTTCAATCACGCGAATTCCCCGCTCCTTGGCTTCAATACCGGCATTAACATAGTTGACCCGCTCTTGGAGGGCTGGAGAAAGGAGACCTTTCAAGGCAGCAATCACAATTGGCTGACTTTCATTGGTTGCTAACTCCCCTTGTAAGCGCACATCCAATGCCTCAATCCGGCCTCCCGCCAGTTGGCCGACCATATTACCTAGTAGTTCTGCGAGTTGCAGGTAGGGCTTCAGCTTTTCCAGGAGGTCCGGGCGTAAGCCAGGGATGTTGACAGCGGAACGGGCGGGTAGACCCAGCAGCACATCGCGGATTTGTTCGGCAACATCAATTGCCACATTCGTTTGTGCTTCTTCTGTAGAGGCTCCCAGGTGAGGTGTGAGGATGATTTCTCGTCCCAGAGATCGTAATGGTGACTCTGCTAATGGCTCTGTCTCATAGACATCCAAAGCCGCCCCAGCGATCTTGCCCTCTCTTAATGCCTCTGCCAAAGCGGGTTCATCAATGATGCCACCCCGGGCACAATTAACAATCCGGGCGGTTGGCTTCATCTTGGAGAGGGTCTCGGCATTGATCAAATGCAGGGTTTCCGGGGTTTTTGGTAAGTGGAGAGTGATGTAGTCCGCCTCACTGAATAAGATGTCCAGATCCACCAAGCGGCAACCCAACTGCTCTGCTCGCTCACTAGATAGAAAGGGGTCATACGCTAATATTTTCATCTCCATCGCCTGCGCCACCTTAGCGACGTGGGAACCAATCTTACCCAAGCCAATAATTCCTAAGGTTTTCTTGTAAACCTCAACCCCTGTATAACTCTTGCGATCCCACTGGTTGTTCTTCACCGACTGGTTAGCATCAGGGATGTAGCGAGAAAGCGACATCATCAAAGCCAGAGTGTGTTCTGCAGCGGCGATCGTGTTGCCTTCAGGGGAATTAACGACAACAATTCCCTTGCGAGTGGCAGCAGGAACATCGACATTGTCAACCCCGACACCAGCGCGACCAATTACTTTTAGTTGAGTGCCTGCTTCAATCACTGCCTGGGTAACCCGAGTGCCAGAGCGAATCATCAAAGCATCGTAGTTGGGAATAACTTGTAACAGCTGTTCAGGGGTCAAACTAGTTTGGACATCGACCTGGGCAACTTGGGATAAAATATCAATTCCCACTTGATCAATGGGATCGGAGACGAGAACCTTAGCCATGAGCAATGAATTAGGGAGACAGGCTCCAATAACATCAGTGAACTGTAACTGTTACAGCATGCATTTGCTGTCTTCCAGCAGTGCAGTAATAACTAAATTGGGAGAATGACCCCAGTAGGTCATTCTACGGTAAAGAGCCCCAGTTTTCTAGACTCTTGGTTAACCTAATATGTTGGATCAAACTTTCTAATTGTAGGGTCTTTTCCTAACTGATATTTAAGTTTGGCTAATTAGCTTCTGAACGATCTGCATTCCGGTTATTGCTTGCCAGCCAAACAGACTGAGAAGGATAAGACCAAGGGTGATGTGGGTGAGGCGGGCCCAATCTTGTCCTTTCTGCACAAAAGGAGCTAAGGAGGCGGAAAGTGCTACTAAACTTGTCATGCCTAATCCTGCTATTAGATGCGGTCCGACAAACAGTTTCCCATTATTGATATAAGTGATTGCGATCGCACCGACCGCACCCAATACCATCAATGACAGGAGTAGTGAACCTATCTGATAGTGTTTGACACCATATCTTCCCTTAATTAGTTCTTTCTTGACATCGCCTTCAACGTAACGGATACGCCGAGACTGCATACCCAGGTACAAAGCATAGAAGCTAAGGATTAGTGCTAGCCACATTAGCACTGGATGAAAGTAGGGAGCAACGAATTTAAGAAACAAGGGAAGCGACATAATACCCTAAAGAATTGCCAGAGGAACTTAATAGAAATTAGCATAACAAGAGCTTCTCCTTGCTTGCCGCGAATTATCTGGTTGTATCAACGCAGTTAGACACACCAGCCCTCCGATTTCAGGCAATCGTAACACTGCTATGGGCAATGCATTCTCCTAGTATCAAACTTATATGGAACCTTTTGTCAGCAAGTTGAACTTAGCACCAGAACAATCGTCTACTGCTGCTGGAAATAGTGACGCGCCAACCTTTCTTCAGGCTTTAATTTTTGATATGGATGGCGTACTTTGCGACACAATGCCCTATCATCTCAAAGCCTGGGCACGCTTTATTGCCCAGACACCAGCGCTCCCCGATCACATGCTGAAGCACTTGCCCCGCATGGGAGGTAAGCGTAACCGTGAGCTACTGCGGGAACTGGTAGGGGAACATCTCACAGATTCAGACCTCCAACGTTGGGGCGACGGCAAAGAAGCAGTCTACCGGGATTTAATTCGTGATCACATTGTCTGGTTGCCCGGCTTGATTGAGTTTTTGCAGCGATCGCAAGCCAAGATGAAGCTAGGCCTAGGCACTTCCGCCTGTCGCGAAAATGTTGACCTATTGCTTTCCCATCAGGATTTACTCAGATTTTTTGATGCATCTGTGATTGAGACCGATGTTCAACGAGGCAAACCTGACCCTCAATGCTATCTTCTAGTGGCTGAGCGTTTAGGTGTTGCACCACACCAATGCTTAGTGTTTGAAGATGCTACTGCTGGGGTAAAAGCAGCTAGAAATGCCAACATGCGCTGCTGGGGTGTCTTAACTACCGAAACAGAAGCGGATCTCCTGGCTGCCGGAGCCGAATGTTGTATTCGAGATTTTACTGATCCCCATTTAGAAACCTTGCTCTAGCATGAGTAGGCTTCAGGCAGGGCCTATAGAATATTTACCTAAGTAAGAACCCTAGTAAGAACCCTGCTTTGCCCAACAATAAGGGAAGGAGTTAAGACTGATAATTAACAATCTGCGCGAAGCTTTCAGCCTTTAAGCTTGCGCCTCCGACTAGCACACCATCAATCTCTGGCTGTGCCATGATTTCGTCAATATTAGTAGGGTTAACGGAACCACCATACTGAATTGACACATTAGCATTAGTTAAAAGGCTGCGGATCAGGCCAATCACCCGGTTTGCCTCATCTGCTGGGCAGGTTTCACCAGTCCCAATTGCCCAGATGGGTTCATAAGCAATGATCAAATTTTCTTGGTCTACTTCTGCTAGATCAGTTTTAAGTTGACCAAGAATATGAGATTCTATTTTTCCGGCATCTCGCTGCGCTTTTGTTTCCCCCACACAAAGAATTGGTGTTAGACCGTGGCGCTGGGCTGCTTTTACACGTAGGTTCATAATAGGGTCATCGGTTTCCCAAGCATATCGGCGGCGCTCGCTGTGACCCACAATTACGTGCCGCACTCCCAGCTCTGCAAGCATGGGGCCGGAGATCGCACCCGTATACGCTCCAAAGTCTTCCCAATGGATATTTTGGGCGCCCACGCGGGCCCGGCTACCATGCAAGTTCTTTGACAAAACAGTTAAGGCTGTAAACGGAGCACATAAAACAATTTCTCGCTCCTCAGGCGTTTGGTTTAGTTGGGGGAGAAATGCTTGCAAAAACTCCAGTGCTTCTGCCTGTGTTTTGTACATTTTCCAGTTGCCAGCAATCACGATTTTACGCACAGGTCACTCAGCTAAAACTTAAGACAGTATTGAATGCATTCTTAAGTTTAAGGGTTGAGGTGACCATTTTTTGTGGCGAGCACAATTTTTTAGAACCCGAATGTCTCAAGTGCTGCTACTACATCTGCCGTCATGAGCTGAAAACAGCATCACGCAGGTGTGACTTGTGAAGTCTGGGTAGGTGTACCGTGGGGACGGTGCTGGCGCGCAGCTGCCACTGTTTGCGGTAGAGCCCCAATTAACTGGGCAATCCATTCATTAGGAATATTTTTCACCTCATCAACACCACACCACTGGTTCAACTGGTTCACCATTGTGTGAGCGCAACTGAGGGGTGAGGGATCTGAAGTAATTTCCTGAAGCTGTTCAATATAGGTAATTCTCTGTTGGTAAGACTGCTGACGTTCTGCGTGGGTTTCTGGGACCTGGAACTTAACATTGCCAATGACATAAACAGACGTGCATTTGATATCAAAGCTACCGCCTACGGCAGCGCCAGGACCAGCAAACTCCGCAAAATAAGGTTTTTGGATCAGTAGCCATCCCTGAGAGTCTGCTGTTAAAGAAAGCAGCTGTCCACTCTTGAGTAACTGAAGCGGTGGTGAACTGGCTTGACTCAAAATGACCCCCTACAGCAACTGGTACAATCAGATACCATTAATGAACTTGATTGAGATTAGTTTTCCACTGGCTTCAGTTGAAAAATTTTTTACAGTTACTTTTACTTTTATGATTGGTTAACCATTTGTATTCAGGGTTGAGGGAGGTCAATAACTATAAATGCATTTATGATAGCTGCGATGCGGAAGCCATAGAGACACTAAACGAAGGGATACTCCCCGTTTGCTAAGTGCTAGTCAAAAATGCTGCTATCCATAGGTAAAGACTACAACAAACGGGTGCAAGACAATTACTCAATTATCCATGCTGTGATTGATGGCTTACGTCATGCTGGTAGGATTAGTACCTATCGAGGAAAAGCCCTCTATCCCACTATTTAACGCCCTACTATCTTTGTGCCGGAACTAGTATGTTCAGGTTGAAGTTAAAAAGGGTTACATTGGACAGTCCAAGTCTTTGTCAGTTGCCAGAAAATTTATGTAGTCCTTTGAAGTTAAGGGGATTGAGTTTGACTTAGATGACAAGGATGAGTAAGTTTATCCGGAAGAACTTACAGTTGTAGAATGAGATGTTAACAAGCTGTTTACATCTGGATTACTCAGGGGAGAACATCTCTATACTTAATACCTAGAAAA
>CADCWO010000235.1:4469-24468 GCA_902806435.1 uncultured Synechococcales cyanobacterium | reverse complement strand
CTGTAAGGGTAGAAAACTGGGGAGGTATACCATACGATCGCAGGGCGTTGATCCAAATTCCCTCTAAACAAGGCTTCCTTAACACCCCTTTGTGACACCAACAGCTAAGATAGAATTGTTAAGGCTTCTTTACAGGCAATGTTTATAACGTTCCAAGCGGATAAGTCTCGACTCAGCTAGAATTTGAACCTCTGAATCATCCAGGTGATGGAACCTTCTTATGATCCCAATTCGCAATGTGGCAATAATTGCCCACGTTGACCACGGCAAGACAACCTTGGTTGATGCTCTCCTCAAGCAATCTGGCACCTTTCGCGAAGGGGAAACGGTTCCTGACTGTGTAATGGATTCCAACGCCCTGGAGCGAGAACGGGGAATTACAATTCTGTCTAAGAACACTGCTGTCCACTATAAAGACATTTTGGTCAATATTGTCGATACACCTGGGCATGCCGACTTCGGTGGCGAGGTTGAGCGGGTGCTAGGGATGGTTGAAGGCTGTTTGCTAATTGTCGATGCAAATGAGGGCCCTATGCCCCAGACCCGATTCGTCTTAAAGAAAGCTTTGGAAAAGGGTCTGCGGCCAATTGTGCTGGTGAATAAAATTGATCGACCGCAAGCTGAACCTTACCAGGCAATTGACAAAGTTCTGGATTTGTTCCTGGAGCTAGGCGCCGATGACGATCAGTGCGAGTTCCCTTACCTATTCGCCTCTGGCTTGGATGGCTATGCCAAAGAAGACTTAGAGCAACCGGGGACGGACATGCAACCTCTGTTTGAGGCAATTCTGCGGCATGTTCCACCCCCAGCCGGTGATCCTGCGCAACCCTTGCAACTGCAAGTTACAACTTTAGACTACTCGGAGTATCTAGGCCGAATCGTGATTGGTAAAATCCATAACGGCACGATCAAAATGGGGCAACAGGCAGCCTTAATCACTGAAAAAGGTGGGATTGTACGGGCTAAAGTTGCCAAATTGATGGGGTTTGAAGGGCTAAAGCGAATTGATTTAGAAACGGCAGCCGCCGGAAATATTGTGGCGGTGGCTGGTTTTGCGGAAGCGAATATTGGAGAAACGATTACCTGTCCTAACGAACCGCGAGCCCTACCGCTGATCAAGGTTGATGAACCAACCTTACAGATGACCTTCTCGGTAAATGATTCCCCGTTTGCTGGTCAAGAAGGGGACTACGTGACCTCGCGACAACTGCGCGATCGCCTATTCCGGGAACTAGAAACTAATGTCGCCCTACGGGTGGAAGAAACAGACTCTCCTGATCGATTCTCCGTTGCCGGGCGAGGTGAACTTCACCTGGGAATCTTGATTGAAACGATGCGACGGGAGGGATATGAATTTCAAGTTTCCCAGCCCCAGGTGATTTATCGTGAAGTCAATGGTCATCCCTGTGAACCTTACGAGTATCTCGTTTTAGATGTACCGGAGGAGGGGGTTGGTAGCTGTATTGAGCGCTTAGGCCAACGCCGCAGCGAAATGCAAGATATGCAGATCGGGGCGAATGGCCGCGCCCAGTTGGAATTTATTGTTCCGGCTCGGGGGCTTGTCGGCTTCCGGGGAGAATTTATGCGCCTGACGCGAGGCGATGGAATTATGAACCACAGCTTCTTGGATTACCGGCCTATTGCCGCTGAGATTGAAGCCCGTCGCAATGGCGTACTCGTTTCTTTTGAAGAAGGTGTTGCCACCTTCTATGCCCTGAAGAACGCTGAAGATCGGGGGATGTTTTTCATTACCCCCGGTACCAAGGTCTACAAAGGCATGATTATCGGCGAAAACAATCGCCCGCAGGATCTAGAACTCAACGTGTGTAAGACGAAGCAACTCACCAACCACCGGGCAGCCAGTGGCGACGAGCTAGTACAACTACAAGCGCCGGTTGAGATGAGTTTAGAGCGCGCCTTGGAATACATTGGACCGGATGAACTAGTCGAAGTTACACCGGAATCAATTCGGCTGCGGAAGTTGACGAAAAAGTTAGTCAAGCGGTGATTTGATTGCCCCAACGCTAGCTCAGACTGCCTGAGAAAACTTTCTCAGCAGGGCCTGTCATCATGACAGACGCCTCTGGGCTAGACCACTCAATTTCCAAGGGACCTCCCGGCAGTTCTACCGTTGCCTGAGGCTGGCAACGTTGCGTGAGTACTCCTGCAACTAAAGCAGCACAGGCCCCGGTACCACAGGCTAGCGTTGCCCCTGCACCGCGCTCCCAAACATGCATCTTCAGGTAATCTGGCCGAACAACTTGAATAAACTCGGTATTGGTCCGCTGGGGAAACACAGGATGGTGCTCAAATTGCGGGCCTAGAGTTTCGAGAGCAATAGTTGCTAGATCTGCAACGAAGGTGATGCAGTGGGGATTGCCCATGCTGACACAGGTTACTCGCCAAGACTGACCCGTCACTTTTAAAGGCTGATCCACCACCTTTGACTCAGGGTCGCTTAAAGTTGTAGGAATCTCTACTGCCCGCAGCCGGGGTTGACCCATATTGACGGTGACTTGACCATCGGGTTGCAGTTGTGGCACCATTACCCCGCCTAAGGTATGAATCCGGTAGGAACCCATTTGTCGCTCCTCCAGCTCGGCAATAAACTGCGCTAGACAACGAATGCCATTGCCGCACATCTCCGGTTCTGAACCATCGGAGTTAAAGATCCGCATCGCGTAATCTGTCCCATCTTCACCTGGCATCAGGAAGATCACTCCATCCGCACCAATACCCCGGTGGCGATCGCACGCCCTAACTGCTTGCTGCGGTGTCAAGCAAGGTTCAGCTTGATAGCGATTATCAATCAGAATAAAGTCGTTGCCTAGGCCATGGTATTTACTAAACTCGATACTCATTGCTATCTATAATCTTGCTAAAGTTCAGTCACAAAGTTGCTGGCCTCAGGCTATAGCTTCACATAAGTTAACGTTAAGCTGAACCAAGAGTAGAAACGAATCATGGCTAATGAACTCGAAACTCAACTACCCAGTGTGCGCCAGGTCCAGGATCTGATCAAAGCAGGCAGTGAAGTGGAAGTCAAACTAAGCACAACAGACTTGCTAGTGGGCAAACTGCGCTGGCAAGACAATTACTGCCTATGTTTACTAGATCATTACGACCAACCAACCATCATCTGGAAGCAAGCGATTGTCTACGTTAAACCAAAATCCTAAAGTGCTGCCAGCTCGATTACGAATAAGTTCTGGACCTGCGGGAGGTCGCTGGCTGGTCCGCAAAGTAACAGTTGATCGCCCGACTGAAATTTTGTTGACCCTACTGGTGAGCGAATAAACTTACCTTCGCGGCGGATTGCCTGCACTTCCACGCCGTACTGGCGACGGATGTTTAGTTCTGCCAGTGTCTTATTGATAGCAGCACTACCTTGGGGAACCCTTAGCCATTGACAGGAGGCATTGGCAGTGGGCATAGCTACCTTGCCCTTAACCAGTGCTTCAAAGGCTGTTTGCTCCTCGGCTTCACCGACGACTAATAAGCGATCGCCCTGTTTCAGTAAGGTTTGCGCATCGGGATAATCTAGTTCCTCGCCGCTACTACGCTTGATTGCCATTAAGGTAATGCCCATCAAGCGCCTGAGATCTGCTTCCTCTAGCGTCATCCCGACTAGCGGAGAATCATCCGGTAGTGGGTACCACTTACTATTCATCGCCTGTGCCGCCACCCGCAGATCCCGTGCGATTGCCGAAGAAGGCCGTTGCGGTCGGAAATCCAAGTAGTGACTACTGCGAATTTGCCGCACCTGTCGCTGCACCGTCTCTTCTGATGAACCCATACTAAACAAGAGGTGGGAAGACAACTCTAAGCTGGCCTCAAAGGCTGGTTGTACAACCTCCCGTGCCCCCAATTGATAGAGCAGTTCAATATCTTTATCCTGATTGGCCCGCACAATCACATCCAGTTCTGGAGTAAACTCTAAAGCCCGTTTCAGGCAAAGGCGACTGCTCATCGGGTCGGGAAGCGCGATCGCCATGCCTTGGGCTTGCTCAACCTGGGCTTTTTCTAGGACCTGAGGACTGGCCGCATTTCCATAGACGTAAGGAATCTGGCGTTCTCGCAGCTGCTGAATCACACTTTCCGCTTGGTCGATCACGATTATGGGATAGTCGTACTCCTGAAGTAGTTTGACCACGTTGCGACCAACGCGACCATAACCACAGACAATCACATGGTTCTTGATCGGTAACTCCTCCCCAACTTCAGGAACATCCGCTTTTGCCTCTAACCACTGTTTCAACTGAGGCACCGCTTCCGCCCACCGAAATAACCGAGGAACCAGACCCAGTACAAAGGGCGTGATCACCAGTGTCACTGCCGTTGTTCCCAAAATCAGTAAATAAACCTGGCGCGATACCAACCCTAAGAACTGCCCCTCACTAGCCAGGACAAAAGAAAATTCCCCAATTTGGGCTAACCCTAATCCGGCGATCAGGGCTGTCTTAAGGGAGTAGCCAAATAGCTTGACTAAAGGGGTGATGATCAGTAGCTTGCCGACAATTACAATCGTCACCAACCCCAAGATCAACTCCAGGTTATGCCAGAGGAAAATTGGATCAATCAGCATCCCGATCGCCGCGAAAAATAAGGTGGCGAAGATGTCTTGCAAAGGTTCAACGTAGGCTAAGGTTTGGTCGGCATATTCCACCTCCGAGATCATCAATCCCGCCACAAAAGCACCCATCTCAATCGACAGGCCCAGGTGCTCTGTGAGCAAAGCAATACCTAGGCACAGCGCCACCACCCCCAGCAAAAAAAGCTCCCGGCTCTCCGTCCGGGCCAAGAAGCGCAGCAAGGGAGGAATTAGCCAAACACCAGCCACCACAGCCCCCGCAGCTAGCAGGGCAATTTCTCCCAGCGCCCAAGCGATCGCAATCCCTGCTTCTTCTGGCGGTTTGTCAAGCGCGGGTAGCACAGCTAGCATCAAACCCAGTGCCAGATCTTGGACAATTAAAATTCCCAGCATCACCTGGCCATGGGCAGTCTCCGTTTCGTTGCGCTCAATTAGGCATTTGAGGACGACAGCCGTAGAGGACAGCGATAGGATAGAGCCTAGAAAAATTCCCTGAGCCACAGAGGTAACCCAACCAGTCCACAGCGCAATCAATGTGGTGATCAAAATAGTCAGGGCAATCTGTAACCCTCCTCCTCCCAGACTGATCGCCTGTACTTTACGTAACTCTGTTAGAGAAAATTCCACACCCAAGGCAAAGAGTAAAAAGGCAACGCCAAACTGGGCCAGCGTTTCCACTTGAATGATTTCTTTAATTAATCCGAGCCCTGCTGGTCCAACAACCATGCCCCCCAGTAGGTAACCTAACAAAACAGGTTGCCGCAACAAAGAGGCCAGTAACCCTCCGGCGGCGGCGGCGGCGAGAACAGTCACCAGGTCGACGATCAGCCTGAAGTCTTGTTGCACAAGTCTGCCGTTTATGAAGCTATATCACTCTCATGGTAGAGCCTTTTGGTGGGGGTGATTGATCTGGTCGGTCCTGAGCCAGCCCCTTAAAGGTCAGCCGCCAGTTGCCTTTGTTCAATGGTCAAATCTCAGGCCGCATTCTTGGGCCAGTTCCTCCCCATCCCTAAAGCTGAGGGAATAGCGGCAGTACCAACGTACACAGCGCAGGATGATCGCAGGGAGGTAGTGACGCCACTTGAACAAACGCCACTTGAACATGAAGCGGGAAACCTACAGACAGAAGCCTCTTAACCTACCACGCAGTCTGTTTTTTGCAACACAACCCCATGGAGAGACAGATGAGGGAACCTCAGGGCATTCACTAGCCCGCTTAAGGTTCCCTCGATCAGAAACTATTCTTTTGCTTTAGCCCAGATCCTATTTAGACGAACTTGGTTGGTTCATCATTCCAGGCATATTATTCATGGTTCCGGGTTTGTTATTCATCATTCCAGGCATATTGTTTGACATATTTTTGCAGCAGCTACATCCCATCTGCTGATTTTGTTGCATAGTTGGGTTTGCTTGAGCAGGCATTGGTGTTCTTTGCCGTTGGGCCACCTGCGATTCAGCGGTGAGGTTGGAAGGAGTTGGCGTTTTAGTGCTGGCGAATACAGAGGTTGTTGTCAAGCTTAGTAGCGCCAAGCTTGCTACAGCCCCACTGACCATGGTTTGGATATAAGTCATTTGATTCATTCCTGAGCTTCAATTACGTTTTCATTGACCGAGATTGTCCAGTCATTAGAGGTTCCACATTATGCAAACGCTTCACTTGTGTAGGAAGACTGCTATGGCAGAGTAGACTGAACTTATCTCAGTTACTACACCTCTTATACACCCTCCAGTTAACTAGAGAGTCAAGTCATTTATCCTTGATGGCATCTTTCGGTTTTGTTGCAAAAATCAGGCTTGATGGTAGGGTAGGAGGTTCTTGCTCCTGATTGAGATCTCTCATTGGCTTGCTCTTCTACGTTCATTGGCATCACTATCTACCTGCAATCATTCTTCGCTGCGTGCGCTGGTACTGCCGTTACGCCCTCAGCTATAGAGATGTGGAAGAACTAACTCAAGAACGAGGATGGAGAGTAGAGCATGCGAGCATCTACAGGTGGGTCCAGGCTTACAGCCATCAGTTAGGCAAGCATTGTCGCCATCATCTACGTCCAACCAGTCATGCTTGGAGAGTTGATGAAGTCTACTTGAAGGTCAAAGGCCAAGGGAAGTGGCTATATCGAGCTGTTGACAAGTATGGGGACACCTTGGGTTTTCTCCTCACAGCTAAGCGGGATGCGTTCGTCAGCAAAACACTTCTTCCGCAAGACGCTCAATGTTTGAAATAGTACAATGCCAAGCGTAATCAATGCCTAGAGCCTATAACCTATGGGACTGGAGCCAGAGTTCCAGCAGTCCTAGATCCCAGAGTTTGTTGCCATTCAGCCTTGTTCGCTCCTCGTTGGGCTTAGCCAGTAACCGCTCAATATACTCAGGCCGAAACAGCCCGCGATCGCGGGCCACTGGAGCGTGCAGGGTATCGCGCACGAGCGCCAGCAAATCTCCCTCCAAGTACATCAGCGCTGGTACTGGAAAGTAACCCTTGGGGCGATCAATCACCGTCGCTGGGACAAGCCGCCGAGAAGCCTCCTTCAGCACCCCTTTACCACCGCTGGCAAGCTTCAGCTCCGGCGGACAGGCGGCAGCTAGCTCCACCAGTTCATGGTCTAAAAACGGGGTGCGGGCCTCTAAACCCCAAGCCATCGTCATATTGTCTACACGCTTTACAGGGTCATCCACGAGCATGACGGTGGTATCGATGCGTAGAGCCTGGTCAAGAGCACCACCCACATTAGGTTGGGCAAAGTGCGCTGCGACAAAAGTGTGGCTAGCGTCTTCACCACAGGCATAGGCTGGTGACAGAATCTCCGCCATCTCGCTATGAGGCCGATCAAAAAAGACAGAGGCGTAGGTATCAAGACCGTTACTGGCCTCTAGCAGTGGTGGGTACCAATGGTAACCCCCAAAAACTTCGTCAGCTCCCTGCCCAGACTGCACAACCTTAACGTGCTGTGAAACTTCCCGTGAGAGCAGGTAGAAGGCCACAGCGTCGCGAGATACCATTGGCTCGCTCATGGCTGCCACAGCACCGCTGAGTGCCGGTAAGAGCTCTTCAGTGTCGACTCGCAACTGGTGATGGTCAGTCCCGTAGTGGTCAGCGATCAGGTCAGAGAAGGTGAATTCGTCTCCCTCAACCCCACCGACATCCTGGAAGCCAATGCTGAAGGTCTGCAAGTTCTGCTGGCCCGCCTCTGCCAACAAACCAACGATCAAGCTGGAGTCTAACCCGCCTGAGAGCAGGACGCCAACGGGCACATCTGCCACCATTCGCCGGTTAACGGCGCAGCGTAGTGCTTCAAGGACAGCATCCTCCCATTCTCCAGCGGTCATATCCCGGTGAGCTGGATGGCGCTCAAAAGCTGGAGCCCAATAGGTCTGCTGGTGACGAGAACCATCCGGCTCAATTACCAGCAGCGTTGCCGGGGCTAGCTTGCGGATACCGCGCAAAATAGTGTGGGGGGCCGGAACTACTGAGTGCCAGGAGAAATAGTGGTGGAGCGCCACCGGATCAAGGTCTGTGTCAATTCCCCCACCCGCTAGCAAGGCAGGCAACGTTGAGGCAAAGCGTAGGCCGTCACTCCTCTCAGCCAGGTAAAGGGGCTTAATGCCCAAGCGATCGCGATAGAGGACCACCCGCCCAGAATCGCACTCGACCAGGCAAAAGGCAAACATCCCCTGTAATCGCTCTACAAACCCTGTGCCCCAACAGTGATAGCCCTTCAGCAGTACCTCGGTGTCGCTATTGGAGAAGAAGTGGTAGCCGCGATCGCGTAGCTCCTGGCGTAGCTCCTGGTAATTATAGATACAGCCGTTAAAAACAACCGCCAGGCCCAGATCCGGGTCTTTCATCGGCTGGGAGCCTGTTTCTGAGAGGTCGATAATGCTCAGGCGGCGGTGAATAAGACCAACCCGATCTTGGGTCCATAGCCCATTGCCATCAGGGCCCCGGCTGGCCATCGTGGCAGCCATGCGCTCAAGAGCATCTATGTCAGCGGGACCGTTGGTCTTCACCTCACCTGCAAATCCGCACATAGGAGTTCCACCCCAGTTAGTGTCTACACACCCAGTATCTAAGAAACAACGTCTTACAGGTCAGCACCTAGTTATAGTATTCATGACTACAATTTTCGCTTTAGGAGTCAAAAAAAGTGGCTTCGATAACAAAAAGCGTGGTTTACAGACAAAGTCATGACAATTACTGGAAAGCAGGCAGGCAAAGAACTTGGCCAATCTTTGTATCCGGCAATACTAATCGGGTTCGGTCTACAGTAAGATACTCTTTCTAGGCGAAAAATCTTCAGACAATCCCTACCCATCCTGGATTCTCTAATCATGATTACAGTTGAAACGCCAACCTTTGAGGGGGTGGTAGCTGAATTCGACGCGATCGCAGCGCCAACCTTTGAGGGAGTAGTAGCTGAGTACGAGACGATTCATCGGCTTTTGGACACAGCCGAAGGTGCCGATGAGTGGGAGGTAGCCTGGCGGCACTGGGATCAGTTGCGCCGCCGCCTGAATACCTGGCGGGAATTGACTAATCTTCACTTTCATCAGGACACCCAAAATCAGTCCTACAAAGTAGCGCGGGACTATTGTGACCAACTAACCCCGAAGCTGATTGAGCTTGAGGTTGCCATGAAGCGCCGGTTACTCGCTAGTTCCTATCGACCAGAATTAGAGCGGATACTGGGACAGCAGGTTTTTCTACTCTGGGAGGCGGATGTCACCGCTTTTGACCCAGTGATTGAACCTGATCTAGTACAGGAATCACATTTAACAGCGGCCTACACACAGCTATTGGCCTCCGCAGAACTGAATTTTGCTGGTACTTACCTTAATCTGACTGGCATTCAGCGATACACCCAAGCCCCGGAGCGGGATGTCCGTTACCAAGCCGAGCAGGCCCGCTGGAAATTTTTCAGCCAAAATCAAGCCGCTTTTGATGGGCTGTACCATGATCTGGTGCAAGTACGCCACGCAATGGCTATAAAACTGGGCTACAACAACTATATTGAGTTGGGTTATCTGCGTCGGCAGCGGATTGACTATACTCGTTCGGATGTCGAGAGCTACCGTGAGCAGGTAGTTCAGGATGTTGTTCCTCTGGCACAGCAGATTGTGCAGCGTCAGGCAACGCAGCTTAAGCTTGATCAGCTGCAATTCTGGGACGAATCGGTCTTTGATCTTCAGGGAAATCCAGCTCCACTCGGTAACTCAGGCTGGATCATCGAGCGTAGCCAGGAAATGTTCTATGAGATGAGTGTAACCTTGGGTGATTTCTTCCAGATGATGGTAGACGCTCGCCTGCTCGACTTGGAAAACCGTCCCAACAAAGCTGGAGGAGCTTTTTGCAAGAGTTTTCCTAATCACGGGTTGCCCTATGTTTTTACCAATTTCAACGGCACTAAAAGCGATGTGCAGATCTTTGCCCACGAGATTGGTCATGCTTTCCAGGTTTGGCAAAGCCGTCATACCCCAGTCTGTGACTATCTCTGGCCCACCCTAGAGGCGGCTGAAATCCACTCCCTCAGCTTAGAGTTTCTCACCTTTCCCCAGATGGAGCGGTTCTTTGGTATCCAAGCAGAACGCTATCGCCGTCATTGCTTAGCGGAAGCATTATTATTTCTGCCCTATGGGGTAGCCGTCGACCATTTCCAGCATTTGGTCTATGCCAATCCCGAGGCAACACCGTCAGAACGCAATCAGATGTGGCAACAGATGGAGGCGCGTTATCTACCCTGGCGCTGCTATGGCGATCTGGCTCATCCGGCGCAGGGAGGGCTGTGGCAAGAGAAACATCACATTTATTGCTTTCCCTTCTACTACATCGACTACACCCTAGCGATGTGCTGTGCCTTGCAGTTTTGGGCTAAAGCTAAGAACGATTACCAAGGGGCATTGGCAGAATACATTACCCTCTGCCAAAGAGGCGGAACAGTGCCTTTCCAGGAATTGACGCGCTCAGCCAACTTGGTTTCGCCCTTTGAACCTGGTGCCCTAGCCGGGGTAGTCGAGCAAGCTCGCCAAGCTTTGGAGCTTTGATCAACCTTGATTCGCTTTCTGGCTTCTCAGTGACGTCACGGCACAAGACTGTCACGATGAATTTTAGTACTGGCTCTCTAGATCGAGTAGTGCCTGCTTGCGACTTACCCCCCAGCGGTAACCACCTAAGCCACCAGCTTTGGGGACAACCCGGTGGCAAGGAATAACTAGGGCGACAGGATTGGTGGCACAGGCCCGTGCCACAGCCCGCATTGATGTGGGTTGCCCAATTCCCTGAGCAATGTCGCTGTAGGTCGCAGTTGTTCCGACTGGAATTGCCTGTAAAGCTTGCCAGACCTGAAGCTGAAACGCCGTGGCTTTAACATCTAAAGGTAACCCAGACCAGGGAAGAGTTCCGCTCAAGTAGTTCACTAAGGCTTGGGTCCAGGTGGAAAGCTCGGCCTTGGCTGGTTCAAGTGTCGCCGCTTGGAACTCCTGTTTCAACTCCTGCTCCAGTGCTACCGCCGTCTCCCCTAGCCGAACGCTACAGAGCCCGCGAACAGTCGCAGCCACAAGTAAAGTTCCGAGGCATGATTCGGTAATGGTATACCGAATGGTCTCACCTTGACCGCGCCGTTGATAAGAAGCTGGTGTCATACCCATTTGTAACGGTGCTTTCTCGTACAGCCGGCTACTTGCTCCATAGCCAGACTCGTAAAGCGCATTAACAATACTATCCCCTTGCTGGAGCCGCTGCTTGAGCCGTTCTACGCGATGGGCATCTGCATATTGAAGCGGCGTGACGCCGATCATCCGCTTGAACATCTTCTGGAGATGACTAGGGCTCATAGCTACGCGAGCCCCTAATTCTGCGAGCGTGGGAATGTGCTCTACTTGTGCTTCGATGTAGCGGCAGGCTGCTAGGACTTTGGCTTTAGCAGAGTGAGGAGCAGTTCCGTATTGGGGCTGACAGCGCTTGCAAGGTCGAAAGCCGGCAGTTTCCGCAGCTTGGGACGAGTAGAAGAAGCACACCTGGTCGCGGTTGGGCTTGCGGCTGGGGCAGCTGGGAGAGCAGTAGATGTGAGTGGAGAGTACCCCGTAGAAAAATACTCCCTCGAAGCTGAGATCTCGACCTAAGGCTGCTTGCCAAAGCAATTCTTCAGAGGTGGAGAAGGAATATGATCGCTGCTTAGAAGAAAGCACTATAGAGGTTGGCGCTGATTGATGCTTCATTGCCTGAATCCAATCACAATTATCCTGACGAGATATGACTCTAAATTAACCATCCTTCTGAACCCCGTTCTACCCGATTATTGTGCTTAAACTTAGAATCCGCTACTTCTAAACCAGTCAGGATTTAGCGTTTTGAAGTGTTTAGGCTTTAGTTGCTCGTACGTGTAATTCAGGTGAATTGACACTGGCACTAAAACCTGGCTGCAGTAGTCAGGGCAACTAGCGGATGAGTGTGCTATTTTGGCTCTTGCTATTGACCTATATCCCGTCACCCATGATTAGTAAATCTCTGAATTGGCAGCCACTGCTGACTGCTGCTGTTGCCAGTCTTGTTGCCTCAGCGATGCCTGTTCAGGCCCAACAGGTCACCATTAACCCGGCCAAACCTACATTAGGCGAAACGCTATTGGTTGTACTGCAGTTAGATAATAATACTGAGCGCCCACCTACCGTCATCTTTGGCCAGCGGACCTATCCAGCCTTTCAGATTGGACCGAATCGCTGGCGATCGCTGCTGCCGACAACACCCTTGGAAAAACCAGGGCGGCGATCGCTGCAGGTTATGGCCGGTAAAGAGGTGCGGAACCTGGCTGTCTGGATAGGAAATCGCTCCTTTTCCACCCAAAGTATCTGGTTGCCCCCCGGCAAAGATGAGGAAGGCACCGATTTTGAGTTTGATCAGGTGGATGCCTTTAAAGCACTTGTTAGCCCTAAAAAATTCTGGAGTGGCCCGTTCCTCAAGCCAAATAGCGGACCCACCACATCTGGGTACGGTATCCGGCGCTATTACAACGGCGTGTTTGCCAACGACTATTACCACCGGGGGGTAGACTACGCCGGTGGGACTGGTTCCCCTGTAGTTGCTCCGGCAGCAGGACGAGTCGCTCTAGTGGGCCGGGAATCCCAAGGCTTCAAAATCCACGGCAATGTTGTCGGTCTCGATCACGGCCAGGGCGTTGTCAGTATTTTTATGCACCTTAACCGCATAAATGTGCAGAAAGGACAGTTGATTAAGGCAGGCCAGGTCATAGGCGGCGTGGGCTCAACGGGGGCATCAACTGGTCCTCACTTACACTGGGGCTTGTATGTAAATGGATTGTCTGTTGACCCAGTACCGTGGCGTTCTCAAGGATTTGAATAACTCCTTGCCTAAGGTTGCTAGGCAGGGCCAGTTCTTGGGCAACCTATGGCAAGTGTTGTTGCTAAGCAAATACAGCTGATGAGTATTGAGGAGATTGTTCAACAAGCCCTGACTAAAGGTTTTCTCACCCCAACCATGGAAGCAGAAGTGGGGCGCATCTGTGATAGCGCTGCAGAACTTTCGGTTGAAGAGTATATGGCCTTGGATGAACTCATGGGGGCGCTACTCACAGGTCAGGTTGCCACGTTGCCTCGCAAGCAGTTCATTAACGTCATGGAAGAGCTCGTGCTAACCGAAGCAATCGCTCGCGTTGCCAGGGTTGAAAACACAAGTAACACCACTTTGGATCTCGGTGATGTGGCAGCCTATGCCCTTAACCGCCTGCCGCCGTTGTATGCCACCACCGAGGAAGGCGCTAGCTATCAACGCCAGCGGGCCCGACAGGAGTTGCATTGGTTAATTACTCAACAAGTTGATGCGGCGATCGCCCACAACCTAGATCGGCCTGAAGTCTTCCCAAAGCGCCAGAGCCTTGGGGGCGTTAGTGAAGATATCATGGGACAGATTAGTACCTTGCTCCAGGCTTACGCTCCAACTTACGAAACGACCCTTGCAAGCTGAGCCAGACTCACTGAACCATTCATTGAGTATCGCCGAATCTCCTGAAGCTGCTACCTTAAGAGTGGTTAACTGCGGAGAATCCTAAAGCTGAAATTTTAGGATAGCTCACTAAGATTGGCGGCTCATGACCTCGGATACTACTCATTCAACCCCTCTCTGGCTCTACGACACAACACTGCGGGATGGTGCTCAGCGTGAAGGTTTATCCCTATCTGTTGAGGATAAAATCCGAATTGCCCGCCAGCTTGACCGTTTGGGAATACCTTTTATTGAAGGCGGTTGGCCGGGAGCAAATCCCAAAGATGTCCAATTTTTCTGGCAACTTCTAGAAGAACCTTTAGCCCAAGCGGAAGTGGTTGCTTTCTGCTCCACCCGTCGGTCTAATACCACCGCCGCCGAAGACCCAATGCTTCAGCCAATCCTAGCTGCAGGAACTCGTTGGGTAACCATTTTTGGTAAGTCTTGGGATCTCCACGTCACGGAAGGGCTGCAAACGACGCTTGATGAAAATTTGGAAATGATTAGCGACACGATCCAGTTTCTCCGTAGTAAAGAGCGGCGGGTGATCTATGACGCTGAGCATTGGTTTGACGGGTACAAACAGAATCCACCTTATGCTTTAGAAACTTTAAAGGTGGCGATCGCTGCTGGGGCAGAATGGATTGTTCTGTGTGATACAAACGGCGGCACCTTGCCTCACGAAATTGCAGAAATTGTCCAAGCCGTACAGGCGCGAATGGAAACCTGGCAAGACGGCCAAGCGTTGCCTGGGTTAGGAATTCACACTCATGATGACGCTGGCACAGCAGTAGCTAATGCCTTGGCAGCAGTTCAGGCAGGAGCTCGCATGGTACAAGGAACAATCAACGGCTATGGAGAACGTTGTGGCAATGCCAACCTTTGTACGCTGATCCCTAACTTGCAACTAAAGTTAGGGTACAACTGTATTGAGGATGACCAACTGGCTGAGCTTACAGCGTCTAGCCGCCTGATCAGTGAGGTGGTAAATCTGGCCCCGGATGAACACGCGCCCTTTGTTGGGCTCTCAGCCTTTGCCCATAAAGGGGGCATTCATGTGAGCGCCGTGCAGCGTAATCCTCAAACCTACGAACACATCGCCCCAGAACGCATCGGCAATCGCCGCCGGATTGTGATCTCCGAACAATCTGGTCTGAGTAATGTTTTAGAAAAAGCTCGCAGCTTTGGGATTGAGCTGGATAAGCAGGACCCAACCTGTCGCCAGATCCTGCAGCAGTTGAAGGCTTTAGAAAGTGAAGGTTACCAGTTTGAAGCTGCAGAAGCCAGTTTTGCGCTACTGATGCGCCAAGCCCTGGGCCAACGACAGCAACCCTTTGAACTCAAGGGTTTTGATGTTCATTGTCGCACCAGCCAGCAAGTTGCAGAACTACTGCACACGAATTCTCTGGCCACGGTCAAAGTTGCGGTAGCCGCGCAAGAAATTCTGACCGCCGCAGAGGGAAATGGCCCAGTTTCCGCCTTAGATAGGGCTTTACGAAAAGCTTTGGTCAACTTCTATCCAGTGATTGCCGAGTTTCACCTGATTGACTATAAAGTGAGAATCCTAGATGGGCGCACGGGTACTTCTGCCAAGACGCGGGTTTTGGTCGAATCCAGCAATGGACAGCAACGGTGGACAACGGTTGGCGTTTCTACCAACATCATCGAAGCGTCTTACCAGGCAGTTGCCGAAGGTTTGGAATACGGTTTGTTGCTACAAAATCAAGCAAAGGTGGCACTGACGCAGTAAATTAGCCCATCACTACCGGGCGACGCGGAGCATGAGCCATCCTGCAATGACCAAGCCGACTAGCGTCGGCGACCAAGCCGCCATCAGTGGGGAGAGGACACCGACTTGGCCCAAGGCTCCGGTTACAAATGAGAACAAGTAGTGCCCAAATACAATCAAGACACTAATGCCAAAACCAGTGGCAGTGCTTGTCCGCTGAGGCCGAGTTCCTAGGGCTGAACCAATCAGGCCAAAAACTAAACACATTGAAGGGAATGCGTACCGTTGCTGAATCTGGACTGCAACTTTGCGGATTTTTTTCTCATCGCCATCTTGACGTAGTTGCTGCAAATACTGCTGTGCTTCAACCAAGTTCATTTCTAAAGGATCTCGTCTAGGTTTGGCTAAATCAAGGGGATCACGGGGAATTTGTAACTGCTGTTGCTCGAATTCTAATGTGTTGCGGTAGGAACCATCGGCAGCGACAAAATAAATTGTGCCATTAAAAAAATTCCAAGTATTTTGCTTGGGATTCCAGGTGGCTGATTCCGCCGTCACCACCTGGTTTAACCCTGGCTGTGAGAAGTCAAGAATCGTTAGTCCTTGCATGCGCTCACCATCAAATCCTTGGGCGTAGAACAGGCGCACGAGTTCCTGCTCTACTTTTCCATTTGAGCGTTTTAGGTCATGAAACTCTTGATAAAAAATGTTTTTTTCATTAAACGCCGAGTATTGCTGGATTACCTGCTCAAGAATTGTGGTGGCTTGATGTTTAGCCTTTGGTACCAACCCTTCATTGAAAGCAAAGGTGACTCCAGCGATCAGCAGGCTTAAAACAACCGCCGGAATCACCAACCGGTAGATGCTAATGCCACATCCTTGTAAAGCAGTAATTTCACTATCTTTGGCGAGACGGCTATAGGCGATCAGCGTTGCCATCAGTACTGCCATCGGCAGCGAAAGACCAACAAAGTAAGGAATCTGTAGTAGGAAGATTTGCAACGCTACTGGCAAGGGAATTGCAGCTTCTGAGACCTTACGCACCAGCTCAAATACTGCCCCAACAGCCAAGCCAATCGCGGAAAAAGCCCCAATACCAAAGACAAAGGGCATGATCAGCTCTGTAGCAAGGTAGCGATCCATGACCGGCAGACGCCATCTTGACACATTCAACTGAGACAAGGATTTGGCACGACCTTGAGTCATAGGCCTGACTGGACGCTAATGCACTTTGCCACCAGCACAACCAGGGTCTCCGTTTCGAGAACTGAACAGCGTTCTCCTAACTTAGACAGTACCGGAACTTCTCCGCGCTGCAACTTCGCTATTGCCTCTGAGGTTGCTGGCTGGAAGTACTGTAGCCATGGTTTCTGGTTCAGGTATTCAGGTGTAAATGTGCCTCGATCTAGCAAGAAATGGCTGACGCCATACTTTTGAATAAAGCGCTGTACCTGCTCCAGATCGGAACTGTACTCGGCGATGATTAGGTCAATGGTTCGCTGACGGAACTGGTCGTAGTACCGGGCATGCAAGGGAATGGCATACTCCCTGCCTACCAAGATCGAACGCTGCGTAAATGCTGGCAGGTTGTTTACCTCTTCGGCCAGAGACGCAATTCGGATATCTTGCGGTTGTTGGGAAAAGAACTTGTACAGTTGCGGGACCTGGCCGACAATCTGGATTTGGGCCATCAAAAAGAGTGGTGGTACAGTAGGCAGAATCAACACCACGCTCCCGAAGAGCCCTAACAGCCCTACTGCCAACCGTTGCCGTCTACTAAGCGGAGTTTTGGCCTGCTGTCGGCGGATAAACCACTGCATTCCTGTATCTAGCAACAACAGCAACGCAAACCCAGAGGCGAGCGCTAACACAACCCGCAAGCTATGACCGGTATAGCGGTTGGGAAGATGGAGCATCTGGAAAAACAGATGAGCCAGAAAAAATAATCCAAAAGATGCCACCAGAGTTTCAGCCAAAAGCTTAATCTTTGGCGAGACTAACCGCGAAAGCGAGGATGAACGTCTTAGTAAAAATGGCAACGCGAGGCCGAACCAGATCGTGAGCGGCGGCAGAAAAGGAGGTTGGATGCCTCCATCCCCAACCAGCCAAAACTCCAAAGGGTTTTGCAGGAAATAGCGGACTCTTCCCCCCGGTCCAAACTCCAGCATCGCCCTGGCCTGAGCAGCCGTATAAAGGGGTCCCACTTCAGCTGTCTGCCGCGCAAAGACCAACAACATCACTAGGGAAATTGTCAAACCAGCTCCCCAAATAATGTAGTCTCTTCGATCTGGCGATAGCCGCAGGCGACCTCGCTGCCAGCGGCCCAGCCGAACGGTCAAGATTGCTACTTCGACTAACATCAGCTGGGGGTAAAATAGCCCCTGCAAGGAGATCGCGATCAAGCAAGGAATTAACGCTCCTCTGAGCAAGTAATATAAAAATCCCAAAAAAAGTGGGTAGAGAAAGGCTCTGGCGGTGGCTGAAATGATGTCATCCTTCAGCCATAAACTTTGATTCAAGAGTAGGGTGGCCAAAAACGCTCCAGCAGGGACTGGAAACATCTGGAGACAAGCACCAAAACAGTAGACTGATGTAATTAATCCCAGTACTAACGGCAATATCTTGGCTAGAACCGCTGGCTCAACTCCAACTTGTGCCATCAAGTGGTAGAAGGTGACGTACCCAACTGGGGCCACTGACTGAAAATAGTCAGCAATTGGGTCATTGGGAAACAACTGGGGGTCAATAAGCCTTGCCATCCAAAACACGTGCTGTCTGGCATCGTCTTGTACCACGTAATCGTTGCTAAAAGCATATTGCAGCGATATCAACCCAAAATAAGCAGCAACAGCCAGACTACAAATAAACCAAAAGATGAGGTACGGATCAGCAGATGCCTTTTTAGATGCTGGCGTCGTAAAAAGTGTTTGGAGACGGATCATGCGAGTAATTGCTATGACTTTTTGAAATCCCGCGATTCAAAAAGGGCTGGGCTGCTAGAGGTAAAAGAATACAATTTATGGCCTGTGAAGCTGAGGAGAGCAACGCAGGCAGCGCTGGTTAAGCGAGCAAAAGTTGCATTCCAGTGAACTTCATCAATGAGTAGGTGCAGAAGCCCCAAGTTAGCCAACAAGCTGTTGAGGGCAACGGTCGTAAAAACTGCGTATTGAACTAGAGAGTTTTTCCAATAAATCCCAAAGACATAACGGCGGCTGAGCCAGAAGTTTGTTGTTAAGCCCATAAAAGCGCTAACACAAAGCGCAGAAACGTACCATAAGCCTGATCTAGTCAAGATGGAGAAAATCAGAACATCAACAATTGTTGCAGTACCACCTGTCAACAGATAGCCTTTGAATTGTCTCAGTATTTGTCTTGCCTGTTGTCTTTGAGAACTTTCAGCTGTTTTAGTTTGGTTGGCTGCACTAGAGTTCTCTTCGTGGTACTCCTCTTCTGTATTAATTGCCCATATATTTGATTTATCAGTTACCCCATGTTTGATATTTTCTACTGCAGCCATAGCAGTCAGCATTGAATGATCTTGGTTATTATATTTGTGCATACCATTTCTACCAACCAAGTAAAGATTTTCAAACTGATTAATGTATGACTTCAGCCGATCAAACTGAGGGTAAGTTCCAAAATAGGCTGGGTAAGTTTTAGGCACTTTGATCACGGTGTAATCTAAAACTTCTTCTGGAGAGTTAATAAACTGAATTTTAATTAATTCCTTGATTGCAAATTTGGCAATCTCTGCATTCGACATCTGCCAAAATTGATCAGCTTCATAGCAAAAATACTCAAGCCCTAGCCAAACCTTGGCAGGATCTTTGACTAAATAAGGGCTCCAGTTATTAAAAACCTGGATTCTTCCCAACTGAACATCTGGCTCCTGAACATAAATCCAATTATCCTTAATTAACTTTTCGCCTTCTTGATCTTTAACAGAAAGCTTTTCTAGTAGTAACCCTACAGTTATGAAATCTCTATAGATTAAACCTTCACTTATTTCTTTGATTTCAGGCGGTACATCAGTTTGCAGCTTATTAATTAACTCTTTGATAGGCATTGTAGAAATGAAGTAATCCCCTTCTACTCTTTCAGTTTTCTGAGCTTCTGCATGATAAATGTCAACAGCAGTGATATTACCCTTATCCAAGAACAATCTCTGGACATTGGTGTTTAAATAAACCTCTCCCCCCCTCGCCTGGATTTGCCTAACAACTTCCTCCCAAAGTTGTCCAGGTCCATGTTTAGGATAGAGAAACCGCTCGATTAAAGAAGTTTCAACATTTTTTTGTGTAATAGATTGCGAATTAAGATTAAAAATGCTCTTAATAATATGCTGAATTGTTTTGGAAATAGATAAGCCTTTAATCCGTTGAGCACCCCATTCCGCGCTGATTCTAGAACAGGGCACACCCCAGACTTTCTCGGTATATGATTTAAAAAATATTTGATATAAAACTTTTCCAAATCGATTCGTGAAAAACTGTTCCAAGTTCTTCTCTTTTTTTATTGGAAAAATTCTGATGTAAAGATAACTAAGAATGATTTTTAGGGTTCTGAGTAAGCCCAACCCCAAAATAGTTTTTTTACTTAAACTGATCGGATAGTCAAAAAATTGTCTAAGAAAGAATATCCGTGACTTTCGATTTCGAACTAGCATTACCCGATCCGACTGGTTTGG
>CADCWO010000235.1:0-4459 GCA_902806435.1 uncultured Synechococcales cyanobacterium | reverse complement strand
TTTCTTCCGTATTCTGGATCTGCCTTGTGGAGTTATGGTAGGCGATCGTCACCTGTTGTTCTGGACTAGCTTGTAGTGGTAAAAACTTTAACCACCAGTTCATGACGACATCCGATTTAGAGAAGAACCGATGGCCGCCGATATCCATCCGGTATCCCTTATAATTTACCGTTCTAGAAATACCACCAATCTGGTTGCTCATTTCGTAGACAACTGGCTGGATGTCTGTCTTGTCGAGCAATTCGTAGGCTGCCGTTAGGCCAGCAGGTCCTGCTCCGATTATGATTGCCTTTTTCTGCTGCATAACTGCCTCCAAATCGAATCGACTCTAGCTTGACAAAAATTTCCTAAACAACAGCGTAGCCTTTGAGCTTTTACGGTTGTCATCTCTATCTAGAGCAAATACACTTCAAAATGTTTCGCAGTCTTTCTGCTATAGCCTATGAGCGCTAGATCAATATATCGTTTCTTAGTTTGTCGTTCAGCACCTCGTGCTATATAGATACAGCAATACCTTTAAGAAAGAATGCCTAAGGGCTATGACCCTAGCACTTGTGATCAACTCGTCTGCCATTATTACCTAGATAAGGAGTTGATGTTTGATGAGCAGCGATTGATCAAGGTTCAGCATTGATGGTGGTCGCATGAGCAGGATTAGAAGCTAAGGTCATGGAATTTAATGTGGGTCTGACCGGTGAGGATGTTTGCCCCAAAGCATCCAATGAGCTAATTTGGTCGTGCCCTGTCCCTACGAGACAAGCCTGAGCAAGCCTGTGACAACTTAGCTTAGGAAGGGTTGCTTAAGAGTCGATTCAATTAATTCAATTGATCTATGGAACTTATCCCTTTAATCGCCCGCATCTGTCTAGCCGCAATTTTTCTTTGGTCTGGTTTCGGCAAGCTCCAAGATCCTGCGGGTACCCAACAGTTAATGGCTAGTATGAGTATTCCGTTCCCACCCCTGATGCTGGTCGGCTCCATCCTATTTGAACTAGTTGGTGCTTTATCAGTTTTACTGGGTTATAAAACGCGTTGGGGCGCGATCGCTTTGATCATTTTTATGATTCCTACCACCTTGATCTTCCATGCCAACTTTGGTGACCGCATGCAGGTCACCCAGTTCCTCAAGAATCTAGCCATTATTGGTGGCTTGTTGATGCTGATCTATGCTGGTCCCGGCCGGCTCAGTTTAGATCTGCGCACGGCATCACGCAAAAGATGGTGATTAAGTTGCAATAAGGCTGAGGCGATTCATGACTCTCCCTGCGGACTCGTGGGATAAGGTTCGTTCGGAGTTCCAGCGCCTCTGGGGCTACGAGGACTTTCGTCCGCCCCAGGGAGAGGTTATTGCGACCTTGCTGGCGCAGCGGGATACCCTCGTAGTATTGCCGACAGGCGGCGGCAAGTCTATTTGCTTTCAACTGCCAGCCTTATTGCAAACAGGATTGACACTAGTGGTGTCACCCTTGATTGCGCTGATTGAAAACCAGGTAGATGAATTGCGACGACGCCAGCTACCTGCAGCCCAGTTTCACAGTGAGCTGCCCGCTCAACATCGCCAGCAAACTCTGTGGGCACTGGAACACGGCAAGCTGCGTTTGTTGTACCTCTCGCCGGAGTCTTTACTAAGTGAGGCGATTTGGCAGCGCTTAATGCAACCGAAGCTGAAAATCAATGGCTTGATCCTCGACGAGGCTCATTGCTTAGTTCAATGGGGAGAAACTTTCCGGCCTGCTTACCGCCGCTTAGGAGCTGTCCGGCCCGCATTCCTCAAAGCTAAACCGGCGGGGTCACAGATTGCGATCGCCGCGTTCACGGCCACAGCTGACCCCCAAACGCAGCAGACAATCCAGCGAGTTCTGCAACTAGAGCAGCCAGCAGTCTTTCGTCTCAGCCCTTATCGGCCCAACTTAAAACTCCAGATCCGGACGGTTTGGACTCCACGCGGGCGGCGGCAGCAGTTATTACAATTTATTCAAACACAACCAGGAACAGGGCTGATCTACACCCGCAGCCGCCGGGATACCGAAGCCTTAACAACAGAGTTAGCCGCCCAAGGCTACCCGACAGCAGCCTACCACGCCGGATTAGGACCGACAGACCGCCGCCGGATTGAGGCCGCCTGGTTGCAGGGGGAGCTGCACTTTGTGGTTTGTACCTGCGCCTTTGGCATGGGGATTGATAAAACTAATTGCCGCTGGGTCTTTCACTTTCATGCTCCGGCTTTGCTCTCGGAATATGTGCAAGAAATTGGTCGAGCTGGACGCGATGGCAAGCCTGCCCAAGCCGTTATGCTGATCAGTGAACCGACTGGATGGCTCGATCCAGCAGATAAGCAACGGCAGCAGTTCTTTCAGAACCAAGAACGCCAGCAGCAGCAGTTGGCCCGCCAGCTCATTCACCAGATTCCTGTCCAAGGTGAGGTCAAAGTCATTGTTCGCCAGTTTAAGCATGGAGCCATGGCGCTCTCCTTATTACACAGCGTCGGTCAGCTTAAATGGCTAGATCCGTTCCATTACGTGATCAACCGCTCTGCCATTCCCCAGGCCTTGGCTCAAAAAAAGGCGATCCAGAAAATGGCTCAATATCTTCACACGAAAAGCTGCCGTTGGCAGTTTATTCTAGAAGCGTTTGGTTTTGCCCAAGATGCTGATGCCTTGAAGGAAGGTTGTGGACACTGCGATCGCTGTTTGTCCTGATAAGTGCGGCAAGGGTCATGAAGGGAGAACTGTGAATGATATAGCAATTGAAGGGTTGGTTAGGACAATTGTCGAAAGGCATTATCCACGGCATCCCAAAGAGACTGAAACTGATTTAGGGTTTTGCGCAAGTAGTGCTTGAGGCGTGCCCAAAACTTCTCAATCTTGTTCAAGTCAGGGGAATAAGGTGGCAAGAACAAGACTGTGCATCCAGCTTGTTCAATATGCTCTCGAATCGTCGTCGATTTGTGAAAACTGGCATTATCCATCACCACTACCTGCCCTGGCTTTAGCTGAGCTACCAGAAACGCTTGCACCCAGGTTTCGACCAAGGTGCTATCGCAGTAGCCCTTGAAGGTCATCGGCGCGATTATCTTAGAGGTACACCAACCAGCAATCATGCTGATGCGCTCAGTTCGATGTCCTAACTTCAACGCCTCAAATCGTTGAGACTGGTCACACCAACCATAGGCATAGTCTTCGGTATCATCCACTCCTGCTTCGTCCAAGTACACTAGTTGTTCACAGCCATAGGCTTGCAACTGCGCTAAGAACGCTTGCCGTTGCCCTTCATCCCGTTCTCGGTAGCCATAGCTCTTTTTTTTCGTGTGAAGCCAATGCGTCTTAATGCTTTGCCAATGGTATGGTCACTGATGCGTTCTACCCACTGCTGTGCCATGCCCTGCTGTGTCAAATGTCCATGCTGCTGGGCAAAGGCTCGAAATTGTTCCAACTCAGCAATCTTCGGCTGGGGTCCCCGCCGGTAGTGACGCCTGGGGGTGGCTGAACCTGTTGCTTCTCGTCGTTTAAGCCATAGGTCAATTGTGTTGCGACTGATGTTCAACATCTGGCTGATGTGGCTTTTACGGTTTCCACAATCAATGGCATCGAGCACTTTCTGGCGCAGCTCATCGCTATAAGGGGCAGGCATGGGAATGGCTATCAGCTATCTAGGTATATCCATACATCTTGTCCTAACTATCCCCTCGATTGCTATAGCTCATTACGAGGGTGAGCGTTTTGTAGTAGACCGCTTCCATGAATTCAGCCCCTCCTGGGGAGATGGCAAAAAAACTCAGGTCAACATCTCAGAAGTCGAGAGCTGGATACTGGAGCACCACAGGCAGTGTGGCTTTGCTGCTTTGGTCTTAGACCAGTACGACTCTCACAGCACTATTCAAAGGTTGAGCGGCAAGGTTCCAATTAGGGAGCAGACTTAGACAGCCCCCAGCAAAACTAAGGCATTCAGCAAACTCAGGGAGCTGTTCAACGCTGGCAATATTGACTTGTACCCACATACTAAAGCCGTTCAGCAGCTCAAGAACCTGATTGTCACGTACCGAGCTAACGGGAGCTGGAGCGTTTCCGGTGGAAGTGGAGCTGCTGTGGATGATTATCCAATGGCGCTAGCCGGGGCAGTGTTAGCAGCCGAATCAGGTGGGGGTTACATGCAACGTGCCTATGTCCCTAAATTGACGCCTCGCGAGCAAGAGATGAAGCGCTTTCGGCAATCGTTGGGAACTAAGACTACCGTAGCCGAATTGAGAAACATATTTTGATCCAATGCCAAATTCAAGGGACAGAAGAACTATCTTCTGGCTAACCGCTGGCCCAACAATCCGCATTAGCGATCGCACTGCCGCAGCGTGATTAGTGGACTTCGTCTTGAGACGGCGGGAGCAGACCGGCTGGGCACTACTCGCTGGAAAGTGACAGTTGTACCCCATTCACCAAAACCATCTCCTGCATCTCCAGCACAA
>CADCWO010000234.1 GCA_902806435.1 uncultured Synechococcales cyanobacterium | reverse complement strand
CTTGATAACCTATGATGCTCTCTGCTCCCGCATTCCAGCTAGTGATATATGCGTCTGGATCTAGCAGAATAATCGCATAGTCTTTGATGTTCTCCATCAATAAGCGGTAGAACTCTTCGCTGTAAGGTAAGCTTTCCGGGTATTGATGGTCCATTAGTTTCATGTCTCATCGCTAAAGGGGCTGCAGTTATTCATCGCGAGGCAGCATAGGCGCCCTGCTTTTTCTGTCACGATTAAACTGACCAAGACTGAAGCAATCTTAGGTAGGGGCAGACCAAGATCAACGCAGTCGGTGTTAACAGCGGCACTCAGCGTGCTAAAAGCCTTGCAAGTGGCTTCATTCTGGGCGATTACTGTAACTCCATCTGCTTGGGCGAGGTAGAGAGGATCTGGCTTAAGGCCCTCAATCTACCGAAAGGCATAGCCACTGCCACGATTTCATAGGCTGGATTAGGAAAACTGGATGGAGTATTAAGTTGCGGTTGCTGGGCCCTACCCTCCCTTGTCTGATAGCTGCATATGTGGAATTGGCTCTTGGAATCCTAGGCCCTTGCGGTTACAAGATAAATAGAATAGATATGTCCGCCATCAGACATAGCATAAGTATATCTGTATTATTTCGATTGGCGGACACAGTTGTAGCACTTCTTTTTTCTGGAGCTGAAAAGTCAGGCTATAGCGCGTTGCCCTGAAGAAGAAATGCTGGATACTTAGTTGTTGATTCTACACACAATCAAGTTGAGGCTTTACGTTCTGTGGCCCAAGTCTCTTTAAGGTCAGTTCAAAATCGGTTGCTGGCTGCTTTGCCGCAGGAAGAATACGTGCGGCTAGAACCCAGGCTGGAAAACATCCCCTTGGCTTTCAAAGACACTCTCTACGTGCCCAGTAGACCGATTGAGTACGTCTATTTTCCTAGTAACAGCGTTTTCTCTCTGATTACCCAGATGGGGAATGGTGCGGAAATTGAAGTGGCTACGCTCGGCAATGAAGGTATGTTAGGCCTGCCGGTGTTCTTGGGAAGCGAGACAACACTCTTGAAAGCGATTGTGCAGATCCCCGGTGATGCGCTGAGGATGCAGGTAGATGTTTTTAAGGGCGAGGTCATCCCAGGCAGTTCGCTGCACAGCTTACTACAGTGGTACACGCAAGCGCTGTTTACCCAGGTCTCACAATCTGCTGCTTGTAACTGTCTTCACTCTGTGCAGCAGCGCTTCTGCCGTTGGCTACTGATGACCTATGACCGGGCAGGACCAAGCCAGTTTATGCTCACTCAAGAGTTCCTCGCTCTGATGCTAGGCGTGCGCCGCACCGGTGTGAGTGAGGTTGCCCACAGGCTGCAAGAGGAAGGGCTAATTCGCTACAGTCGCGGCAAAATGACGGTCCTCGACCCCAAAGGGCTTGAATCACTCTCCTGTGAGTGTTATCGACTTGTCAAACAGGAGTTCGACCGCTTGCTTGGCTGATTAGCTTCTACCAAATAATAGTTGGCAAGTAGATGACTAACTGTAGAAGGATGCACATTGAGGAGCCGCTTCAGAACCAAACTTCTACTCATTTGCTGCCACTTGAATATTCGACGCTAGATGCCAATTCGTCCTCTACGACAGATTGCTAAAGCCCTCTATTGGAGTCAGAGCAAATAGTGACTTCTAATCCAAATTAAGGCCAAAAGAAGAGCCGTTACAACCTAAAGATACTGTCAGAGAGCTTCCTAAAGCCTTGACTTGTTGCGCCTCTCGCAGAAGGGCAACGAAATTGGGTTGTTTCAGAGTTTATCTTTTCTTGCTGAAACGCTTACTCTTTCTCACAGCGATCGCTTTACGCTTGCGTTTTTCAAGAGGAGTCTCAAAGTGCTGGTGTTTTCTCACATCCGCTAAAATTCCTGCTTTGGATACTTCGCGCTTAAATCGCCGTAAAGCAGAATCAATCCACTCATTTTCGCCTGGAACTACTTGGGTCACGTTCTTTAGCTCCTACAAAAAACCTACTGGAGCGCTTGAACTAGCTCGGCTTTTTTGAGCTTCATGAAGCCACGTATCTGGCCTTTAGAAAGCTCTCTTAACTCTCTAATCCCTAGTTGATTGAGGTCCTTGGGTGCTCTTCTAGATGGCGCTAGAGCCGCTTGAGGATGCATGCAATGGAGAGAATTAGCAGGGGTTAACTGAGGCACTTGATGAGGCTGATCTAGCGGCGTCTGATAAGAAGCAGGTTTCTTCTGCTGTGTAGCACTTGCTGGCTCATCACTCACAAAGAGCATCCACAGGAGGGTGAAATAAACAACATAAGCAAATACTGCAAACACTTGAACATCTCCCTTGAATTTTAAAAGGTTTTTCCTGCTGGTAAAGATTGCTAGAGTTCTTCCCTAGCAACGATTACAGCGTTTTGTCTGCTTACCCGGTAGTGTACTTTATGTTCAGGTGAACGTCAAGGTGAACGTCAAGGTGGATGTAAAGTTAGACTATAAACGTAAAATTCGAATAGTGAAGCATGAACACACCAGTAGCTGAACTTGACTGGGTTCCGATTAAAGACCTGTCACAGCAATACGGAGTATCTAAGACAGCTTTCTACAATCGGCTCACGGCTTTAGGAGTTGAGCCGATGAAACGGGGTACTAAGTCCTATATCAGTTCCCAGCAGCTTGAGCTGCTCAACGAACTGCATCAGTACATGCACAGCGGTGGAACCATGGCAGACTTTATGGAGCTGCATGGTTTTTCAAATACCCAAACCAACGGACATCAACATCAGAGTAAGTATCCTAGCCAAGCGCAGCCGAACGAAACGCAAACATCACTACCCCACACTCAGTTCTACAACCAAACCTCTTTAGCTTCATTGGATGGGAATGTTACACAGACGACCCCTGTTGTTCTAGTAACCATAGATGCCCTAAAAGGACTGATGCATCAGCCTGCTTCCTCTGAACCTCTGGACTATTTAGAAAAACTAGAGAAGTGTTGTGAGCATGGCTGGATATTGTCGACCTCAGAGGTGTCTCAGTTGTTGGGCCTATCGGCTAAGACTATTTCCAGATACGGCGAAAGCTTTGATGACTCCGGTTTTGTATTTAAACGAGCTGGAAAGAAGCGAGCACAGCTTGCCTGGCAAGTCAGAAAACAAAATTGGTAAGTCTCACTACGGATGTTCAGCGAACATCCGGTGAACATAGAGTATGCTAAACATGTTTTGTTCGGTGAACATCCGGTGAACGCTATGAACACAGAGATTGATAGGTTCCCTGTCTCTGATTTACCAAACAGATACAGTATCAAACGGACTGCCCTCTATGAAAGATTGAATGCTTTAGACATCAAGCCCCAGAAGTTGGGTAATAAATCATATATAGATGGTTACCAATTGCAAGAGTTGGATGAGCTACATGCTCACATTCAGCGAGGAGGAGGGATTGCAGACTTTTTACAGGAACAAGGATATTCATCCAGTGAACACACTGAACAGACTGGACAACTAGCCCAAGCTGACCAAACAGGTTCGTTAATGGCTGTGGTAGAAGTGATTGCCTCGAGATTGGTTCCTGCCATCGTGTCAAAGCTGACACCTGCTCCTACTCCGCTTGCACACCTTGAGGCATTAGAGCGAGCTTACGAGAAAGGCTGGTTGCTCTCTACTTCCGAAGTAGCTCAGCTCTTCAGACTGTCTGCTAAAACCATTCGAGGATATGGCGACAGCTTTGAGGAAGCTGGCTTCATTTTTACTAGAACAGGTACAAGAGCACATGGAGAGACGGCTTGGGAAGTATCTAAGCTTCGATCTGAGCAATGATGATGGAGTGAATGGCAAACCTAGCGTTAGCTGTAAGGTAAAAGCTTTGCCTACGCTAATGTCTTACATAGAAGCCTTTACTGTCTCCTAGAAAAGCATCCAGAGTCTGCCACAAACCCAAATTAAGAACTTGCGATCATTATTCTTCTTAGTTGGGATATTCAGCTTTAGCTTTAGTTAATTCCAATGTTTCCAGCACTGCATTTGTGATTATCGGCAAGCTAAAATCTTCTAGTAGCGGTTCAGGCGTTGAAAAAATTGTCAACTATCAGGGTTTCGCGTTCATGAAGTGATTTTTTGACTAATGTAGGTGACGCAGAGACAGAATTTTGACGTTCAAGAGATTGCTCTAACTCTGAATGAGGCAATAATCCTTGCTTAGCTGATTCTCGCTCTGGTGAAATCACCTTTTCCATTAAATATTCAATTGTTTTTTGCTTAATCCAACCTCGTGCCACCAAGATTTCGCCAAAACGGATGCCAGTTGCATTTTGATCAGTGAGTGCAACCTCAACCTGCGCTTCAGTTAACAGATCAGCTTCAACAAGATAGGCACCAAGACGTTTAACCTCGACAGGGGTAATTGTAGGCAAATTGTTTGTTATCATCTCGAGTTTTGCAGAAGCAGGTGTTGGCGTAAACTTACCTTGCCTCATTGGGGAATCTACTGGAGCTTCCGGCAATGGGTGAATATTTTCTTCAAACTTAAACTCGCTAATCCACGAAGAGAATTCCTTGCCCCTCTGCCGTCCATAAACTCTCATAGCTTTGATAGCTTTGACTTTTAGCCCTATAACCTCTTGGCGAACGAAGGGAACCAGCGCTTGCTGATCGGGATTTTGTACAGACTCTAGTACCACATGTAGACAGTTGTCTTTTAGCGCCGCTCTGACAGTGATGTCTCTACGCTTGAGAGACTGATGCACTAACGCAGCGATCGCCTTTGCGTTGCCTTGTTTAGCAATCTCTAGCATATTCTGCTGGATCATGTGGCACCTTCAGAACACGAACCCCCTTAAAGTGCCCTTCAAACTAAAAAACTTACCAATCTACCTGTTAGGCTCCATCCCTACCATGCAGAAACTTATGAGTTTACGACTTCAATTTCTCTCTATATTGCTACCTTATCTTTGCAAGCATTCGTATTTTTTAGTGGATATCTCTCAGTAATGACACTGAGGCAAAGAAAGTCTATTGTCGAGTACTGTGAAGTACATATAATAGGCGTCATCAGAAGATGCTTCCAAAAGTTTTTACCCAATTAACACTAGCTAAGCTTGGCGAAATTTTAGTCCGTAGGGGGCTGGTTTCTGAGACCGACTTAGAAAGAGTCTTGGCAGAGCAATTTGTTGGTTCTAATAAGTTAGGTGAGCTTCTGGTTGAGAAGAATCTTGTTACCCGAGAGAGCTTGGAAAGAGCTTTGTTTAATCAAAGTATCAAGCTAGGTGAACTTTTAATTCGAAAAAAATTAATCTCTAATGCTGAATTAGAAAAAGCCTTGAAAGAACAGCTTTTAAGTAATAAAAAACTGGGTGAACTTTTAGTCGTAAAGCAGCTGATTTCTAACGAAGAGCTAGAGGAAGCTTTGAAACAACAGTATTGGCGAAAGAAGGGTTTTTGGTCAATTTCCTAAATGTTGAAAGTTTTCATACAGTTGCTATTCAGGGTAATGGTATTCAAGCTACAACCAAGTACCATGTGACGACGCTGGGAGCTTTCCAAGAATCGCGCGGTATCTCGTCACAGATTCAATTCGCTAGTCTAGGGCCCAGCAGGGATACTAAGCTTGTTCAGTGAACACTCTGAACACGAATGTAGCTTTCTTATCCCTAGTTTGCTAAATCGGTACAGCAGTATTGAACTAATCGTCATCTGTCAGAGGCTGAATGCATTCCAGCTAATCTTGGCCTACTTTGGTTGCTATCAATGTAGTCACAGTGCAATTGCACTGCGGTGGTGAAAGTTACCCATAATGGCATCCATAGTTTCTCAGTTACAAGGGTTTTATCGCTTATGTCATCGGTTAGCTAATGCCATTGATCCAAGTTGGCAGTACAAGGCTATTGACTTTGTTCGTATGAATGAAAGAAATGAAAGTCTGCTTTTGTTAGGACATGATTTAGAGTCTGAGATTAAATCATCTGGAGGATATCAACCATGAGCCGGGTTAACCACAGCTCAATGACCGACCAGAAATTGAAGCGTTATGTTCTGGAACACCGGGATAATAATGAGGCGTTTTATGTCCATGCTGACTGCTCGAGAGCCACAAGTCGCTTGATTACTATCGCTTCTACAAACCTTAACCGGGAAGACAAGCTAGTGGTAAAAATGCGCCGCAACAATCAAAACCGGACTGAGAGTTTGAGGGTGGAATTGGAAACTAGTACGCTTGCTTGACACTGTACTAGTTTACGGTTTTGATTAATTTCAGCTACTTATAAGGGAATTCCCGAGAAGGATGATGTATGTAGGCAGTAATATTAAATCATCACCCCGGCTGAAAACAGCCAGGGTGATGATTAGTTTATGTTCTTTGATCTTACGTGGACAGACGTCTGATAGATATGACGTCAGATACGTCAGATAGGGGGAGCGGGGACACTAACCGATTTGCTTGGCGGCGAGTAGTTATGTCTCCCTGCGGTGCCATGCCTAAATTTTAGACATGATTTGCCATCGATGGCAAGCATTTTTTGAAAAAGGTATAGCAGCTCCCTATCTGTAAAGCAGATAAAACTATGACGGGGAGTTCAATCGTGCATTTAGAGACTACTGATTGGAATAGAGGCAACGAGCACATGGTGCCTCAAGTCAGCGAGATTAAAGAACGACATTGGCATCAGCCGATCACCGCAAGTTTTTATTCACAAAGAGAATCGATAGCAGGGTTTGGCTCCCAAAAAGGAGTCAAGATGAGCCAGCAGCAACCCTTGCCGAATCACCCTCCTTGCCCCTGGCCCAAGCTTCACACTTCCAAGCACCGCAGAGGGGCTCGTCAGCACCCCGGTCTTCACCGTCCGCAACACAATCCGTTACCCCTGGATGAATCAGGCCAACGTCTCGCCCAGATATTTACCAACGGCTGGGACTGGATCTATGCTCCTCGACCCAACCCCGGTGAGAAACCACAGTGGGAGACTATTAAAAAATTTCCACTGACGCCAGTGGAAATGTGGCAGTTGCACCAAAACCCTGACTGCCTGATTGGTGCTCGCCCTGGTAGCCTGACGACCTGGGCCGTGATTGACGTGGATCATCTCTCTCCATATCACCCCAGCCAAAACCCTGCCTGGCTGGGGATTATCTTCAGCACCCTCGAAGCGATTGGCATCACCCGTCACCTGATCTGCCAAAGCAGTCACAGCGGCGGTCTACATATCTATGCTCCCCTGCCCGAACCTGTCAGTAGTTTCTGGCTCGCTACCACCCTGCAACAACACCTGCAAGCCAACGGCCTCAAGCTGCGTCCTGGCCACTGTGAAATCTACCCCAACCCCAAACGCTACATTCCCCAAGGCCAAGGATTCAGCAAATTTGCTGCCCTGCGCTATCCTATGCAACCTGGTAGCGGCTTTGTGCCTCTAGATTCTGCCCTCAACCCTCTACCTTGGACCCTGAAGCAATGGTTAGACGCCTTCAACCTGTGTGCCACCCATCAAGATATCAAGCAACTCAGGTGTGCTATTGAGCACAGCCAGCAGAACTACCGCATCCGTCACTACCGGCATCCCCAATCTCTTGAAGCTTGGCAGCAACGGATTGTAGCTGAAAAACAGCAGGGTTGGACTGGTTCTGGCCAAAGCAACGAAAAATTCAAACTCTTTGCCTGTGAGGCTAGGGTTTTCCTAGGCATGGATAGTATTGACGCGATCGCTCACCACATCCAAGACACCGCTCAGAGGACCTCCGGGTTCTGCAAATACTCTAACCACGTCAAAGATCTTGAGCAACGCAGCCGTGAAGTTGCAACCTGGGCTATGCGGTACTACTGGCCGATTGGTACCCCTGCTAGCCGACATACCAGCTACCACAGCCCCCAGAACACTCCAACTCCCACGACGGCCAACTTCAGCTATCACCAAGCCAAACGAGAAGCAGCCCAAACTCGGATTAGAAGCGCTGTCTCTCAGCTACAAGCTGAAA
>CADCWO010000233.1 GCA_902806435.1 uncultured Synechococcales cyanobacterium | reverse complement strand
ACGATGTCAAAGCAAATGCTGTCGGGCGACAACGCGCGGAAAACCAATCCCAGATGATTGAAAATATCCGCAGCTATAGCCCTACGGAGTTTATTAGGACGTATAGTATAGATAAAAGAGCAACTAGGAAGCGCTATGCCTGCCCCTTACAGTGATGACCTTCGCACCAAAGCAATCGCTGCAGTGGAACGAGGAGAGCGCAAAACGGATGTGAGCCGGATGTTGAACATCAGCCGCAATACCCTAGACCTGTGGCTTAAACGAGTTGAACAAACTGGAAACTGTCGAGCTATCCGCCACTATCACCAAGGCTGTAGACACAAAATCACTGATTGGCAGAGATTTCATGAGTTTGTCCAACAGCATGGGGATAAGACGCAAGGAGAAATGGCTGCGTTATGGGGAGACAATGTGACACAGCAAAACATCAGTGATGCGCTGCGCAAGATTGGAGTCAGTCGCAAAAAAAGACTTACGGCTATCGAGAACGTGATGAGCTCAAACGCCAGGAGTTCCAAGCGCGATTGAAGACGAAGCCTGTAGGCCAGATTGTCTATGTGGATGAAGCGGGCATCGATAATCGAGAGGAGTATCCCTATGGCTACTGCTCGATTGGGCAACGCTTTTACGCACTCAAATCAGGGAAGCGCACGAGAGCGGGTCAGCTGGATTGCGGCCCTCAAGCAGGGGCAGCTCTTGGCACCGATGACCTTTGAAGGCTCGTGTAACAGAGACTTGTTTGAGCTGTGGTTAGAGCAGTGCCTGCTGCCGCAATTGCAGCCAGGAGACATTATTGTGACCGACAATGCCAGCTTCCATCACTCCCACTCCATTGATCAAGTCGTGGCAGCAGCGGGATGTGAGGTGTGGTATCTTCCCCCTTATTCTCCAGACTTAAACCAAATTGAGCATTGGTGGTTTGTGCTGAAAAACTGGATGAGGCAACGCTGGGAGGAATTTGACAGCTTTCGTGATTGTGTCGATGCTGCCTTTAAATACTGTCCTAATGTACATGCTTAAGGCTATAGCAGTCGATGTCAGGCTAACGGATTAACCATAAATCACTTACGTAATGCATCAACTTGCCAGCATCCAAATTGCTAAGAGCTAGCCAAAGAAATCAGCCTGGCTCAATCAGTCCCGTTAGATAGACCCTATCCTTCAAACAGTTCGGTTCAAGTGTCTTTCGTTGTTTTCTCCGCTATTTCTACCTCAGAAAGCTACTGTGTAGCGGTGCTATTCGTGTCCCTGAGGAGGGCAACACCAAAGGTGGCATTAAACTGGCGGCACCAGATAACAGCAGACTTGTAGTCTTTCAAACTGATCTCCTTAGGAATAGGATAACTTTGGGCACCACTGAAGCTTTTTAAGGGAGCCAGAACAATGTAATCTCCCTCTTCAAGGGGGTAGGCAGGTGGCTTGGTAGAGCCAAGTACATCATCCGACCGATGAAGGGCAACCACTAAATCTGGACCCATCTCAAAAGTCTTAAACCCCTGATCAAGCTTAAGAATGGGCTGGCCGTTTTCCATTACAATGCTGGCTGTTCCCTCAGTAGCGTGTTCTCCAGAAACAAAGGTACCCGACTCTGTAGCAATTTGATCCGCAGCTGCGACGGGTTGGGGCTGAGATTGGACTTCAGCGGGTGTTGCAGACACAGCAGGACTCGCAGCAGTCTCGCTGTTTGATGCTGCTTCTGTACAGCCAAACATCAAAAGACTACTAAGCGTTAACAAGTATCCTAATCTCATCGTCGAAAGCTCCTGAAAGTAGCTGCAAAAAAGACAGTAATTCTCTGCTGCGGGTTTTAGATGATCATTGCTCGAGAAGTTTGTTCAAAGAGGAGAATTATCTGAGAGTTCTAGCGCAAAAGTCGAATAGTTGAGCACTAAAATTCTCGTGAATGTCTTAACCCAGCGCTGACGCTGGGTTAAGACATTCGCCCTTGACCATTAATACAAAGCAGGTCGATGCCGAATTAGATTCAGGAACTCTTGACGCGTTTTTTGCTCGGTTTGAAAAACACCAAGCATGGAACTTGTAACAGTCCAGGAGCCTGGTTTCTGAATGCCTCGCATGACCATACACATGTGGCTGGCTTCAATCACCACAGCCACGCCCTGGGGGTCCAAGACTGACTGAATCGCTTCCGCAATTTGCCTCGTCAGACGCTCTTGGACTTGCAGCCGCCGAGAGTACATTTCAACAATACGAGCCAGTTTACTTAAGCCAATCACTTTGCGATTGGGGATGTACGCGACATGCGCTTTGCCAATGAAGGGCAGCAGGTGGTGTTCGCAGAGACTGAAGGCATTGATATCCCGCACCAAAACCATCTCGTTGTGGCCTTCATCAAAAATCGCCCCGTTCACTAACTCCTCAAGGGATTGGTCGTAACCACTGGTCAAAAAGTTCATTGCCTCTGCAACCCGCTTGGGCGTCTTTAACAACCCTTCTCGCTCAGGATCCTCACCGACAGCAAATAGCATCGTTCAGACTGCAGCCATCATTGCTGCCTGGTCTGCTGCAGGCGAAGGCTGAAGGGTTATAGCTTTTCCGTTGTGCGTGTTACGACCAGGCCGGGGGGCAGGAGTTTTTGTCGGGCTGCTGGGAGAAAGATTGGGATGACTATAACCATTGGGGGACAGGATAGACATGATCAGCAAATTATTAATCTATAGAACAAAGAAGATGCAGAGGTGAGCTTGGCTGCGTTACCTTGACCAGGACTCTCGAACATCACCTAGTTGCATGTTCCTTCGCTTGACCTGGCAATCATCATAGGCGACACAGATCCAGGCTGCGGCCAGGAGAAAGACATTTTTGTCCCAGCTAGACTCGTTATTGGGGAACAGCCCGTTAGACCCAACCAAGCCAAACGCCAGGATGAAGCTAAACAGCATCAGCATCATGACGATACCCGCCCATCTGACCCAGCGGTTGATCACGAACAAGACACCCACAATCAGCTCCACGGCTGGCAGGAGGTAGGCATAGGGCAAAGCAATCAGCGCCGGAAGTGGCCCAATGCCCTCAAACCCGAACCCCCACAGCTTCAGTTTGCTCTGAGTAATGGTTTCAAGCAGTCCACCAGCGTCATAGAAATGAATTGTGTTGGCGATCGCAGAAACAATGAAGAATACGCCTAAGAGAATTCGGGTTGTTGCCACTGAAGTTCTCAGCATAGCCCGTTCGTTCGTTGTCGTTGTAGCCACTTTCAGACCTCCTATAGTTCAGCAGTTAGCAGGGAAGGGTGAGAGTTGAGTAGAGCCGGTAGCAGGTACTCTTCATACCCCTAGTTGTTTACTCCGGCGGCACTCGATCAATGAGAGTCGGTAAACCCGTTGGCTGCCAAACTCGATTAAATTGCTCTGGCTGGGTAGCCCGCCAAATCAACAAACTACTGCTGGCTAATACCGCTGCTGCTACGGCACCACCCGTCCACTGAAACACTCGTGTTCGCAGACCATTTGCAGAGACGAGCCTTGACATCAAACGAGGACGGCTGTGACGCTGGAAGATTTCGTCAGTTAACCAATCAGTGGTGACTCGGAAATTATGAACAGGATTTGGCAGCAACTCTAGATAGGTACCCTTACGGATCAGATGACCCAGTCTGCCGGTAATTTCAAACCGCTCGGCAATATTAGCGGCACTCTCCCCTAACCCCAGTTTCATCAGTGTCCCGCGCAGAGCTACGCGGGCTGGCGATGGTTCCTCACCCTTAGCAATCGCTTGTAAGTTGTGGGCGATCGCGGCTCCCTGTTGATAGGCCACTTGGGCAGTTGCTGGCAGCGGGTTTTCCCCTAATGCTGCACAATCACCCCCAGCAAATACTTCTGGAAAGTCAGGCAGTTGCAATGTTGGGGTGACCCAGAGGCGACCTTGGCGATCGTGATGCCCTTTGGAAATTGACAGATTTTTAATGACTGGATGAGCCGTATTCTCAGCTGCCCAAATAATTGTTCCGGCTGCTAACGTCTCCAACTTGTGACGTTTGTACTCAACCTGATTGGGACGAATGACGCTGACTGCCGCCTCTGCTAGTACCTCTACAGGTACCGTACGTTGTTGCAGTGCCTTTTCCGCAGTTGGGCGTAGACGACTATTCACGTCCCCCTTGAGAATTTCTTTACTGCGGTTGAGGACGACTACCCGAATCTCTTGTGAGTTGCCCCCGAGTTTGCCATACCAGATCGGCAGCAAGTCAGCCAGGGTTGCCGCCATCTCAATCCCTGCCGGACCAGCACCAATAACTACCACAGTCAGCAACAGGCTCCGCTGCTGCGGATCTTCGGTCTGGCTTGCCCGCTGTAAACATTGACGCAGGTGTTGCCCCAGAGCCATGGCATCTTCGCCGCTGCGGAAGGGAATCGTGTTTTCCTTTGCTCCTTCGATGTCGGAGTAGCTAATAGCGCTGCCCAATGCCAGCACCAGACTACTGTAGGCATAGTGCAGGCCCGAAGCCAACTCAATCCGCCGCCGCTGTAGGTCAATGTTTAAGACCGTATCCTGAACAAAGGCGATACCACTGCAATCTAGCAGTTCCGCGTAGCGGGGCCAGACCTGATTGGTGTTCATCTCTCCGCTGAGGAACTCATAGAGCAAGGGTTTAAAGACAAACCGCTCTTTCTGGTCAATCAGGATCACTGGTCTAGGATAGCGTTGATGGCATAGATGCAAGGCAGTGAACAGCCCAGTAAACCCAGCACCGATAATGACTGTTGGATTCGACGGATTCATAGAGCGGCTGGTGCGAAGTGGACTAAACCGGGCAAGAACCAGAATTGATCTTCAGTGTTCAGCAAAGGCTTTTGCCAAGACACCTTGCATTCAGAAATTCAGCGGATTAAATACTAAAAAACGTAGTGCACTAAACCGATAAGTTACTAGGTTACTAGAACTAGCTGCTAAGCAGCTAGTTCTAGTACTACTGGGCGCTTGCAGTGCTGGCAGGGCGGAGTGGGGCATAGCCAAAGGTGGCGTTGGCCATCCGGCACCAAACGCCAACGGATTCGAAGTCTGCCAAATCGATGGCAGCAGGAATTGGATAGCGCTGAGTCCCGCTAAATTTTTGCAATTTACCCAGGTTCACATAGCCGCTGTGATTCTGATAGGACATCGGTGGCTTACTAGAAGGATCTAGAACAACATGCAGGTCTGGCCCCTGATTGCTGGTACTAAAAGCGGAGTCAAGCAGCAAGTAGCGCTGCCCATTTTCGGTCGTAATCTGAACTTTGCCAGTTGTGGGCTTTTCCGCAGCTACAAAGGCCCCATTCATAAGGGCTACGGGCTGGCTCCCTGTAACAGGAGTTGTATTAGATTGAGTTGGGGCTGCGGTCGGATTATTTGCACCAGCAGACGGATTGGCTAGAACTCTGGTAATGGAGTCCGAGAAGGACAGAGCAGAGACTAAAGAAAAAGTAGCCCCTAATAGGACCAGTTGGTTGAGTTTCATCATTTCAAGCTCCTTAAGACTACGATTACTGAGAAGGCTTGTACTTCAGACTCAACAAAATCTTGGCTCAAAAAAGCTCTTTAATAATGATTTTTCTCTGAGAGTTTGGTTCAAAATACTGAGAGTTTCCTGAGAGATATATGAGAAATTTTCAAGAAAAACCAATGATTTTTTAACTAAAGTTATTCTTTCATCCATTAAGTTTTTACTACTGAGTCATTCTGAAGTCCTATGAGCAAAAAATGGCACTTGCGGCCTAAGTGGCTCGGCTTAGGACTGATCTGTTTTGGCGTTGCTTTCAGCGCCGGTGCATTTACCAAACAGTATCAGCAGCAAGCGGCCATACGCGCATTGATCAACCAAGCTAGAGATGCCTGGGTCGCGGGAGACGCCAACGCTCTCTCACATCTATTTACACCTGACGGGGTGCTAATTGTCCCAGGTCAGCGGTGGCAGGGGCAAGCGAGAATTCGCCAAGAGGTCTCTCGCTTCGCTCAGCAGTATGCCGATGTGAAGATTGATATTCAGCAGATTATTGTTGCAGACAATCGAGCTGCTGTAGAGTGGCACTACGAAGATACGGAAAAGGCCACTGGCAAGCGGAACCAAGCTGATGATGCCATTTTGATCGATTTCAAAGATGGCCGGATCAGCCGTTGGCGGGAATATTTTGATACTGAAACACCGGTTGGCAAACCGTAATTTTGGTGTTTAGCAGTTTATAGCCCCTTAAATCCAATGCCAGTTTCCATTTCTTGTGGATGGCTGGCCTTAGCAGCGGTGGCGCTCGGTTTGCGCCAAGTTCCCACCTGGCCCAGCGCGATTCCGGACAGAATGACACTACCACCGAGATACTGAGCTGGGGTTGGTGCTTCGCCCAAAATCAGGTAAGCCGCCAAGACGGCGGCAATCGGGTTGAAAGCAGCAGCGAGTGAAGCGTCAGAGCCACTAGCATTTTTTAAGCCGACTAGCCAGAACGACTGGCCGACTGCGACAATAAGTGCGCCATAAACTAGCATCCATTTCCACAAAAAGGGTGAGAAAGCATCTATGAAGTGATGGCTGCCGTAAAAATATAGGGCCGCGAAAAAGAAGATGACAGTTCCCAACGCTGTTCGCACGATTGAAAAAATTCCCACAGGAATCCGGTGAAGATGGGCCTTGCTGATAATGCTAGAGATGGCAACAGCCCCTGCTCCGATCGCGGTGAGAATCTCACCCCAGCCTAAGCTACCGGATGCTGTATTGTCCCATAGGCCCTGAAGTGCCACCGTTAGCAAGACCCCGATAAATGCGGCAATCGCGCCGCCAATTTCCCAGCGATTTGTCCGCTCCCCCAGGAACCAGATGGACAAAGCCAGGGTCAGGGGCGGCTCGATGCGGCCAACCAAAACGACGTTGTTCACCGCGGTGCGAGAAAGGGCGTCAAATATAGTCCCTGGAGCCAGCGCTCCCGCTAAAAGCGCCACGGCTGCCATACTGACCCAGTCGGGGCCCGTAAACCCCCGAAAGGAACGAATACTCAACTGTCGCCGGTAAATCAACAGCAAAATCAGCAAAGCGCAGAGATTACCCACAAATAAAACGTTACAAAAAGAAATGGGATTTCTGCCATCAATCAGATTTTGGGAGCCAATTTCCGTTAATTTCCGCGTAATTGAGCTAGCAGCAGCAAAGATAATCACTGCTGACCAGAGATAAGCTTGTCCCGGAATTCTACTGAAAGGGGAGACTGCAGCTGTCTTCTTCATGCTTTTCTGAGATTCTATGTCGGGTTTCCAGCAGCCTCTACGGAGCAGGCCGGAGCAGCGCCAGCATGGGCTTGCTATCTTAGCATGCACCCCTTTTACTGCTATTGAATACCAGTGTGGCAATTTCTATTGCTGAGGCAATTCCTTTGAGAGCTGCAGAAGCCCAAATCTCTGGGCCTACTTAGATCGGACAGGCCGCTACGTCAGGGTCTTCAGCAAAACTAATCAAGGCCAGGTAATCGGGATTTACCAGTAGTTCCTTGGCAACTAAGAAACCCGCGATCGTCCAGGTTTAGTATTTCCTAGCTTGTTTGCCAATGAGGCGACCATTTCTTCCATCGTAGTACTCTGGCCACTGCTCCTCACCCAGTCGTCTTTCGGCAATTTCCACGACTCGAGCCGCAAGCCCTGTTCGACCCGTTTTCCAAGTTCCGCGATAGCTTGAGCATGGTAACCATCCATGAGCAGTTGAGCACAGCCGTCCCGAACGAATGGATGTAGGTGGTCTATGTAGCAGCCCAAGGCTACCTTCTCCGTAGAGCCGCTTGTGTGAACCGCCCGATGTTGCTCACGCGGGATGTCGTCGTCGAGACCGAACGCCTGCAGTTCACCGATATAGCGGTTCCCTATAGGATGAGGTACAGATAGGGGAAGTGATGTAGCCACCTTGTTAGAGGGATTAATGAGAGCGTATTCTCAAGACTTCCGCCAAAAAATCATTGATGTTTA
>CADCWO010000232.1 GCA_902806435.1 uncultured Synechococcales cyanobacterium | reverse complement strand
TTGCCCAGTATGTCAAAGACCAAGGCAATAACTATCTGCAGTTGCATCGGGATGAGCAACTGACTCTTTTTTGATGCTGATACCCCGCTGCTTGCGGCGGGGTAGTTCATTTTAAATCCACGATTCGGGTCGATGGTGTTTAGCCCCGTGGCTCTAAACCAGTTTCTCCAATTAGGAGCATCTGTTCCAAAGTGAGTCCATTCAAAATGCAACAGAGGATGATGCCTTAGACCTCTGGAGCTTTTATCGGATGCTGGCTATCCCACAGACGCGGACTACACACCGGCATAAATACATCGGACATGAGCTTGCAAACAACCAACCCAGGATAGTTGCCTTTGCCGTATCGAATGGCTAAATCAACCGTTTGCTTGTGTAGATCTACTACATCATTTGAGGTTTGCAGACGAAGATCAATTTTAGGATGAGTTCGTTGAAACTCAGATAAACGAGGAACCAACCACTTAGCTGCAAATTCTGTCACTACGCTCACAGTTAACGTAGTAGATTCTGAAACTTGCGTTAACCGAGTAAGCTCTGCTTCAATCGCATCTAAGCTTCTGCTCACCGCCGGATACAAGAGTTGTCCCGCTTCTGTCAGCACTAGAGGACGGGGGCGGCGTCGAAACAAAGATACCCCCAAGTGATCTTCCAGCACTTTAATTTGATGGCTGACTGCGGTTGGCGTGACATCCAGTTCTTCAGCCGCTTGCTGAAAATTCAGATGTCGAGCCGCAACCTCAAAGGTATGCAAAGCGTTGAGTGAAGGTAGCAACCGCATAAGATTCTTGATGAGTTTTTTTCATCCTAAACGTGAGTAAATTGAATTTGCAATTCCTCATTATCCCTTGCTATTGTTCAAGTTAAGGAAATGAAACAGTTGCCTGAGCACGCACAAGCTTGCTGATAACTGATCTAGCGCCGAGCCTTTAGGCAAGTTTTCTCAGATTTCTAGCCAGCAAAACTATCACGCCTGTGGGTGTAGTGAATGTTGCACTCAACGGAGTCTGCTGAAGTTTTTTTAAGTTTAAGACAAGTAGTCTTCTCTATTTCAAGCAAACTTAACTAGTTACAAGGAGAAGAATCATGGCTAACACATTGTCGATTGGTGAAACAGCAAACATTCGGGTGATCGCTACTACCAACTTTGCCGTAGCAATGACCAGAGCCTTTGATGGGGGCGTGTATGCCAAAACAACCGCAAACACAGACTCTCCTGATGGTAAGAAGCACTACGATCTCCGTCACTATTTTGTTGCCGACGACAGTAGCTACATCTACACCCAGGATAAGTCTGTGCATACACCTGTTGAAGGAACAATCTACTTCCCTCAGACGGAATACACCATTATGGAGGCAGGTAAAAAACTTGAGGGCATGACGGGTTCCTTTAGAAGTTGGGGCGCGATCAACAATGGCAAAGGTGTTGGCGTTCTGCGGTTTGAATGTCCACTTGGTCGTCGGTAAAAATGGTGGAACCTAACTTAGATTCAATTCATGTACTCACCGCATCCCAACTCTCAAATCATTTTCTAGGGGATGTGATTGAAATCTGCATTGTCACTCGCAATTATCAGCAAACGATGGCAGGCCTCGTCCAATTGGGAATTGGCCCCTGGCGAGTCTATACCTTTAATGCTGAAACCGTTACGGAACAGACTTACAGAGGGCAGCCTGCTGAATACTCGATTAAAGTCTGTTTTGCTCAATCCAAGAATGTAATCTGGGAAATTATGCAGCCGCTATCTGGCCCAACCATCTTTGAAGAGTTCCTAGATCGGCACAACCAAGGGATTCACCACATTGCATTTAATTGTGGCGATCGCCCCTGGGACGAGCGTATCCACGAGTTTGAGTCTAGAGGGTTCTGCCTGATTCAGTCAGGCAGGTGGATGGGGCAAAATGCCTTTGCATTTTTTGATACTGAGGATGCCACCTCCACTATCTTTGAAACGTATTTCTTTCCACCTGGTTTTGAGTACCCAGAACCTGAAGCTTGGTTCCCTACACCCCCTCCGTAGGAGATCACAAAAATGACTACAGTGTTGAAAATTGACGCTAGTGCGCGCGTAACCCGTTCCCTCAGCCGAGGTCTAACGACTGCATTCACTGAACAATGGTTGAAGTCCAGACCTAACGACACCCTCGTTACAAGGGATGTAGGGCTGAATCCACCTCCAGCCATTAGTGAGGCTTGGATTGCCGCCGCTTTCACTGCACCCGAGAAGCGGACTCTCGATCAGCAGGAGGTGCTCAAGGTTTCCGATCAACTTCTGGAAGAGTTAGAGCCTGCTAACCTGATCGTGATCGGTACGCCAATGTACAACTACGGAATGCCAGCAGCACTGAAAGCCTGGATAGATCAGGTGATTCGGATTGGACGCACCTTTTCATTTGATCTGGCGCGTGGTGAACAACCGATCGAGCCTATTGTAACCGGAAAGACCCTAGCCATTCTGTCTTCATCGGGGGAAGGTGGCTTTGAACTCGGCGCCGTTCATGCCGCCATGAACTATCTTGATCCCCACATTGTGACTGCATCAAAACTATTGGGAGTCAGTGAACACCATGTTATTCGCATTGAATACCAAGAATTTGGGGATGATCGTCATCAACAATCCATTCAATCTGCTCACGCAGCAATTCCAGGCTTGGTGCAACAGCTAACTCAGAACATGAAAGCCTAAAATCCGACATTGATGATATCGACTCCCAAGCGGTGAAAAACACTTGTAATGCTGGTGTTGCCTCAGAAGGGTATTGTTTCTACAAAGCAGCCAATGGGATTGAGCGGCATCTTGCCGCGGACACGTTGGGCCTTTCCCTTCTTTACTCATTGCACGCCAGCGTAGGTATCGGATGATGCGGGTTTGCTTAAAATGTTGATTCAAAACATCGATTATTTCAAGTCGAAACCCGTCAATATTGTCAAGGTCACCATCTTGCTAGATCGGGGTTATCACCCTGAACATCTGAGCGAGGAGTTAAAGAAGGTTTATCACCAGATGATGACGAAAATCAGGTTTGAACTTTCACACAAACCCTCGAAGCAAGAAAAGGCGGCGCAGGGGAAATCTGGATTTGTTCCGGTTGCGGCAAGACGGGGGAAGCGAACGGTCAAATGCCTGGATGGAGAGATGTAAAATCCTGGTCAAGAACTTCGAAAGAACTTTGGCGAATGCGACTACCAAACTCAATCTTTGTTTTATCAGGCTAATGATTAAGAGGCTTGCAGCCTCTTCTTAGATCTCAAATGGATTCTATATGTTCTACAGCACAACAATTACTATCCGACATGCCCTTGAACTTTGATCCACAAGTCTGAAACATCACCCTAGTGCCAAGTTTGATAACCAATAACCAAAAGAGGTAGCTAATGTCCGTCGCAACCATCGCCCCCTTCGACGCATCAAACCGCCAGACGATCGCTCAAGGCCACCCGACCGACTGGCAGGCCCCTCACCCAAAGGATATGTATGAGTTGGCGGTTATCGGGGGTGGTCCGGCAGGACTGACTGCCTCGATCGTCGCTGCTTCCGCCGGACACACTGTCGCGATGGTTGAGCGAAACCTGACCGGCGGTACCTGCGTAAACTTCGGTTGCACTCCAAGCAAATCCCTGCTCCGCGCCGCCCGCGCCGTCTTCCATGCCCGTGAAGGAGAGAAGTTTGGATACACGCTAAACGAGGCACCGCGAGTCGATTCCGCCGCAATCATGACCCGCGTGCGGGAGATGCGAGCCCTCAGCGGTCGTGATCCTGCAGTATCGGTCGCGGCTGCGGCTGGCATCGACGTATTCCTCGGCGACGCTCAATTTGTCAGCCCCGATGCGATCGAGGTTGACGGACGGCGGCTGCAGTTCAAGAAAGCCCTAATTGCCTCGGGCAGTGGACCGGCTATCCCGGACGTGCCGGGGCTTGCCACCGCCGACTACCTGACGAATGAAACCGTATTCGAGTTGACCACGCTTCCCCGACGGCTAGTCTGCATTGGGGGTGGTGCGGTAAATTGCGAACTGGCTCAAGCGTTCCGTCGGCTTGGCAGCGAGGTAGATTTGGTCGGCAGCGCAGAACGCCTGCTGCCAGCGGAGGCACTGGCGGCAAGCGAGGTGGTGTCCAAGCGGCTAGCGGCAGAGGGGGTGCGACTGCACCTGGGGGTGAAGCCGACGAAGGTGGACGGCGGACAAAAGCAACTGACCCTGAGCGACGGATCGGAACTGGCGTACGACGCGCTCCTGGTCGGGTCCGGTCGGAAGGTTCATGTGGACGGGATGGGGCTGGAGGCAGCCGGGGTGAAGTTCAGCGCCGCTGGGGTCGAAGCCGACGACTATCTCCGGACGGCAAACCACGCGGTGTACGCCGCTGGGGACGTAGCACGACCAGAGAAGTACACCCATGCGGCGCACGCGACGGGTACACTGGCGGTGGCAAACGCGCTGGACGGAGCGGGGAAACGGGTTTCGGATTTAGTCATTCCCCGCTGCATTTACACTGACCCGGAAGTGGCTCAAGTCGGGATCACCCCGCAGGAAGCGGCAGAACGGGGGATCGCCATCGACACGCACCGCCTGGATTTGGCAAAGGTCGAGCGAGCGATGATCGATGGGGAGGCGGACGGGTTCGTCGCCTTGTACACCCACAAAGAGATCATCGTTGGGGCAACTTTTGTGTCCGCCCACGCTGGGGAGTCCTTGCCGCTGCTAACCCTGGCGGTGATGTAGAAGATGGCACCGTCCGAGTTGGCGGCAGTGATCCATTGCTTCCCAACTCAGGTTGAGGCGATCCAGCGGGTCGCCGCCCAAGCGAGCAAATAGCCGTGACAGTCGGGTTTCAGCACTTTCACTACTGATTTAAGAATTCTGTGCCAAAAACATCAACACCTGAAACAGCAACTAGAGGCTCTCAACCCACGTTAGGGCTAGTTGCAGTGATTTTCGCAGTCATTCTCTGGGCAGTAGCCTCCAACGTGATTAGTAGTTTGTTTGTAGCAGGCGTAAATCCCTTTGAACTGGCAGTATCCGGTATGGTGATCGCCACATTTGGTCTTGCTGTTGTTAATAGCTTCAGGATAAAACCAGAAGCGAAAGTGATGAGCCAACAACAGTTTATCCTGGGCCTATTATTTGCTGGTTTAACAGGAGTAAATTACCTAGCGATCGCCCGCCTTCCGGTTGCTGTTGCTATTCTACTGCTGTTTACATCGCCCATTATGGTCGTCCTGTGGACAGCGTTGACGACTCGGCGTATGCCTTCGCGCTCGGTACTTGCAGCAGTGCTTTTATTGATTTTTGGCGTTGTGCTGGTGTCGAAGGTATTGGAGAGTAATCTCAGTCAGTTCAACGGGCTTGGCGTTCTCATTGGTCTATTAAGTGCTGTATTTTTCACCGCTTACAACCTTCAAAGTGAGCGAGTCGGACGTTCAGATGAACCCCTTGGAGTTATGCTGAAAACCTTTGCGATCAGCAGTTTATTCTGGCTTGCTTACCAGGTAACGCAAGGAGTTCCTATGACGTTGCTGGAGTCAGAGAATGTCGGGAAAGTTATTTATATTGGCATTGCAGGAAACTTGCTCCCTTACTCTCTGTTCTTCTGGGGTATCCAACGCATTCGGGCTGAACGGGCTGTGATTATTGCTACGCTCGAACCCGTTATTGCTGCTGCGCTAGCGTGGCTGTGGTTTGGTCAAACACTAACGTCTCTGCAACTCATCGGCGGTATACTGATCATTCTTGCTGTCACAGTGCTGCAACTGATCAATAATAGACCTCTCGCAGGAATCATGCGGTGAGTCCAAGGCATTGCATAATGGAAGAATGAAAGTGCGAATCGATGTCGCACAAACTTGAGCGAGAAAGTTTCAATGGCTAATCAAGACGCTCTTAACCCGCCATTAGGATTTTGTTGCAAAAAATAGGCGTTCTGGTAGGGTAGGAGATTCTCGCCTGTAAAGTCTCTGCTTCCTGTCTAAGTCCTATCTGTTCAAGTGGCGCCATTTCTTACCTGCAATCAGCTTGCGCTGTGTGCGCTGGTACTGCCGCTACAGCCTCAGCTACAGGGATGTGGAAGAATTAACCCAAGAACGGGGACTTAGGGTTGACCATTCAACCGTGTTCAGGTGGGTCCAGGCTTATGCTCCTCAGATGGACAAGCGCTGCCGTCGCTATCTGCGTCCCCCTACTGACTCTTGGAGAGTCGATGAAGTCTACGTGAAAGTCAAAGGTCAAGGGCGATGGCTGTATCGAGCCGTTGACAAGCACGGGGATACCTTGAACTTTCTCCTCACAGCTAAGCGGGATGCTACTGCTGTAAAACGGTTCTTCCACAAGACGCTCAACGCTAGAAACAGCACAACGCCAAGGGTGATCAATGCCGATCAGCATCAAGCTTATCCTCCAGCTTTTGCTGCACTTCAGCAGGACAAGACGCTGCCACAATCCACCGAGTACGACAGAACAAGTAACAACGTGATGAAGCAGGACCACAGATTGCTACAGCAAGTGATTAAACCAGGACTCGGGTTCAAGTCCTTCAACTGGGCCAGGAGGACGATCAAGGGCTATGAGGTGATGCACATGATGAGGAAGGGTCAAGTGATAGGAGTACCCAAGGGAGATGTGCTAGTCCAACTGAACTTCATGGCCCAAATATTATGAGTCCCAGCTTGAACTGGGAGCTTAACCGAGAAGTTTTGCGTCTCCCTCACTTTTTGCAACAAAACCATTCCTGAGACTAAAAAGTAAAGTTTTCGCATGAAACATCTCATCCTAACTTTAATTTTGAAACCATCCAGCGATTCTTATGGTTATTGAAAACTCAATCAATTGATAGACGGAGACGCAGAGAAAGATGTTTACCTTACGAAGAGTAGGTAAGTGGCATAAGTGGAAGCAAGAACGGTTGTTTTTGCAGAATTTGATTGCACCAGATTTGTACGGGAGAAAAACATGGCTCAAGACAACTATGACAAGAAATATACTGATCCTGACCTTCGCCGTGAAGTAAAGGAAGAAATTAGGCAGTCTGATAAAGGGGGTAAGCCCGGCCAGTGGTCTGCTCGTAAAAGCCAACACTTAGTGCAGGAATACGAGAAGCGAGGAGGTGGCTATAAGCAAGACAAACTAGATAAAGCTGCTAAATCTCTTGAAAAATGGTCTGAGCAAGACTGGCAAACTGAAGGAGGTAAAGCTGAAGCTCGACAGGATAATGTGACCGAGCGCTATTTACCTAAAGAAGCTTGGGATAAGCTAAGCAAAGCAGAGAAACAGGAAGCTGAGAGAACTAAGGAAGAAGCTTCTAAACAAGGTAAGCAGCATGTCGAGTGGACTCTTGCCATCCAACGGGTTATGCACGAAATTGAACATAAATCAGACGACGAAAAGCCCAAATCCAACCAAAAGCATAAGTCTAATCGCGAGCTTTCGAAAAAGGAGTTATATGAACAGGCTCAAGATCTAAACATTGCAGGTCGCAGTAAGATGAGCCAAGATGAGTTAATTGAGGCAGTTCGCAAAGCCAAGAGCTAGAAGCAGATAACCTTAGCGCCTACCTCTAAAAACCACTGATCGCTGCCTGCAATCCTACCCATTGCATGGTAATAGAAATTGCTCCAGTTGCATTATCTGCCTGGGCAGCAAGGCTAGCTGGTCTGATGGCCGCAGCTCTGGGAACTTTCCCTTCTATACGGCTTGGCAACCCTTTGTTCGACATCCAGCCATGATATTTGCCCTAGCTGGCCTAGATATTCGCTTGGGCAAGGATGGTCTTGAGCCTACTTATCAATTGGTTTGCGATCGCGCTGCGGCTTCCCATAACTTAGACACTATCTCAAAATGAATAAACTAGAACCTGAAAAGAATTAAGGAAAGGCTTATTTTGCTATAGATAATTGCCAACATCGACGATACCAGAGCAGCGCACAAGCTAGTTTGAGCAAGCCCAAGTAATTTGGGTAGTGCC
>CADCWO010000231.1:19474-24560 GCA_902806435.1 uncultured Synechococcales cyanobacterium | reverse complement strand
TGCCGGAGGAGGACTCCCCCGGCCACTTGCCGCTCTAGAGATCAGGTCTTGGACTTGTTCCAGTTGTTCAACACGCCATGACCGAGACATCAACGCGGCGATCAACATCAAGAATGAAGGTCTGCGAATATTGTCCTTGGGAACCAGGGATACAGCCTGTGGAGACTCTGTAAGTCGGGGTGGTGGGCGTAAGCCTTCTACATTGCAGGAGTCTATGAAGCAGGAAGCCCACGCTTTAGCCGTAGGCTAAGCGATGGGTAGTTCACGAACAGACTCCTACCCTAGGATTAATCCACTTCACTAGGCCCCGTTAAACCTAGAGTTTCTACAGCTGTTGTTTTATAAATACAACAACCTGAGTTCATTTTTAAGAGTCGGGAGGCTCTATCGTCGGTTTTGCGTAAGTCCTATAACTATAGGTACTTTAGAAGTTAACGACTATTATGCCCTGCCAACTTTGGCCCTTTACAACGCCTGGAATTTCTGACGAACTCTTTGAGCAGCTACCAGGAATTCCAATGAGCAAGCGCGAAACCCGGTTGCTGTTGATTGCTCAACTGCGCCTGCAACAAGATTCTGTATTGTGGGATATTGGTGCTGGAACAGGGACAATTCCTGTTGAAACCGGGTTGCTATGTCCGCAAGGTCGGATTGTTGCCATTGAACGGGACGAAGAAGTTGCTAGCTTGATCCGCCGGAATTGCGATCGCTTTGAAGTTCAAAATGTAGATGTCATTGTGGGCAGTGCTCCTGAGTGCCTGCAAGATATCGTTCAGGCTCCACAACGGGTCTGTATTGAGGGAGGACGTCCGATTAAGGTGATTTTGCAACAGGTCTGGCCCCACTTACAATCGCCAGGTCGGGTTGTTGCCACTGCGGTTAGCTTAGAAAGCTTATATGCGATTTCAGAAACCTTGGCACAATTGCAAGCCCGGAATATTGAAGTAGTGCAGTCGGTAATTAACCGTTTAGAGACCCGGGGGCAGCACCAATTTTTTGCGGCGGTAGACCCGACATTTATCTTAAGTGGTGAGAAGTTATAAATCTCTAAGCACTGATGGAGAAGGTGGCGTCCGTTCCATACCGCAGGGCTACACACGGTTGTTGTTTGGAGCGCTTTGAATAGCGAGTTGTCCCCGATGGAGTTTGATCAGCTATTTGGCAATTACCAAATTTCTTCCGAAGACCCTGCTCGCTTCGGCGATCACGGCAGGCAAGACCTCCGCAACTTTTTTGCCCCAGAACCAACTCGGTAGCACCAGTCATGTGCCCTCTGTTGGCTTGAAGTTGAGAAAGGTACCCCTTGATCAATTCAAAACATTTTTGATTGCGTTTCTAGAACTGCCAGTTATCTAAACAAAAAGCTTATTACCAGCTGGCATTGCTAGATACAGGTTTCCACTAGTTAGGAATGGTTTCAGAATGCCAGCTAGTGTCGTGATTGATTTCTACCCTGAGAAGGAATGTAAAGAGTCGTAAAGATGAGCGAAAATAGTAAAGGTCTATACGTAAAGGAAGATTTCATGCAGGGCAACTTAGCAATGCTATCGCTTGCAGAAGCTGAGGTAGAGCGTGCGCCAGCAAACCTATTAAGCGCCAGCGATTACGAGGAAGCTGAGCAGCAATTTGTCAAACTGCTGGAAATGGAGGATTTAGATCAGCAGCTTGCTGTCCAACCTGCGATCGCCAATAAGGTTGAAAATGCGATCGCAATAGCAATAGCAGAGGCTTACGAGCAAGAACCTAGCTCTGGAGCTGCCCACCGCTTCCTCCAACGCATCCTTTACCGGATCAATCGCCTCAAGCTGTTTTGGTATGACGATCTGCGGCACTACACCAACGAGCGATCGTTCTACTTACAACAAATCCGCAACCGAATTGAGGCCGCTTGGCAGGCGTGGGAGCTGTCTTTACTGGACGTAGAGTCAATTCAACAGCAGGATGTCAAGCAAGCACTAGCTGAGCGCAGCACAATTGACCTTGACCCACCTTTGTCTGAAGACAGTCGTTATCTGCAGGAAGAAATGACAGAAGCAGGCTATCGCTACTTGCTGGCAATAGCTTCTTTTGATGGTTTGGTTGAGGGTAGCCGCCTGTCTCGCATCCTTGGTGGTGCCGCTAATGAAGTGCAGTGCATGCTGACACGAGTCTTAATGGAAGAGTACGGCGGTGGTCGTTTGACTCGCAAGCACTCCACCTTTTTTGCCCAGATGATGGCCGAGTTTGGGATGAACACGGAACCAGAGGCCTACTTTGATTTGGTGCCCTGGGAAGTGTTGGCCTGTGCCAATCATAATTTTCTGCTCACCGAGCGTAAGATCTATTTCCTGCGCTACAACGGGGGACTGACTTATTTTGAGGTGGCTGGACCTGCAGCTTACCGGAACTATCTTGCAGCAGCGCAACGCTTGGGATTGTCGGCTGCAGCTATGGGTTACTGGGAGTTACACATTAAAGAAGATGAGCGCCATGGCCAATGGATGCTGCAAGATGTGGCTTTACCCCTAGCTCAGCAGTATCCGGCTGAGGCTTGGGAACTGGTGCTGGGCTATGACCAAGAGAAGCTAATGGGCGATCGCGCTGCTGCTGCTGTGGTGCGCTCAGTGCGCAAGGCGGAGCAATCTGGATTACGTGTTTAAGCAGATAAAGGTTTTCTTACCACTTTTGTGAGGCATGAATCACAACTACCAGGTGACAGGGGATGGTTGCCTACAACATTCCGGGTCCCGACATCCAGTTTTTTATGCGAGGTTAGTACCTTGAAAGAGATATTACTGCATCCACAAGCGTCGCCTAAGTTTTACTCCCCCAAAGAAGTCTTTTTTTGCCCAGAAGAATCTCAGTTTTACGCTCGCTGCCTAGAATCATTAGTTCTGAAAAATTGCCTCAGTTCGGAGCGGGTAGTTGAGTTTGGTTGTGGCGACGGTAGCCCTGTAATTACTGCCTTACTCAGAACACCATTTGACAGCATCATTAACGGCTATGAACTGAATCCCTCCTCTTGTCAAGTAGCAAAAGCAAGAGTTGAGCAGTACGGCTTGAGTGGCAAGTACGTGATCCACAACAGCTCGTTCTTTGAGGCTTCCAACTCCGAAGCGGCATACTTGATTGCCAACCCTCCCTATTTGCCTGCCCCAGACAACGATATTCTAATGCCGCTGCTGCATGGGGGTGCTGATGGTGCTGCCCTGACAAAACGGCTACTAGGTTTAGGTTACGAAAATGCTCTGCTAATGATTTCCAGCTACTCTAACCCAGTGGATACGATCCACTATGCGATCGCACAAGGTTATGGTGTGGCAGATTTCATGGTTGTGCCGCTGAAGTTTGGCTACTACAGCTCCGAGCCGAAAGTCGAAAACAGCATTCTTGAGCTACGAAAGCATCGTAAAGCTTTTTATTCTGACAAAGTTTACTTTCTAGCCGGTGTTTTGTTTAAGCAACAGCAGGAAGCACTGCTGGACCTATCCAGTGAGTTAATCCAAGTAATGACGGCCTTATGAGCCTTGCGCCACTTGTATTTAATTAAGGTGATAAACCTTAAGCAACTGCTAGATTTACTCGTAAATGAAGTGCTCGGGTGGGCTTTCTAGAACATTCAGTTTGAAGCAGTGTTGTCCAGCTGGGTGGTGCCAAAGGTCCTGGTTCGCCGGGCGGTGATCCCCAAGCCTGTTGCTAGCACTGTCAGTCGCAAAGTTTGCACATAGTTGATAGTGGGTGCGATCTAAACGTCGGTACTTGTAGGCTTCACCTGAAATGGGCTCTATCCTTCGCTGAGCCGGTAGAAGCGAAGCTGGTAAATTAACTGGCTTACCTCGGTTCTGAGCTTGCTGAGCTTGCTGATAGAGGCTTAGGGCTATTTGACGGATATCCTCTATCCGCTGATGATCTAACCTGATCTGTCGTTGTGTGTTGGGCGAACCCAACCGCCAGAAGCCGGCTATGACGCCAGTGGTAACCAATGCTGTAGCCAGCAGAGCAAACTGTCGGTTAAACTTTGACTGGCTCATGACCTTGTAGGCCGCGGCTGCAGCCAGCTCAAGTAGTACCAAAGAATTCCACCAGCAATGATCAACACAATGATCACTTTGTAGGTAAAGCGGGGGGTAAGTTCGCCTCGCAGTAGAGAGCTCAAGAAAACAACAAGGTCAATAATTGCAACTAACGTTGCAATAAATAAAGCCAGGTATGTCAACCACCTACGGACTCCTGATTGATTTTTGTCAGGTTGGGCCGCCAGATCTTTAATCAGCAACCGCATTAGAAGTAGGTAAATTGGGAAGACAACAAGCAGACGAGCCAAGCTAGAGGCTAATGCATAGGCTTGGCTACCGTAGGTTCTATTCAAAGGGTCGGGAAGCAGCTGGTTAACGATGATAAATCCTACTTGCCCTAAAGCCTGAGTCCAGATGCCTAGCGTTGCAAAAGATAGTAAGTAGAGAAATGCATCCCTAGCTGATTCACTTGACCGACGTGCTGGAACTGGCACCGGTAGCCCCGTAAGTCGTTCGTAAACTTGGAAAAAAGCTGATTCAACTTCTTGCTGCGACCAACCGCGGCTCTTGAGCAACTGAAAGATGAATTCATCAGAAGCCCCTTTGGTTCGAGCCTCCTCTATGAAGCTGCTCAGAATCAGAATTGGTTCTCGAAACTGGGATGAGTTAGATTCCCTGGCCATGGCTGCTCATTGCTGATTGAAACAACCATGATTAGCATACTACCTTAGGTTCTAGAAAAGAGTGGGTTGTTCCGCTGAAGAGCTTCTCGTCCCAATGGCTGTCCCAGTAGGAGAACACCTCCTAATTAACAGATGACGAAATGCCATTAGAAGGCGGTGGAAGTACCGTAGCAATAACTACCATTGACCCACAGATAATTAATCAGCTAAGCAACCACAGGGCGATCACAAAAATAAACTCCTTATGATATCTATAAGTTCCTGCTGTTTATTTTTTTGCGGAACGTGGAGTTTAGTTCCCTTTGAGACGGAAACTTTAATGCTAAAGGGTTCTTCTACACTTATCTCTTCAATCTGGTATCAACAGAGGATTATCTATCATAATCCTTGAACAACTTGTAGCTAGGA
>CADCWO010000231.1:0-19464 GCA_902806435.1 uncultured Synechococcales cyanobacterium | reverse complement strand
GCTTAGCTGCTACTGAATGAGCCTCTCTACTCTATCAGCCCCACATCAAATTGATGCACCATCTTAGCTTTTTAGCTGAAGCGAATTTAATAAACCTTCACAGGCATCCAACAGTAAGTCGATCACATAATCAAATCCTTCTGCCCCCCCGAAGTAGGGATCAGGGACTTCTATATCGGCATGGCGGCTACAGAATTCACAAATCAGCCGGACTTTGTGAGCATATTGTCCGGCTGGGTCTAATGATAAGATATCCCGGTAATTTTCCTGATCCATTGCCAGGATCAAGTCAAAATTTTTCAGATCTAAGGCTTGCAGCTGTCGTGCTCGGCCCCGTAAGGTAATGCCTTGCTGCTTAGCAGCTTTAGTCATCCGCCGATCTGGCGGTTCACCAAGATGGTAGTCTCCTGTTCCTGCGGAATCACAGCTGATTTGCTCCTGCAAGTTGGCCTGTGCCAGCAAGTGATTCATTATATTTTCTGCCGTGGGTGAACGACAAATATTACCAAGACAAACAAACAATAATCGTTGAGACATTACAGCGTTTGATCATGAGGATACTGAATACCAAAGTCATTTCAGCTGATTAAACATTAGCGTAGCAGCCTCTAGGTAATTGATCGAAATCTACTATCGTTCGCAGGGAATGAATTTTATAACAGGGGCTGCCAAGTGGTTCCAGAAAAACCAAAGATTCCTGCGGAGGGGTTTTGGCTTAAAGCGATGGTTGAATTTGAACCTGCGATCGCCAATTTCGAATCGAGTGATGAATGCTTTGTTTCAGTGGTTTAGCCGTTAATCAAAACTTTACCCAAACTTAACCCCATTTGAGTTCACTTCTAATATGTACATGGCTTACAACGTGAGCAGTGAAAGCAGGATATAGCAGATTCTCTGAATAACTTAGTCCTCCGTCCTGCTATTTAGTTAGCTTCCATTCATTGCCAGACAATAGTGCACGAGCGTACTGGGTTAGGCCTACCACTCAGCCATGGAGCGGGTAGAGCGGGTAAACATCCTTTCACTTTTTCACCAACGTCCATATTGGTCCCAACTTAGTGATTACTCTATCCCATTTGGGGAACCCTAAGTGGAAGTACCGACTTGCTCAGTTGCACTAAGCCAATAAATACGAACTTTCGTCGTGGAATACCTAAGACTGGGCCACTAGAAAAAATGTTATTGAAATGGACTTCTATTAAGTCCCCTTATACGGTCTATTTTTTGGCTCTGCTGCATCTGCGCACCTAGGGCAATTACTACAGACTGAAAACCTCAACCTTTACATCAAGGAATCTACAACTATGGTGATGAGTAATGGAACGACGGGCAACGACACACTCATTGGTGATTATCTATCGGATACACTCTCTGGTTTGGATGGTGATGACTTACTTCGCGGACTACGGGGTAAAGACCTGCTGAATGGAGGGAATGGTAACGACACCCTAGATGGTGGTGAGGGCAGAGACGGTCTTTATGGCGGGAATGGACTCGATACCTTATTCGGAGGTGAAGGGCCTGACAACCTGGTTGGGGGTTTAGGAGCCGATGCTCTCACTGGTGGTGATGGCAATGATCTACTGAATGGTGGTTACGGGGATGACAGCTTAAGAGACGACAAAGGTGATGACAAACTAGTTGGTGGATATGGAGATGATCGGTTGGCGAGTGGGGCTGGTAACGACACCCTAGATGGCGGCCGTGGAAATGACGAGCTGAATGGGGCTAAGGGAGATGATGTTTTACGCGGCGATGTTGGCAGTGACTCGCTACAGGGCAGTTTTGGCAACGACTTTCTCTCCGGTGGTGTGGGCAGCGATCACTTGGTCGGTGGGGCTGGTAACGATAACCTGAATGGTGGCAGCGGTAACGATACCCTGATTGGGGTTAATGAGTCGGAGACCAACCCTGGAGTTGGCGAGATTGACATCCTCAGCGGTGGTTGGGGTCAAGACAGCTTCGTGCTGGGCAACGCTAACCAAGTGTTCTACAACAATGAGGCAGCTAAACCCCTAAGTTCCGGGATAAGCGCTGGGACGTATGACTATGCTCACATTACTGACTTCAATGTGGCTAAGGATCAGATCCAGCTGGGGTCGGGCAGTTATGTCTTAGGGACATCACCAATTCCGGCAATTTCGGGAACCGCGATCTTTCTTAACCAAAATGAGGATGAGCTGATCGCCATTGTTGATGGCGTTTCCGGTTTGAGCCTTGACAGCCCTTATTTCAGCTTCGTGGGGTAAAACTGACAGATTCCTAATAACACCGACTACCGCCTGTTTAAGTGCTGGCTTCTGACGGCGAAGGCGAACCTGTGGGCGCTCCCCTTGGTTCGCCTTCTGCTAAAGCATTGATTTCGTATCAGCTCATAATGCATCCTTTGATATAAAGGTTCTTCATGCCTGCTATGACACCTACAGCATTGTTAGACCTAAGCAAGATTTTATCTGCACAGTAAAGCTGCTCAGTGAAGTCTGGAACCTCTACCCGACACAACGATCTAACGTCTGCCAGTATTTGGAGATTGGATTAGATCACCGTCAGGCACTATCTGACGCTGAAGCATGTGCTCCTATTGTCACAGCAGCTAATTATCATAAGGCTTGAGCAAAGACAATGATTAACGGTCCATCATGCCAAGCTAGGTTGCGTGTTCCGATTGGGAAGCCTGGACAAATAATATGTCCACATTGCGCTTGCTCTTTCCAGGCTCAGACTTAATAATCTGCTTCCTTGATCGCAAGAAGATGGGTTGTGTATCAAACAATTGAGGGATAAATTGCAATGTCATGCCAACTCGAAGGTTAAGAGGCTAACCCTGCCTGTTTAGCAGCAGTCGTCTTGAATCTGCTATGTTGGCCCAGAACCAGACACTAGAGCAGCTACCGTTCATTTCAACGATTTACATACTCCCCTAATGTATGACCCAGTTGTTTGGACTTTTGCCAAACCAGCGTCAGGCAATAATCCTTTGGCTGAACGCCCTCACAGCTTCCGCAAACTGCTGGTTCCGCTCCATCAATCCCATGTGCCCACCAGGCTTTAAGGTAACAAGTTCGGCTTGCGGCAGTTCCGTCTCCATGCGGATGCTAGCGGCGGGGACGGTTGCAATATCGGAGGCACCCACGACAACCAGAGCGGGAATGTTTATTTCAGAGAGCGTCCCTTCTTCCTTGAACTTAAACATCGCCAACGTACCACGAGCCAGAACCCCCGGTGACCCTAAGGCTGATATAAAAGCTGCGAAATCTAGTTGTCCCCGCGTTTCCTTGCCGGTAAATCCAGACACTTCTACGCTGATGTACAGCGAACCGTTGAGATAGCTTAGCCAAGTCATCAACCAAACGATGGGCGACAGCAGAATGGTGAGGTACAGGATAGGTTGAAGAAGTGGCTTCTGCAAAGCGCGTAATAAACCGCTCAAGATAGAGGTTTTGACTGGATTGGTGTAGGTTGTATCCACAAGAATTAAGCCAGCCACCCGTCGCCCCAGATGCTCTGGAAATAGCCGACAGAATGTTAGGGTAAGCATGCCTCCCAGGCTATGTCCCAGCAGGATTACAGGTTTTTCTCCCGCGATCGCAACAACCGCTTCGAGGTCTCGGGCATATTTTTCGGCCGAGTAATCTTTGTTCTTTGGCTTACTAGATTTTCCTAGTCCAGGCAGATCCCAAACAATCACTCGGAAGCGATCGCTCAGTTGGCGCTTGGCGTAATACCATACAGTACTGTTTGGACCCCAACCGTGGGACAAGATAATGGGTTGCCCATCCTCAGGACCATAGAATTCTACTTGGACTGTGCTGCCGTCCGGTCGCGCTATGCGCTGCACCTGACCAGTGCGATGGGCCTTAGGTTCATCAGCTCCTCTACGTCTCAGGAGCGCTAAGCTGATAAACCGGCCGCCAAAAGACCAGAGAATCATCATCAATCCGCCTACCAAGTAGGATGTTCCGACGAGTTCTCCTTCATACCACTCATAGACAATGTAGATTCCGCCGCCGAGGATCGCCACAGATAGGAGACCAAAGCACCAGATGAGCAGAATATTCAGTGGCATAAATAGCATGAGCTCAAACCCTTCCGTGATTATTTTGATAGGTTGTCCAGAACAAATAGTAGGACATGGCAAGATTGGTAGCAGCGCCTTTAGAAATACGATATTGGTTCTAACGCCATGTTCAGGGTGGGGGAGTAAACTGTAGTCTACTCCGTCTCAACTCCACAGGTCTAGAACACCACCCAATTCACTACAGTTGTAGATAAAATGAGGGTGTAAGGGTGAACATGAAGGGTACTGATGCAGGAGGAGTTGAACCTATTTCGTAGCGGACAGGCACTAGAAACTCTGAGTGTATGGAGCGATCACCTTAAGTCATTCCAGCAACGTATCGGCAAATACTTTGCCCGCTCTGAAGCCAAAGGAGCAGCCTTTGACTACATTCGAGCTTTGCTATGTCCAGTGGAACGGAAAAACGGTTGGCAGATGGCAGAACAGGTAGGATACGCCAGTCCATACCGCTTGCAGCACTTGTTGGGCAGAGCGATATGGGATGAGGAACAGGTGTGTGCCGAGGTGAGAGAGTATGTAGTCGCTCATCTGGATGATGGAGCAGGAATCTTGGCCGTAGACGAAACCAGCTTCCTGAAGAGGGGAGAAGAATCAGTTGGGGTGGGGAGACAATACTGTGGTCTAACGGGGCAGATAGAGAACTGTCAAGTTGGAGTGTTTCTCGCCTACATCAGCTCGAAAGGGCAGAGCTTGATTGACCGCCGTCTTTACCTGCCGAAGTCCTGGGCCCAAGATCGCCAACGACGTAAGAAGGCTCACATTCCTAGCAAGGTGAGGTTTGCCACGAAAACCGGATTGGCTCAAGGGATGTTGCACTCGGCAATCAATGCTGGGATACAACCGGCATGGTTCGTGGCAGATGAAGTCTATAGTCGGGACGCCTCCTTCTGGCGATGGTTGGAGCAAACAGCGAGACAGCCCTATGTGCTGACTGTTAATAAGCGGCAACCTACTCCTATGAACTTCAAAACTCATTATGCCGAAGACCTCGCTCGCAGCGTTCCACCCGAGGGGTGGCAGCGACTTAGTACCGGGGCGCGAACGAAGGGAGAGCGGTATCATGAGTGGGCTCTTGTTGAACTGAGTTGCCGTCATCCTCAAGGATTCAGCCGCTGGTTCTTATTTCGCCGTTGTCCTGAACATCCCGATGAGCCAAGTTTTATCAGCTCCTATCAGGTTTTTGCCCCAAGCGACACCTCCCTAGAAACTATGGTTGGGGTTGTTGCTCAACGATGGCCAATTGAGGAGTGTTTTCAATTCGCCAAAGACCAACTCGGCTTGGGAGATTATGAAGTGCGCTCCTGGGCCGGTTGACATCGCCACACTGCCTTAGTCTTAGCTGCACAAGCCTTTCTGTCGGTGTTGCGTTATCAAGCCGAACTGCTGGGAGAACTCTCAACTGCTCCCTTTTTTTCTCCTCAGGTGGGGGCTGGCTCTCTGGCTGCGTTCAAAGCGGTCCGTGGGCTCTCGTCCGGCTCAGTCTCGCCGAGTTGAGGCGATGGGTCTGGAGGTTTTTATTCCCCCGCTCCTGGTCTTTAGAGTCGATCCTACATTGGTCTTTTTGGCGCCGACATCATCAAGCTCTCGCTCGTTACCATCATTACCGTAAGCGTTCCCAAGCTCCCTAATAATTATCTACAACTGTAGTGCAAAGAGCCGCATCCGCAACCAACTGGCTCAGTTTGAGTTTCTGCGTGATGCAATAGAGCATGTATTATGCCTAGCGTCCTAACTTACTTGGCTATAGCTATAGCTCCGATTCATTAAGAAGCTCTGAGAGGTTTTGGAATGTATGTATGAGCTAATCTCGCTCTTCTTTGCAGCACGGCCGCTTCAACTCCAAATGAACTTCTCATCCTTTACGCACTTGTACTACTCAGGACCTGAAGTGAGGAAACACTTCTTTCTCAAACAAATCCTTAACCTCTTGAGGCTGATTTTTGACTAATTCTTCGTAATCTTTAGTTACAGAGATGTGGTAGATGGATGTGCGCTGCTTTATTTCTGCCAACCATGTTGTATGCAGCGTCAACCCGAAACTAAATGAAGGGAGCTCAGGCATAGAGCGGAGCTCAAGCCTACACACCGGGCCCTGCGCTAGGTTATCTGCATCGAAAATCCAAACTTCATCCTTTGACAGCCCGGGGCTTCTTTCATCATCGGACAGGACCACGCAAACAATGTACCCGTCATTAGAGCCACCCCTACTCTCGCGACGTGGTACGAACTGAGGTGAAGAAATAAAACGACCAGCAGAAAACTGATACCCATCAACAATCTGCATTGAGGCTGTGTCTAAATGAAGTAAGCTCACTGGCTGCGCCACGTTAGGTAGCCTTTCCAGCGGTATCTGCCGGTGCTTATAGTTTTTGTAACTTTTATAAACACGCTTTGTTAGGAGCTCCCACGAGAATCCCCAAGAGCTCCAGTAGATACTTTCAATCTGCCCTGAAGTCTTAGCGGCACACTGTGTGTAGAGTGATGGAGACCAAGTATATCTCAGATCGCTGATCTCGTGCGACTCAAGGACTGTTCCGCTCTCGCCATCAATTACATAGCGTCCCAAGCGGTTAATGTCCATGGGACCGACTATCATACCGTGTAACTCCTTGCGTATAGGAACGCTGGAATAAGCGGGTTTAGAACCTTTGTGGAGCCATTCAGTTGCGTCCCATGCACAATTATGTGCTAAATGCAGCGTGATGTGACCAGACGGATTCTCATAATCCATGATAAAGTGTGCTGCCTCAGGTTCAAACACAACCTTGCGAGCTTGAAGTCTACGAGGTTCTTCAACACTGCCACCGCTCTGTTGCAGATCAGCGCGACGTACAATGTACAAAGCGGTATACGGCAACTGTCGCCGTAAAGGTAGGAAACGAGAGAACACAAGTCTCTCAATGAAATCTGGTACAGGAATCCCTTTACTAACAATGTTGATCAGAAAAAGTGAAAGGATTTGCCCTAGCTCAATCCTGAAGCCAGCGTCCATCAACACCACATAATCTCGAGTTACTCCAATTTGATGGAGAGATTGCTTGATCACAACTGGTGAACCGTCAGGGAGTTCCAATCTCCACCTCTCGAGCTCACCTTCACCCTTCCAACGAATTAAATCTGTGAAATCATCAAAGTTCTTAATGAACTTTCTAGCCCCCCAGCTTATAGGTTGAGGTAATTGAGAAACTAAATTTCTATAATTTACGGTGAACATCTCGTCAGCGTGAGCATCAAAAGAGGGATGAGCTACGCTGAAGAAAGTTGGAAATGGACCTCGAGCTATTATTGGCGGTGCTGCGGCAATCCATTCATGATTTGCACCAACTGGCGTTAAAACTTCTAATGTCTCTGGGTCAATTTCGTATGGCCGGCCGGCGTCGAATGTCACCAGTAGACGCTCGTTCAAGGATAGGAATGCTGTATTGACTTGGTTACGAGACCCTAGTAGGCCAAGCCTTGTAAGGCCAGCGTTATGAAAGGCATACTTTTTATACTGATTGTTCGTACTAGTTGCTTGGTCAGCGTAGTAGCACGGTGTTTTAGCGATTCGTGTCTTCAACCTCACAGCATCTCTACTAAAGTCAAAGCGATATATCATTCCATCGCCATTAAGGATGGGGGTTCCATCACCATACGGAAGCGCAGCAGCCATAAACAGGTGGCCGTGCAGGTCTTTCGGCAGTTCTCCATCGACTATCTGCAACTCGGATGTTTCGGAGTCAAGCTCATCCCGGCTTGCTGCCGTGATTGACCTAGGAATTCGGTGTGGTTGAAGTGAGTTGGAGCTACCATCATCATTTGAAGAGTTGTCAAGCATCATTGAAATCGCCTCCAACCATTGCTCTTATTCTTGATTTTCACTCAGCAAAAAATTGCTTAAAGAGTGATTAGTAAGGCAGTACTAGCAACACTTATTACAACAGTTCAGGGAGTTTCCATAGGTTCGCGGTTATAGAGATAGTAACATGGTGATGTTACGCGGCTATAAGTTTGTTGGCTCTAATTATGAAGGAACCGGTGCAGGAATTTTTGTAAGTTGATGATTCTTGGCCTTGTGAATTTAAGTCTAGGACGTATGGAGTAGAGCTGCAATCGACAATCTTTTGGAGATATTGTCCGTTTTTTCGGTTCTAAGTAGAAGGAAAGTAGCCCACAATTGGGCTACTTTCCTTATCCTCTTTACGGATCGATTGCCCCTAGGTCTTTAAGTGTTGCTTTCTGAGCTTCTGTTAAACCGATAACGTTGGAGATAATCATCCCCTCGTAAGGCCTTTCGCTTCTTAGGGTTTTCAGGCACTCACCGGTTTTAGTATTCCAAAGTCTAATGGCCTCATCGTCCGAGCTACTTGCTAAAATTTGACTATCCTCCTGATCTTCCGAATGCTGTGCGAGCGGAGATGCTGAGCCTTTTAGGCAATCTTTACCAAAGCTGACAGGACTGAAAGTAACAGAGCGAATTCTACCACTATTGTTCTGCAAGGTCTTGTAAAGCTGGCTGCTATCAATATCCCATAACTGGACAGTAGGTTCATTGTTCCCAATAGCAAGTGTAAGTCCGTTGGGGCTGAAAGCAACAGACCATAGTTGTCTGAACTGTCCCTGCAAAATTTTGTAACATCTACCAGTATTAACATCCCATAGTCTTACAGTCTGGTCATCACTGCCACTAGCCAAAAGTTGGGTACTATCACGTGGTGTTGTTATACCCTTTAGACGGAGCTTGTTAAAACTATCAGGACTGAAAGCGACAGACCAAACTCCTTGACTATGGCCTGTCAGAGTTCTAAGGTGCTCACCAGTGCTGGTGTTCCATAGTCTTACGGTTTGATCATCGCTGCCACTAGCCAGGAGTTGCCCATCTGGGCTGAAGGCAACTGACCAGACTCGGCTAGCATGACCTCGTAAAGTTTTACGGCATTCACCCGTTCTGGTGTCCCACAAACGTACAGTTTGGTCAACAGCACCACTCGCAACCATGTTGCCAACAGGGTTGAAGGCAACTGACCAAACTCGGCTGGTATGACCTCGTAAAGTTTTAAAGCACTTCCCAGTACTGGTGTTCCACAAACGTACAGTTTGATCTTCACTACCACTAACTAGGAATTGTCCATTGGGACTGAAGGCGATTGAGAACACCGCGCTAGTGTGCCCTTGCAAAACTTTGTAACATTGACTAGTACTAAGATCCCATAACTGCACAGTACAGTCACCACTACCAGTTGCGATCGTGTTGCCGTTGGGGTGGAAAGCAACCGACCAGATACCTTTGTGATCACCCGCCAGCGTTCTGAGGCACTGACCTGTGTAGACATCCCACAGTCTTAGGGTTTGATCATCACTGCCACTAGCCAGGAGTTGCCCATCTGGGCTGAAGGCAACTGACCAAACTCGGCTGGTATGGCCCTGTAGGGTTTTAAGGCATTCCCCAGTTCTAACATCCCACAAGCGAATAGTTCGATCTTCACTACCGCTAGCGAGTATTTGGCTATCCGGGCTAAAGGTGACTGACCAAATCCAGTTGGTATGGCCTCTAAGGGTAAAAATTTGTCTTCCATCTGCAAATTGCCGCAAATGAATTTCACTGTTATTGCCACCTGTAGCTAGAAGTTTGTTATTCAGATCAAATGCAACTGATAAGATACCACCCGAAGTTTGGAAAAAAATAGACTTAGCCAAATTAGAATGGGCAAAGTTGACATGATGTAGACTCGTATTCTGCAAATACGCTTGCCAAACAGTAAGGCTAGAAAAGTCATACCCAGTTAAATCGATTTCAAGTTGAAGTGACAAGTTAATAATGTTCCCGCATCCATAGCCTGGCAAGGCAAAGAATTCTTCTCGAATTTTTGACAGGATCCGGTTAAGTTTATTCTCAATATCTTTTTTTGCTCTAAAGGTAGTTCTTAGCCTTTCTGCAATAGGCTCTAAAATGATGCGAACCTGACTTTCTCTAAGATAGTCTTTTGCTTGAGCTTTAATTAGAGCATGGCTGATTAATAATGTGATTTTCTCAGTGATGATTTCTTGGTAAATATGCTCTGTTAACCGTTCAGTCATGTACTCCATAACGACAGGTTGTTGTGTAAATTCAGCTGAGTTGTTCTCAATCAGCGATCGCTGTCTTAAAGATTTTAGTGCCTCTAATAATTCTGGCTTTGATACAGGTGGAGTAATGTCATCTTGTAGTTCTGCGGGTAAAACCAGCTCTCGACTGATCGCCAGCCAATACATGATCTGTTTCTCTAAATCAGACAAACGATTAAACTGTTGTGCTAAAAGTTCGCGAATTTCACCAAAAACTGCCGTGCCATGCTTTAAAAATTCTTGAATATTTCCGTCAAATAGCTCTTGAATACTTGTAGCAACCATCTTGAGAGCTAACGGATTACCAGCATAACGCCTGCTCAGTGATATTGATTCTTCCCTTGATCCAGAAAGACCCTTTGTTTGCAGAATATTTTGCCCTTCTTCCTCCCTCAAACCAGTCAGTCTCAATGAGCGGACAGGTAGAGTTTTGCCTTCCTGGAAGGCAATTTCTTGAGGCTTCTCTCGACTAGTTAGCATTAAGCAGCTCTGATGCGGGACTTCTCCAATTCGTTTAAACAGCTGCCCATATCCCTCATAACCTTGCAGGTAGTACCCAGCGCGTTCACTACTACTCAGTATCGACTCGCTGTTATCCAACACTAATAGACAGCGATACTGGCATAAGTACTTGATCAGCTTTGTAATCCCAACTTCTACGGTATTAGGTAAAATCGTTTCTTGGTCATTTGAGAAAAATTGAGTTAGCTCTTCCAAAATATCTTCAACAGGTGGAGCATCCCTCAGCGACTTCCAGATGAGGTAGTCAAACTCATGCTGAATCTGTTTTGCTAGCGCGACGGACAAAGTAGTTTTACCAATGCCTCCCATCCCTAGGAGCGCTACTAGTCGGCAGCGGTCTTCTACAATCCATTGCTTTAGCTCCCTGAGCTCTTCTGTGCGCCCGAAAAAAACTGAGACATCAACTGACTCTCCCCAGTCTTGGCAGTTGTTAGCCGTGTCCTGTTTGAAATTTACAGAGTTAGGAGCTAATCTTAATGGATTAAGCTGTGTATTTTGCGCCGCAGCACTGATGTTGCTAGCGACTAACGGTGCAGATACTAGCTGTTGTGACTCCCCTCTTAATACCGACCGAAGGTTACTTTTAGTGACCTTCTTCCCGAGTGACTTTGAGAGTAACTTCCATAGCCCAGCACCAACATTCTTGATGTAGTCAGCATCGTAGTCAAGGCTTTCCGCAATCTCTAGATAAGTTTTTTTTTCCCAAGCTTGGCGAAACACTAGCTCTTGAACATCATTTAAGCGTTCTTGCTGTAGAGCCGTCTCTAAAATAGCTAGCGCTTCGTCAACGGCATTCATCTAAAGAGCCTCAAAGAAGCTTGTTCTTAATTCAATCTGGTTTTTCAAAGACCTACTCACTAGGCTGTAAACGCTTAATCAAATTATCCCCTGAAAGCTTGTAATCCTTATGAGCTTTTCTTACAAATTTTGTGACATTTTCTTACCGACTCAGTTAAGTAGGTAATCTACCTTTCTTTATTAAAGGATCAGTCTAACCGCTGGGTTATGAAGCCCTACCTTCTGGTCTTTGACAGGTTCTCCCCATAAATTCGTAGGAAGGCTTTATGAGCACTTTGGCAAGCGTTGTATCTTCAGCCCATCAAGTCGTTAATTCCTCATGTATATTACCTGTGTCTCTCGTATCTCCTAAAGCAACCTGTGTGAGACGCTCTCACCCTCAAGGATTGATGCATCCTCAGCGATCTTCTTGTTTTGAGCTCCTTTTCCTTGAAGAGGGAGAAGGGTGCCACCAGATTGGTCACCAAGAAGTCTGGGTTAGGCCTGGTGATCTCTTTCTTTTTGCACCTAATGAGGCTGACAATTGTAGCCGTCCTGAAGGTGCAAAGAGTTGGGCTATTGTCTTCGAAGCTGATACTCTAGTGCTAGATCGCACTAGTGCTGATGTAGCTTCAAACTTCCTCGACGAACTGTTGCTACTGTCATTTTTAGGCTCTAAGGGTACTACAATAGGTCGCTTTCAGGTGCCTCCAGTAGATCGGCCACGATGGCTTGTGTGGCTACAGCAACTAGAGCAGGAGCTAGAGAATAAGCCTTTTGGTTTTGCAGAGGCAGCACGCATCCTCCTTCAGTTGTTACTAATTAATACCGCTAGGCTGGCAACTGGCCAAATAAGTAAACGTTCGCTTCAGTCCCACCCACTATTGGCAAGCGTTTTTCTTTTCATCGAGAGTCAGTATCGCACCCCAATTAGTCTCTGCGAGGTAGCCAAAGCAGTAAACCGCTCTCCTGCTTACCTCACCGACTTTGTGCGCCGTGAAACCGGACGAACTGTGCTTGGGTGGATTATCGAGCGCCGGCTTAGAGAAGCGCGTCGCCTGCTTTCCACAACTAATCTGTCAGTGGAAAGAATCGGCGAGATGGTTGGTTATTTTGATACCGGTCACTTCATCCGACAGTTTCGTCGGCTTCACAATATGACTCCAAATGTATGGAGAAACGCACAGCGATGCTCCCTCGACAAAAGCCTTTTACAAAAGACCACTAGAGATGGCTGATTCAAGCCACTTGATTAGAAATGGCGCCATCAGGCATAATTGTCCATTGCAGTTTTGCCTCGTTTAGATCTGCCCAACTTAGATTGGCTCCAAGCAGATTAGCTCCACTTAAATCGCCACCAATTAAATTAGCTCCACTCAGGTTGGCGCCCACCAAGGTTGTGCCAGTTAGCGTAGCACCATTGAGGTCTATCTCGGTCAAATCTGCTCCACTGAGATCTGCCCCACTCAAGTTGGCTCCACTCAGATTGGCACCAATTAAGTCTGCTCGAATCAGGTTCGCTCGGATCAGACTTGTGTTAAATAGATTTGCCCCGCTTAAGTTGGTCTCAGCTAGAATTGCCCAACTCAGGTTTCCCCCAATCAGGGTTGTTCCACTCAGGTCTATCCTACTAAAATCGCGTTTGCCAGCAGCATATCGCTTTATAAGTTCATTAGTGTCCATATTGGGTAATGTTCTAGACATGGGGAAGTGTTAGCGGGATAATGAGAGCGTTGCTTAGGTTGCTTGCTATCTCGATTCCTATGGTCGTTGAACCGATTTGTTGTCCGGTCTGTCAGAGCACCGATGTGGTCAAACACGGCAAAACCGATGCTGGAAAACAACGCTATAAATGCCGCAATCGCGATTGCTCTCGGCACAGCTTTATCTTGAAGTATTCGTATCGTGGCTACTTAGCGGATGTTAAAGAACAAATTATCGATATGGCAATGAATGGCAGTGGTGTTCGAGATACAGCGCGAGTGCTGAGAATCAGCCCAACAACTGTGATTGAGGCATTAAAAAAAAGACCGAGATCTCGAGCAGGTGAATAAATCAGTGTTAGAGCAGTTTGGTTCAACCGAGGTTGATGTGGTGCCCTACATCGAAGAAGCCGAAATGGACGAAATGTGGAGCTTTGTGGGGAGCAAGAAACAACAACGCTGGTTGTGGCACGCCATTGACCATCAAACCGGGCAAGTTCTCGCCTATGTGTTAGCACCGCACACCGACGCTGCACTCATACAACTGCAAGCCTTATTAGCGCCGTTCGGCATCGAGCAGTTCTACACGGATAACTGGGGAGCTTACTCACGATATCTTGAATCTTCAAAGCACACGATTGGCAAAGCCAATACTCAGAAGATTGAGCGTAAACATCTCACATTACGGACTCGGATTAAGCGACTAGCTCGAAAAACGATTTGCTTCTCCAAATCGATCTGGCTGCACGATGTTGTGATTGGCTTGTTCATCAACCGCTATGAATTTGGTCGAGCAATTTGATCTACATATCCCCATGTCTAGAACATGACCGGCAATTCCATCGCGAGCCAAACGTTCAGCGACTGCCGCGCCAATCCCACGCGACGCGCCCGTTACAATCGCACTCCTACTTGCTTCTGTCACCTCATCCCTCCTTCTTCTGCCTTTGCAACCTTGTATAGTACGTGGAGGTCGCCAATTGTCACTTTAAATCTGTTATTGGTAAAATTGGTAGTGTTTTAGAGCCGTTGTTGGTGAAATTAATGTTGGTGCGAATTTAGCAATCTTAGACACCAAACCACAGATCTGCAACACCACCCCCGAACTTAGGTCTTATGGAGCAGCCATCTGTGCCAAGACCAAAGAATTACAGGACCGAGAAGCTCGATGACCATCGCCGCTGTGAGCGGTGGTCCCCCCCAGCCGTACAAATACACGGATAAAGCTCGACCCAATCCACTGAGGAAGAGCGTCCCTATCAAGATGCGAAACATCACCGCGTCGGATCGGAGGCGTGAGCTTGTCCACCAAAGCGCGGCACCGTAGCCAAACCAAATGGTCCCCCAGAACTTGACCTGATTGTTGAACGTAGGATCAGAAATCACTTGTTGGGGTAAGACTGCCCCTCCCAGTTCTAGAATTCTAGTCCCCCAGAGCAGGTCGGCTGCGCCGGTCAGAAAGGGAAGCAGGCAGAATACGCGAAGGATTATGGGCAAAATACCAAAATCTCGATCAGGGGTTGTGCCTTGAAGCTGCTCTGTTTGCATATTATGCACGATTGGTTGTTTTAGAGCTGTTGTTGGTAAGATTGGTAGTGTTTTAGAGCTGTTGTTGGTGAAATTGATGTTGGTGCAAATTTAGCAATCATTAGACACCAAACCATAGATCTGCAACACCACCTGCTGTTTGTTGAGAATCTGTCAGATCTGGCTTCAGTATTTGAGGAAAAACTTTGAACCAGTGTTCAGATCCTGCAAATTGATATTTTCTAAAGCCTGTGGCTGGCTCAAGCCAACATTGTTGACTAGCCCAGTAATCGAGTAGCGATCGGTGAGTTCTGCAAGCACAGATTCCGTTTGCTCAAGGTTGGCTAGGTCAACGGTCAGGATAGGGGTGAAGCGCCTGACGGATGATTTGGTTGGTGATGTGCGGACCGTAGAAGTCGCTAGTATCGATGTGATTGATGCCGAGTGCTACCGCCTCGCCCAGAACGGCAATGGCGGCATCCACATCGCGTGGCGGTCCCCATACTTCTGAACCAGCGAGTTGCATCGCACCGTATCCCAGGCGCTGCAAAGTGATTGAAGTGTTTGGAAGCGTGAAGCTGCCGCCAAGGTTTGTTTGTACAGTCATGTTACTGCTCCTTGCTAATGGTTACGACTTTGAGTACAGGAAGCGCACCCCTTTCAAGATGTGGGAGTTGTCTAGTTGTCCCACTCTTACTTGAGCGTGCCATCCGTTATTGGTCAATAGCACTCATCATTTTCTCGTTGTAGCGATCGCCCGATGCTGCGCCGACAGGTGCCGCTTGATTGAGCCGATCGAGTACCTCATGGCTCAACTCAATCTCAGCCGCCGCCGTATTCTCTTCCAAGTAGGCTCTCCGCTTGGTTCCTGGAATGGGCACAATGTCATCTCCCTGATGTAGCAACCAGGCTAAGGCGATCTGACTAGGTGTTGCGTTCTTTTCCTGAGCAATTTGTTTAACGCGATCAACCAGCTTCAGGTTTTTATTGAAGTTTTCGCCTTGAAAGCGGGGATCGGTACGGCGATAATCGCCCTCAGCAAAGTCTTCAACACGCTTGATCTGACCTGTCAAGAAGCCTCGTCCAACGGGGCTATAGGGAACAAACCCGATGCCAAGCTCCCGAACTGTAGGTAAGATTTGGGCTTCCGCTCCCCGTTCCCAAAGTGAGTATTCGCTCTGAAGAGCACTGATCGGATGCACCGCATGAGCACGGCGGATGGTGTTCGGACTCGCCTCCGAGAGTCCCAGATAGCGGACTTTACCTTGCTGAACTAGTTCAGCCATTGCGCCCACGGTCTCCTCAATCGGCACGGCTGGATCGACTCGGTGCTGGTAGAACAAATCAATATAATCAGTGCCTAGACGCTTGAGTGACGCATCACAAACTTGGCGCACGTGGTCGGGTTTACTGTTGAGTCCCTGCCACGCACCTGTCTCGGACATACCAAAGCCAAACTTAGTGGCAATCACAACTCGATCGCGTTTGCTTTGGATGGCGCGACCGACAAGTTGCTCGTTGGTGAACGGGCCATAGATTTCGGCAGTATCAAGCAAGGTGATACCGAGTTCAATAGCGCGATGAATGACGGCAATCGACTCCTGCTCATCACCGCTGCCATAGGCATAGGTCATCCCCATGCAGCCAAGTCCTAGTTCTGAGACGGTCAAGCCTTGAGTTCCAAGTGTTCGGGTCTTCATAAATTCTCCTAAGATTGTAATTTTTATTCAGCACTGATTTACTGCTCACACCCATTCAGTCTCTCAATGTCGGCTAGTGTTCAGCCGCTTTGTCCAATCGGTCGAACGATGATTTCATTCACATCCACCTCGCTAACTTCTTCGATCGCTCCAAACAAACCGTAGCCTGCATTATTGACAATCACGTCAAGCTGCCCAAAATGCGCGTGTGCTGCCTGTACTGCTGCCTGCACCGATGTCCGATCGATGACATCTAGACGAAGGCGCAAGATCTGATCGCCAAATTGCTCCACCAAATCTTTGAGGCGGTCAGGATTACGCGCCGTTGCGGCCACTCGATCGCCGCGCTCTAGTGCTGCCTAAGTCCATTCACGACCAAACCCGCGTGATGTACCCGTAATAAACCATGTCTTCATACGTACTCCTTAATAAGAGACTGTCTTCGTCTTGTGATATGGGTTCATCGTAAGCTTGACCAGCGTTTTCATAAATACACAAACTTTGCAAATGATTGCCTAATCCTCTCAAGCAAGGCGCAGGTAAGGAAGAAATATGGTAGTGTTGCAAAAACTGGTTCTGTTGCAAAAATTAGAAAAGGGACAAAACTGGCTGGGCGATCAACAGTTTTAAGGGTTTTGTTGCAAAAACTGACGGAGAAGCAAAACTTCTAGGTTAAGCTCTCAGTTCAAGCAGCAACCTCCAATAATTGGGCCATGAAGTTCAGTTGGGCTAGCACATCCCCTTTAAGCACTCCAACTACTTGTCCCTTCCTGAGCATGTGCATCGCCTCATAGCCCTTGATGGTCCTTCGAGCCGTATTGAAGGACTTGAACCCAAACCCTGGCTTGATTAGTCGCTGCAGGAATCTGTGGTCCTGCTCTATCACGTTGTTCAGGTACTTGTTCTGTCGCAGCTCGGTGAACTGGGGCAGCGTCTTGTCCTCCTGAAGTGCGGCAACTGCTGGGGGATAAGCTTTATGCTTGTCTGCATTGATCACCCTTGGGGTTGCGCTGTTTCTAGCGTTGAGGGTTTTGTGGAAGGACCACTTCGCTGACGAACGCATCCCGTTTAGCCCTGAGGAGAAAGTCCAAGGTATCCCCATACTTGTCAACAGCTCGATACAGCTATCGCCCTTGAGCTTTGACCTTCACATAAACTTCATCGACCCGCCAAGAGTCACTAGTGGGACGCAGATACCGACGGCAGCGCTTGTCCAACTGAGGAGCATAAGCCTGCACCCACCTGAACACGGTTGAATGGTCAACTCTCAGGCCGCGTTCTTGGGTTAATTCTTCCACATCCCTGTAGCTGAGGGAGTAGCGGCAGTACCAACGCACACAGCGCAGGATGATGGTGGGCACAAAATGACGCCACTTGAATAGACGTGACTTGGACATGGAGCAAAAACTCTACAGACAAGAGCCTCTTAACCTACCATGAAGTCGGTTTTTTGCAACAAAACCCCTCAATCCGCTCCACGTGGATGATCGATTACGAATAGCCATGTCCCATCCGGCTGGCGACGGACCACCTCGACATTTTTCCCCGTCAAGGTGACCGGATTGCCATCGGGACCCTTGGTGGTAGCACTCCACGTTCCACGCGACATGGCAAGATTTCCGTCTGCGCTTTGGATTGCCTTGATCTCTGTCATGAAACGGGCATCGTCAAATGCGATCCACGCTTTGAGGGCCTCACGAATGGCCGCTTGGCCCGTGACAACCTCCCCCGAGTCGAGTACAAACGTGGCGTTTGGCTCGTAGAGGGCAACGGCGGCCTCTAGATCCTTTCGCTGTATCGCCTCCATAATCAGGATGTCGCATTCTTCTGGTTTGCGTGCTGACATATCCTCTCTCCTTTAACTTGTAGATGTAACCTTAATAACCCGTGATAAGTTGCTTCTTTTTCGAGCGTCATAACGAGTTTTTTTACTTATCTGAGTTAAATTCACTATGACAGACAAATAGACAGAGGGTATGCTAAGAGCTTGCGGCGTTTTTACAAGATCTTGCTATCGTCGTAAAAAGGCTTTGGGAGTGATTCCAATGAGACGCTTGAAGTGATAATTCAAATGTCCCTGACTAGAAAAACCAACAATTTGAGCAATATCTGCGATCGCTAAATTTGTTTTAAGTAACTCTTTAGCACGGTCAACTCGACATTTAATTTGATATTGATGAGGGGGTAAGCCTGTAGATTGCTTGAACAAACGGGCGAAGTGATAGGGACTGAGTTTAGCAATTTCGGCGAGTTCAGCTAGGCTTACGTTCTGATCCAAGTTCTCTTGAATATAGTCAATGATTTGTTTAAGTGGCTGCTGTAGTAAACTGCCTCGGGGAGGTAAAACTGATGGCTTTCGCGTTGAGTATCGAGATAAAAGATGTATAGCTAAAGCATGCGTCATGGAGTCCGCATAGAGACGACTATCTAAATTCTCGGTTTCAAGGGCTGTCTTAAGCGCCAAACCAATCTGTACAATTAAGGGGTCGCTCAGCACAGATGGTTGAGGGATCAGTTCAATGCAGTCGTTCCCCCAAGTCTCTTCACTGATTTTCCTAAATAGTTCTGGAGCTAAATAGAGTTGTAGGAACTCGGCTTCCCGATCCCAATAATAGGATTGACTGAGATTAGCCAGATACAACCCGAACTCACCAGAAACAGCCTGTAATGTCTCAGCACGTCCATCAATAACTTGCTTGAGAAGATAGGGTTTACCTAATTTGATGCAAATTTGGTGATAAGGCAGACAGTGTTCGGGCACACTAAAAGCAGGTTGGTGATGATGAACGAGTAAAATATGCTCCCAATTAGCTCTAGTACTAGTGGTAACGGGTGCACGAGGAAGCGGCGGTGAAATCTCCTGAATGAGTTTTGTACTGAGAGATGCCGAAGAGGAGGAAAGCATATTTTTAAGTTTCTGAGTAAGCGCTTCTTCTAGGGTTGTGTCGCAAAGATTTTCTATTAACGAATGATTCATATCGTTTGCATCACATTAAGCAACAATTCCAAAGAGGGCTTCAACAAACCTGGTTTGAGACACACTACTCCCTGGCCCAATGCCCTGCAGTTGTCC
>CADCWO010000230.1 GCA_902806435.1 uncultured Synechococcales cyanobacterium | reverse complement strand
ACGTGTGCTCTTCCGATCTTTGTAGGTCCGGTACGGAATGTAGTGCAAAGGGTTGTATCCGGCAAAACGCAGGATTAATAGGCAAGCCCAAGAATACTTTCCATTTAGAATTGCTTCAATGACCTCCGAAAACTGTTCTGGGCTCATGGTTTTTTCAAACTTTGTGTTGAAATTGGAGGGTTGCTGATTCATAACGATTACTCCTTTATAAGGATCAAGACCATTCCCGAAAGTTCTACCTTCCCGGCCCCCGCTTACCTCACAGATTGATGCTTTAGTTTGCTTTACAAGTTGATACCTCCCTTTTGAAGCTGCTTGAAAGGGTCTAGTAAGATATCAGCAATTCGGCGGCGGTGGATGATAATCTCGGCACTGGCAGTTTGCCCTGCCTTAAGTGGAATGATTTGATCATTAGTGCTGATTGAATTGTGAGCTAGAGCAACTTCAACCTTATAGACTGGACCAAGTTGCTTATCGGGTTGAGCATCGGGGGAAATAGATCCAACTACACCCGGCACAATTCCATAGTCCTGATAGGGGTAAGCGTCTAGCTTAATTTGTACTGGCATACCAACTTTTATGAAGCCTGCTTCTCGATTAGGTAGAATTGCGGATAGAACTAGTGGGGCGTTGTGTGGCGCTACCTCTGCAATAGTTTGTCCGGTTTGCACAACTTCACCTTTATTGGGAACATTGAGAGCGGAAACTACACCATCCACAGGTGAAGTGAGTACACCTTGCTTGAGCTTTGCCTGGGTACTGGCTAGTAAGGTTTGAGTTTGAGCAATTTTGGCTTTGAGCCGGTTCGCCTCAACTTCCAATTGTTGAGTTTGCTGGACTGCCTGAAGCTGGGCTGACTCACCCTCAGCTTGCTTTTGGGCTAAACCTGCCCGTAGGCGTTCCGCTTCTGCAAGAGCTTGTTGCAATTCACCCTGGTTTTTGACAAGCGTGGTTTGGCGATCGCCTAGGGCTTGCTTTACTTCAAACAGGCGGTTTCTGGCGGCCATGCCCTCTCCTACCAAGCCTTTAGTAACCATGCTTTGGCGATCGCGCGCTGCTTGCTCAATTTCAAACAGATAATCCCGAGAGATCGCCCCCTGTTTGACCAATGCTTTTAATCTGGCCACCCGGGCTTTATTAGCTGCAGCATCTTGCCGGAGTTGCGCGAGTAGTTCTCGATCGGTACCTGCTAAAGGCTTTAGCTCTGCTAGTTGTGCCCTCTGTGCAGCGGCATCTGTCCGCAGCTGCGCGATCATAGCTTGGGTCGTCGTCGCATTTGTTTTAGCCTGCGCGATCGTCATTGCTTGGACTTGCTGCTCGGCGGCGGAAATCCTATTACGGGTTTGCGCTTCTAAACGAGCTTTCTCAATCAGGGCTTGCCTCTCCGTTAATTCACCTTTGTCTGCAGCTAGCGCCTGTCGCAAACGCACGACTTCACCAGCAGCAACAGTAGTATCTAGGGCAACTAGTACCTGCCCCGCTTTAACCTCCTGACCTTCTTTGACAGCGATAGTGGCAATTTTACCCGGGTCAATGGGGTTGATTTTGTAGACGTCGCCCTTTGGGATTAACTGCCCTTGAGCGTGACCGACTTCTTCAATTTTCCCGAACCAGGCCCACCCCACAAAAGCGATACAGAAAGCCAAGCCCCCTAGAATGAGCTGACGGGGCAGGGCTGAAGGCGGTTGATCAAGTACCGTCTGTAGGGAAGTAGACCAGTGCACAGTGCTACTAGTAGTCGTCTCTGGGAATGCGGTTGTAGACTCATCTCCCCCGTAGACTGAACCAACCTGAGTAGGCTTGCTAAGACAGTCAACCTCTTGATTTTCTAAAGATGGATTAGCAGCCTGGTTAGTTCTGAGACCAGCAGATTGATAACCAGGAGCTGAGGAGGCATAAGAATCTGAACCGGAAGAAGTTAATTTTGGCATAGCAATTTACTATAAATAGCTTTTATCAATGCCACTGAACTGGACTAGAACTTCATTAAGCTCTTTCATTCTCAGTTCACTCAAAGCTTGAAAGTGTAAGAATTCATGGGCCATTCTGAATAAACCTGAGTAATCGACATATACCAGGAGAAACTTCTACATCTAGAACTATTTTTGCAAAAGCAAGATTAAGCTTTGGTAAAGGCTTGGTTAAAGCTCAAGCTGTTGTTGTGCTAAGTGGTAGTAAATTCCTTGTAGTGCAATCAGTTCATCGTGAGTGCCACGCTCGGCAAGCAGTCCCTGTTGGAGGACCAGAATGCAGTCGGCATGACGCACTGTTGAAAGACGGTGAGCAATGATAAAGGTGGTGCGATCGCGGCTAATCCGAGCCAAATTCTGCTGAAATCGCCGTTCAGATTCCGTATCCAGAGAGCTAGTCGCTTCATCCAGAACAAGAATTCGCGGGTTGCCCAGCAGGGCTCGAGCGATCGCAATCCGTTGCCGTTGCCCTCCAGATAAAGTCGAACCGCGCTCTCCCACTTTGGTGTTGTAGCCCAAGGGCAGTTCTTGGATGAAGGCATGGGCTTCAGCCAGCTTCGCAACCTTTGTTACCTGCTCTAGGCTAAATTCCGGGCGATACAGGGTAATATTTTCTAAGATTGTCCCGGAAAACAAGAAGCACTCCTGTGGCACTACCCCAAGCTGCGATCGCAGCGACTGCGGAGAGACATGCCGAATGTCGTATTCGTCCATCCAAATCCGGCCACTGCTCGGGTGGTATAAACCCTGAATCAGGCTGACTAGGGTACTCTTACCCGAGCCACTGCGGCCAACAATGGCGATCGTTTGTCCGGCTGGCACCTCAAAAGAAATGTTTTGCAAGGTGTTGCGGTCCTCCTCCTGTTCATAACGGAAGGTGACATCTTCAAACCGCACATGGCCCTCTAACCTCGGTAAGCTCAGGAGTGGTTTTTGGGGGCTTTCCTCCGGCTGAGCAGTGAATACATCATCTAGGCGTTCTACAGAGATGATTACCTCTTGAAACTCGTACCAGAGCGCGACAAGTGCCAAAATTGGACTAATAACATTGCCGATCAACATGTTGAAGGCCACAAATTGACCAATAGTAAGCTGCTCCTGAATGACAAGCATTGCACCGTACCAAAGGATGGCAGTGCTGCCAAGAGAATTGATCAATCCGCTGGTGGCCCGCAAGCCATTACTTAATTTTTGAGTACGGAATTGGGTATTCAGGGTGCTTGTTAGCAGATCTTCCCAACGCCAGCGCAAGTCGCGCTCCACTGCTGCTGTTTTGACCGTTGCCACTCCATTTAACATCTCGACCAAGGAGGAATTTTCTGCGGCTTCATTATTAAAAACCTCCCGAGATAGACGCCGCATCAAGGGTGTTGCCACCAGGGTCAAGATCACGATCGGAGGAATAATTGCTAAAACCAGCAACGTTAATTTCCAGTTGTAATAGACCATCAGCCCCAGGTAGACAAAAATCATCAGGGCATCCAGCCAGACCACAACTGCTTGACGTGTTAGAAAAAGCTGGATCTTTTGATTTTCCTGAACCCGTGTAATAACGTCTCCTACGTGACGAGACTCGAAGAACTTCAGGGGTAACGTCAAGGTGTGGCTGATAAAGCCGCTAATCAAAGTTAGGTCCAAACGATTGGAAACATAGTCCAGCAGGTACTGGCGAATTGCTGTCAAGCCGACGCGCCATACTCCAAATAGGATTAGTCCTACAGCAAAGACGTGGAGGGTAATTAAGCTTTTCTGTACCACAACCCGGTCCAGAATGATCTGGGTAAACAAAGGCGTGATCAGGCCAAAAATCTGAAGTAGTACTGAGGCCAGAACAATTTGTAAGAGGACTGAGCGTTGGGGCCAGAGGATTCTCCAGAAGCGGCCTAAAGAACCCTTTTGCGTTTCAGCGGACTCAAGCTGATCCGTAGGCTCTAAGAGCAAAGCATACCCGGTCCAACCTTCTTGAAACTGTTCTAATGACAGTGATCGCCGTCCCATGGCTGGATCAGCAATTAAGACACGATTATCTCTGACCTGGTAGACCACTACATAATGATTGCTTTGCCAGTGGGCAATCCAAGGATTGGTTTGATCTTGCAATCGGCTAAAACTTGCCCGTACAGGTCGAGCATGGAAGCCCAGATTTTCTGCTGCTTTAGCTAAGCTTTTTAAGGAAGCACCAGACCGCCCTACCCTGGCTAGATTACGCAGGAAGTTGAGGCTAAATCGTTTCCCCCAATATCGCCCAATCATCGCCAGACAAGCCGCCCCACAATCGGCTTCACTTTGCTGTTCTACATAAGGGTACCTTTGGGGGAACAAGTGGCCTAGGCGCTTTGGGCGGCTAGGTTTGGCAAAAGTAACGGATTCAACTTCAGCCTGGCGGTCTTGGGTCTGGGCCTTAGGCAACAAGGGCCGCCGTAACTGAAATTGTGGCCGTCGACTACTAGACCCATTAGTTGTTAGAGATTGGGCAGAACGCTCCATCTTATCTCTGCCTGTGGCAGAGGCATCAATCGGGGCGACGAACTTCCCCGGCTCCGGCCGCGCTAAGGCATTAGCTGAAAGGGCTGGAACAATGCCTTGAGCCGCCTGCCAATGCTCAACTGACAGCTTATAAACCATTAAATTGGTTTGCGCCATCCAGTCTGTTGGTGTGGTCTGGGGGTAGCCCCAACTCTCTCCTAACATTGGGGGCTGAGAGTTGCCTTGGCTTTGGACTTGACCACTGCGCAGCCAGAAGTGGCCTGAATCTGCTGGGGCAAATCGGTAGAGGAGTTCTCCCGCTGGAACGTCTTGTTCTAAGAGGTAGGATACAAATTGTTGTAGCTGCTGGCTGGGAAGTTTACGCAGCGTGGTTGTTGACTTGAAGAAGAGCAAGCATTCTCGCTGCTGTGCCTGTTGCGTTAAGTAGGTTCGCAGATTAGGAAGCCGCTCTAGCCACAGTTGTAAGTTAGCCGTTGACATACGCGCCACTTGCCCAGAACTAGCGGCGATCGCCCGGTAAGGTAAAGAACTACTACGGAACAGGTGATCTGCGCCAAAAGTTTCTTCCTCTAGCACGAGAGCTGAAACCTCTCGCTCTCGTGCCTGATCAAAGCAAAGAAGTCGCACCCGCCCCTGGCAAACAAGGTGAAAGTCATAGCCATTTTGTTGATGACTAGATATCTCTGGTGCCGTGTAGGTTATCAGCTCATCACCTAACTGAAAATCATCTACTACAAATGCTTGGTCAAAGGCTGAAGCCAGCGATGCATCTGCTTGAATCTGCGTTAACAGCTTGAGGACGATGGGCAAGCTATAGGAAAGCTCTTCCGTAAGCTGAGATCGGTTCTGAATGCCTAAGCCTTGGTTCATTTCTGGACCTCTCAAAGAAAGAGCTGCGGGACTATTTCAAAAGCACATCAGAAACGCCAATAATACTTAGACGCTAATACTACCCATTAGTTCACTTTTGACACATATCCCCAAGGGGAGATTAAACAGGATTGGTTACGCCAGATTATTTCTGCCTGGCTAGTTGTTAGTAATTATCACAAACACTTCATCTATCAAACCATTATCAGCCCTTAAGAAAAACCCAGAAAAGATCATAATTTGTAAGTTAAAGTAATGATCCAAAACCTGAAAAAGTCAGATCGTTTTCGCCCAATCTATCTAAAGGCAGATCATTGCCACACAATCCATTTACGGTGCTTTGAGCATGACCCTTGAAGAAGCTCTAGTGATTGTTGATGCAGTTCTAGATCAGGAAAGCTTAAGTAACGTTCAAGAGCTGGTATTTCGTCAGGCCTGGGAAGGCAAAACCTACTTAGAAATAGCTGAGAATTCTGGATATAACCCTCGTTATCTTGGTGATGCTGGTTTTAAGCTATGGCAATTACTCTCACAAGCATTAGGACAAAAAGTCACCAAAAACAACTTCCGTTCAGTCTTGCGGCAATATTTTCAAGGTGGCGCTCACGGTACTTCGCCGGCGCTGCTAGCTCCTCCTACGAGTAGCCAGCAAAACGAAGTGATCCAAGAGTTAAAAGCATTTCCACCTGAAAATTTCAAAGAGGCTAACCATCACTATCAAGATTGGGGAGACGCGCTCGATGTTTCAGTCTTCCATGGGCGGGCTAAGGAGTTAATCACCCTCGAGCAATGGGTGATACAGGACCACTGCCGTCTAATCGCCGTGCTCGGCCTTGGGGGGATAGGCAAAACCGCTTTAGTTGCCAAGCTGGCAGAGCGAGTTCAGGGGCATTTTGAGTACGTGTTCTGGCGATCGCTACGTAACGCACCGCCGGTCGAAGAAGTGCTAACCGAACTACTCGGGTTCCTGTCAAACGGGGCAACCAACGAATTCAAAACCATAGATGGAGGAGTTCTACAACTACTGGGTTACTTAAGAACTCAGCGTTGTCTATTGATTCTGGATAATATCGAGTCCATTCTCCAAAGTGGTGTTAGTACAGGTCATTACCAGAAAGGATATGAGGGATACGGCCAGCTATTGAGATGTGTTGGCGAAACGTCTCACCAAAGTTGCTTGTTACTGACCAGCCGAGAAAAGCCTAGCGAGTTTGCGGTCAAAGAAGGTAAAACCCTACCCATTCGTTCACTACAACTGGCAGGCTTGCAAGAAACAGAAGCATGGAAACTTCTTGAAGTTAAAGATTCCTTCTTCCAATCTGAAACCGGATGGCGCAAACTCATTGACTACTATGCCGGCAATCCGCTCGCCCTTAAAGTCATTGCGACTGCGATTCAAGACTTGTTTGAGGGAGATGTTTTAAAGTTTTTAGAGTATTTCAAGCAAGGTAGCTTAGTTTTTAATAGTATTCGCGGTCTTCTCGATCAGCAGTTTAACCGCCTGTCAAACTTAGAAAAGCAGATTATGTACTGCCTGGCAGTCAATCGCCAGCCAACTTCGCCCATAGCACTAGAAGCGGATACGCTACCGTCAATTTCAAAAGTCAAACTTTTAGAGGCCCTGAAATCTCTCTTGCGCCGATCGCTAGTTGAGAAAAGCTCAGCTGGTTTTACCCAGCAACCAGTTGTCATGGAATATACGACTGAGAAACTGACTGAGCAAGTTTGCCAGGAAATTGCAACTGAGCAAGTTTCTTTGCTCAATAGTCAGGCTCTGCTTAAGGCTGAAGCTGCAGACTACATCCGAGACGCGCAAGCCCGACTGATTATTAAACCGACGATAGCGTGCTTGCATAATAGATTAGGGAGCAAAAAACACGTTGAGCATCAGCTAACGCAAACCTTATCAAGCCTGGGGACTCAACTTTTACAACCCGGATACGCGTGTAGCAATATTCTGAGTCTGCTTCATCACCTGAGGAGCGATTTAAGTGAGGGTTACTAACATCACAGGTGTTGGGGTTTAAGGAAGATTCAGGAGCCACTGCAGAGGATAGGGACAACATTCATTGGCTAGAAGGGCTGGAGGTAATAACAGCAGTCTAGTGAATTTCAACTCTGGGAAATGTACCAAGCTTCAATGAGTCTAACCATTGAAAAATAATAGTGAAAATGCCCCAAAGTACAGAAGCAGGATCAGAAAGCTTTCAAATCCAATATTGGCAATGCCGTGTTCTTCCCGGCGGACCAGCCCCATGATCAAGATACCCGTCATGATAATCGTCAGGGCCATTAGGAAGATCTGGCGATCGCCCAAGGCATGGTAAATCGAACCCTGGCGGTAGGCAATATCCGTAAAGGCCAACAGTAACGTATCAAAAGCATTACCACCGATAATGCCGCTGACAGCTAAGATTACTGCTCCTCGCTGCACAGCCGCGATCGAGGTTACAAGCTCGGGCAAAGACGTAGATAGGGCAGTTAGTAATCCGCCTATAAAGGATTCAGATAATCCGGTGTTTGTCGAGATGCCAACGCCAGCCCGCTCCAAAGCCCACCCTGCTGTACCCACCGTTGCAGTCACTAATCCAAACCGGATTACTAAACTGATTAAGCTTTGGTCGCTTGTCCCGCCGTCTTTGTCAAGTTCATCAGTTTGGGTTTCCTGCGTCTGACGGGGCTGCCACATTGGCTGATGCCGCACTTGGTACACCAGTCGTAGGCCGTAGATGTACGCAACAATCAGGATCGGTGTGGCAGGATGAATGCCCCAAAAAGTAAATTCTGGGCTCACCGTTGCTAGTAAAGGAATTGCTAACAGGGTGACTAAGAGAGCTGCCTGCATAATTGTGGCAGTAGAAGCAGCAGCATGCTCCAGATTCGCCTTGCGATAGAAGATATCAGCGATCGATAGAAAGGCCGTTTGAGCAGCAATGTCTCCCAATGCATTACTGACTGCCAGTTCTGCCCGACCATCCGCCGCTGCCGCCACAGAAGTAATAATTCCTGACAAAGAAGTACTAGCGCCCAAAAAGAGGGCTCCAGCGATCGCTTCTCCTAATCCTGTTTTGTCAGCCAAACTATCTGCCAAGGCTGCCAATTGCCGCCCGGTGACAGCAATAACCAGAGCAGCAATGGCAAACACGGTGATGCTGGTATTTAAGGACCAGTGAGCGGCTTCGAACATGAAAGTTTAATAGACCACCGGTGGTGCTCACTGTCCAAGTAAGCAATTAATCTATTCTGGCGTAGTTTCAGCCGCTGCACCGAGCTGATGGGCAGTCCTGAGAATCTTCCCAGCTAGCATGGCTGCTCCAAACCCATTATCTATATTCACAACACCCACCCCAGTAGCGCAGGAATTTAGCATCGTTAGCAGGGGGGCTAATCCATTAAAGCTGGCACCGTAACCAATACTGGTGGGAACAGCAATCACCGGGCAATCTGCTATCCCGGCAACAACACTAGTTAAAGCTCCTTCCATACCTGCGATCACAATTATTACACTTGCATCGGCGATCACTTGGCGATTACTAAGTAAGCGATGAATACCTGCTACCCCCACATCCCACAACCGCTGCACCCTAAACCCAGATAGTTCAGCCGTAATTGCAGCTTCTTCTGCCACAGCTAAATCTGCTGTTCCGGCTGAGATTAAGCTAATGACACCTGGATAGCGGGGCGTGGTGGGTACCGTTGTCGCGCAGATTCGGGCCATCGGGTAATAGTGCAGATCCGGTAATGTCTCCTGAAGTTGACTATAAATGTCCAGTTCAATCCGAGTGGCCATCACGCAGGGATTTTGCTGACGCATCACTTGGATAATTTGAACAATCTGTTCGGGGGTCTTGCCCGGTCCCCAGATCACCTCTGGAAATCCTGTTCGCAGAGTGCGGTGGTGGTCAATCCGGGCAAAATCACCCACGGGTTCAAAGGCAAAATGCTTGAGTTTGTCTAAGGCGGCGGCTGGCGTGATCTCACCAGCGGCAACGGCTTCTAATAGGAACTGTAGGGCTTCGGGTTGACTCACAAGGTTTATTGGCTGGGGCTTATTCTTAATTATTGGTTCAAGGGGCGTTCGCAATGCGCTTAGCTGGTCGCTGATATGACGAGGGAAGCGAATGCTGCTTCAGGTGCAACCACTCACTGCTTGTTTTTAGTTAATTCCTGCATAGGTGCCAACTTGGAAGTAAAACTTGCCTTCATTCTAGATTTAGTCGGCAAACCTCGGCGGTTAAGCTGCAAAAATGATGAACCAGCAAGATTCCTGAGTTTACCCAGAAACTTAGGTAATGAAGTTCAGCAGAGCTTGAGTATATCTGGCGCTGCAGCTTTGTAGCACAGTTCTCCCAGTCCGAAAACGGATCTACTGAATAATCTATTGGAGCGCTTCCCTTACCAGGAACCAGAGGCGCTACTATGATGGTTGCCAAACAAGCGTTTCAAAGCTATGCCCAGTGCTCACGTAATTGGTCTTGGACGATCAGGGATGGCGGCAGCCCGCCTGTTAAAGCAAAAAGGCTGGCAGGTGAACGTCAGCGATCGCAGTACCTCTCAGGCACTGGTGCAACAACAGCAAACACTCCAGGCGGAAGGTATTTCTGTCAGATTGGGTGCTAACTTTGACCCTAACGAGATCGCCGCAGAAGTGGGGGTAAAATTGATTGTTGTCAGTCCTGGCGTGCCTTGGGATTTACCCGGTTTGAGCCAAGCCAGAGCACGGGGAATTGAAACAATCGGTGAGATTGAACTGGCATGGCGTTACCTCCAAGATCACCCCTGGGTTGGGATCACGGGAACCAATGGTAAAACGACAACCACTGCTTTGATTGCCGCCATGTTTCAGCAGGCTGGGTTGCAGGCTCCAGCCTGCGGCAATATTGGTTATAGTGCCTGTGATCTGGCACTTTCAGCTGCCCCGGTTGACTGGGTAATTGCGGAACTCAGTAGCTATCAAATTGAGTCATCGCCAACGATCGCCCCCAAGATTGGAGTTTGGACCACCTTTACAGCGGATCACCTCGGTCGCCATGGCACCATCGAACGATACTGGGAGATTAAAGCCTCCTTACTAGAGCATTCCCACCAAAAAGTTCTGAATGGTGACGATCCCTACCTGCGACAAATGGCTTTAAAACGCTGGCCGGATGCCTGCTGGACTAGTACTCATGGCAAAGGTAGTCTGCCGGGGGGACAGGGGGTATATGTTGAGGATGGATGGATTGTCGCTCAGGGTGAACGGCTTTTACCCATAGCTACTTTACGCACGCCGGGGGAGCACAATCGCCAAAACTTACTGATGGCGGTAGCGGTTGCCCGCTTGGCCGGAATTGAGACAAGGGCGATCTCCCAAGCGGTAGCTGCTTTCCCCGGCGTTCCGCATCGCTTAGAACACATTGGCACCTGGGAGGGTGTTGATTGGATCAACGATAGCAAGGCGACAAACTACGAGGCAGCTCAAGTAGGCCTAGCTTCCGTCGAGAGCCCAGTGATTTTGATTGCTGGCGGAGAAGCCAAGCCAGGAGATGACCAAGGCTGGCTGAAAACAATTCAAGCGAAGACTGCTGCGGTTATTTTGATTGGCAGTGCTGCTCCTACCTTTGCCCAGCGTCTAGAACAAGTTCACTATCCTACGTATGAAATTTTGGAAAGAATGGAACGAGCAGTACCACGAGCAATGGAGTTAGCCAAACAATACCGCGCAAAAGTTGTTCTGCTATCCCCAGCCTGCGCTAGCTTTGATCAATATCAAAGCTTTGAGCAGCGGGGTGACCATTTCCGCCAATGCTTAGAGCTATTGTTTCCAACCAATAAGTAGCCTGAGTTCAGCCTGGGGTTAGAGAGGCACTTCAGGTGTGAAAAGGTACTACAGCCAGGGGTGGAAATGTTAAGAGGACCCAGCCCTCAAAATCTAGATCAGTCTGATGGAGAGACTCTGTCTCCTCCGCCAGCAGTGCGTCTATACGCTCCACTAAACGGCTGTGGGAGCTACACAATGAAGGCTGCCCCAAAGCTTTCTAGCTCCACCAGTGGCACACTCACCACCTGGAGCAAGGATTCTGCCGATGGTAAGGCATCTACCTATTGAGCCGCCCAGTAGTCCGCCCGCAGTTCCTGTAATACCAAGAGCTCTTGCCATAGAGCTTCCGTATAAGGTCAATAGACCGTGCAAGTACACACCCCAACCTTGCCAACAGGTAAATCTTTCAATCAGGTTACCTAAAGCTTCTGATTAAAGTGTGATGATCTGCGTCAAATTGCTTAATCCAAACCATCCAAAGCTTCAGCCCTAGGCCGAAGCAAAAAGTAAGAGACTAGAGCAATAGTTAAGAGCGCGATCGCGATCAGCACTTGCGTAATGTTGGTGCTAAGTAACATCAGCAAACAGATGGCAGCTCCGGCGATCGGAACGATGTAGGGAACTTCAAACTGACCTTTAACTTTATCTATCCACTTCAACCGAATCAGCGCAAGATTCATCAGCATAAAGCTTAAAAGTAAAAGGACACTGGTTGATTTGGCAAGGTTCGAAATATCTCCCACGATGACAAGTACTACTAAGACAAGAGCAATCAAGACTATAGCTAGGTGAGGAGTTTTTCTATGACGATGCACCCTGGCTAGAAACCCTGGTAGTAAGCCTTGTTTAGACATGCCATAGGTGAGCCTTGAAGCCATCACAAAATTTAGCAACGCAGTATTAGCTACGGCAAAAAGAGAAATCACGCTGAATATCTGAATTGGAAAACCAGGAGCGGCTGCTTTCACCACATCAACCAGCGGCTGTCCGCTTTGCGCAAGTCGCTCAGGAGAGACAACCGACACGGTTACGACACTGACAGCCAGGTAGACTAACGAGGAAATAGCAACGGCAAGTAACAGCCCCTTGGGTAACGTGCGTTCCGGTTCTTTTACCTCTTCGCTTACATTCAGCATGTCTTCAAACCCGATAAACGAATAAAAGGTGAGTACCGCTCCTGAGAAAGCAACTCCCCAATTGAGTGCTCCTGAAGGATTTGCCAGAGTTTTCATCTCTAGGTAGTTGACATCCCCTACATATGTTGCGCCTACCACGATCACGATCAGCAACCCTGAAACTTCCATCACCGTACACAGCACATTGACCCACATACTCTCCCGAATGCCGCGGTAAACAATGAGCGTCAGCGTAATAATGAACAGGCCAATACAAAGACTATAGGGAATCAGTGGCAGCAGGCCGTGTAGATAGCCTGCAAAGACCCGGCTGGAGGTTGCCATGGAGGTGAGCCCCGAAAAGAAAACAGCCATACCAATCAGGTACGACAATAGAGGACGACCAAACGCTTTTTGTAAGATAAAAGCAGAACCGGCAGCTTTTGGATAACGTGATCCTAGAGAAGCATACGTGAGTCCAGTTATACCCGCAGCTACAGCACTAATCAGGAAACCAAGCCATACGGCATTTCCTAACTCTCCTGCCGCCTTACCAATCAGGCCATATACACCGGCACCTAAAATATCGCCGACACCATAAAGCGTTAATGCCAGTAGCCCAATATGGCGGGCTAATTTGGTTTCATTTCTGTTAGCCATTTTTGTAGATCAAAACTAAAGACAATTGGTGTGCAACTTAAATCATTCCATTACACCCTGATTAAACTGCAAGTGTCAGCACAGAATTGGACATTTCCAGAGCCCTGAGAGCTTGCATCAGAGCCCGAGCTAATTGAAGACACTAAAATCATTGAGAAAATTGCTCTTAGCAATCAGGGCGATCTCCATCAGCGCTGATGTTCTTCATCCCTACTGACGCCCGATGCTAGAGCTCCATCACATAGCAGAAGCTCTAGCTCAATCAATTAGAGGCTACTCTGCTGGAAATGGTCATTTTATGGTTGGAGAGATTCTATGCCACGCTTATTGAGTGCAAGTAGAAGCTTGGGAGGGCTGTTATGTCTAGGTCTACTAGTCGCACCTGCCTCTGCCCATGAAGTAGAGGTGTCAGGAGATGTGGGGGGTACTTTGCATGTTGAGCCCCATGACAATCCCCAAGCTGGTAGAACCTCCCAAGTCTGGATTTCTCTTACCCGTAGAGGAGGCGAGATCCTGCCATTAGCGCAATGCAATTGCCAGTTAGCTGTCTATTCTGAACCTCATACTGAGGCCTCATCCCCAGTGATCAGGCCACCCCTCAAAGCCATATCAACGGGGCAGTATCAAGGAATTCCCGGAGCCGAGATTGTCTTTCCTAAACAGGGAGAATATGAGCTTGAACTAAGCGGTACTCCAAAAGCAGGGGCGAATTTCAGACCGTTTGAACTGAGTTTTCCAGTCACTGTAGCAACAGGAGCAGCTACATCGGCCGCCAAACCGGCAACTCCATCTCCTTCAACCAACTCCAATTCCAGTGAGGGTGCTGAGCCACAGCAAGCAGCTCAGCAATCCAGCCCATCCACGAGTCAGTGGCGCAACCCAGCAATTATCCTAGTCATGATTCTCGTGATTGGGCTTCTTTGGACTGGAACCCGCCGCCTGAAGCGGTAGAGGAATTACTGAAGGTCAAGCAGCAACTGATTACTCATAAAGCAAGAGGATCTCTGGAGTGACGGCCACGCTGCCGCAGCCACAGCCCCAAAGCTAAACCCACTAGTAGAATGCTGATCAAGTAGGTCAAGCTAATCAGCCGCACGCTCAAAGGGGGAGCCACTCCCTCGACCTCAATTTCTCGTGATACACGCAAGGGTTTGAACTGGCGCGGTGAGTTAGATCGAGGTAACGCTTCCACTTCTACCCGATGAGGCGAACCATCAAAGAATTGTGATTGCCAAGTCAATTGGCCTTTGACATCTGGGGCCCCGTTGTAGGCAAAACTAACCCAATGATTCTCAAGCTGCGTTGCTTTGACCTTCAGAAGCACATCCGTAGCAGGTTGCCGAGTGATTGCATCTATCACCTGGACAGATAGGTGAGCAGGTTCACCCACAACAGCATGGCTATCTCCTGTCAGCTCTAGTCTTAGCCCTTGTGACTGGAGCAGGGCAGGGGCATTCAATTCTGCGTGATGCCCATCCCCACCCGGATGCTGGTGAGCCTGGGAAGACTCATTGAGTTCAGCACTGACATTAACCACTAATAGTGCCGCGATCGCCACGAGGGTGGCGCCACTTAACAGCATCCGCACCGCCTGAGGCGCAATTTCTGCCGGCTGGACGATCTGCCGCCTGCCGATAATCAAACCTCCGCCTAGCCCGACCATCAATAGAATGGCTGCCAAAATTGCAAAGCTATAATACTTGACTGGGTTCTCTGGGACAGACAACTTTAGCGTCTGCTGGAATGGCGTGAATGCATTGGCAGTTGTTGGTTTAACCGCTGCTATCAGTTGGTAAGCGCCCCGAATCGGTAGCATTTGCTGAAGCTGAAGTGTTCCTTTTATAGCAGTCCCATCCCCGGCATCGGATACAGGCACTTCCATATCCAGTAACTTTGTGCCTTCCACAATCGGAAAATCGGTTGTGAACCAGGGGGATTTTGGCGGGGTGAGAATTTGCAAGTGAACATTAGCGTTTTTCAAGGGTTGGCCTGCCTTATCGGCCACTTGCAAGGTTAGCTCTACTGGGGATTGCGGCCTGGGAGCTTCAGCCTCAAAAGGAATCAGCTGATTAATGGGAGGGTTCGTTGTCAGACGGACAACTGGCTGCGCGGAAAACCCTTGCAGCCCATAGGTAACCAGACCCACCAGCACAGTAATGCTGAGGAGCATGGAAAGCTTAATTTTTGGCATTGAATTTCTGGGCCTCTAACGATTGGTGTGTTGGGGATCTAGTGGCAAGAAACCATCAAGGTGTGGTGGCGCAGAGAATGCATCCCATCATGAACGGCTGGATAGGTCGTGAAGTAGATCGTCCAAAGCGTTAAAGCGCACAGTGATGTGTAAAGGATTAGTTGTACATGCACCGAAAGCGTGAGACGGACTGCCTGCTGCCGGATAGAGGAAATTAAAATAGTATTCATTGTGTACCTCGCACAGAAACAACATCAACTATCGGCGGGCATTCTGGCTAAGGGAACTTGTCTCTTTCACAGTTGCGGGACAGCGTGGGACTTGCACCAACTTTCCCCGTTACCTCTGGTGGCTGATCCCCACCAGAACCGATCGCGTGAAGCAATCGTATCACTGTATAACAGCAGAAGTTTGACGTGTCTTTTGACACAGGCAGCAGTCTTACTCCCCCTATTCAAGTGGCTGAGACTGCCTGAATATTCTGCCCTGTGGTGTAGCTGTTCTAGACTTAACCTTTAGGCAATCAAACCTGATAACTTTTGCCTAAACCCTCATTAGTATCCGTTGAAGAAGCTATCTAAAGAGAGAAGATGACCCTTGAAGACCAGCAGTACACCAAAAGGTGAAAGACCAACAGAAGCCTTTCCTATGACGGACGATCCAAGCAAAACAGTTCTACCGACTGCTCCACTGCCAGACCCGATTAGCAAAAATATTGATGCAATTGTAGCGCTACAGACAAAATCACACCGAGACCTACCTCGACACCAGCGGGTTGTGGAAACTGCGACTGGCTTTTTTGGCCGTCCCATGTTCCTGTACGGGATCTTACTTTTAACTGCTCTGTGGATACTTCCTAACGCTTTACCCAAGCGCTTCGGTATCCGCCAAGTTGATCCCCCACCGTTTTTCTGGTTACAGGGAGCGGTCGGCTTCAGCGCCTTACTGATGACCTCAGGAGTGCTGATCAAGCAAACTCGCCAAGAACAGCTAGCAGAGCAACGGGCACAGCTCAGTCTACAAATGAACCTTCTGTCTGAGCAAAAAATTGCCAAATTGATTGCCTTGTTAGAAGAGCTACGCCGCGATCTTCCCAATGTAGAAAATCGCTACGATCCTGAAGCCCAGGCATTGGAAAAAGCTGCTGATCCACAAGCGGTAGTAAATGAACTGGAGGAGACACTAGAAGAAGAATTAGCAGAACTCCAGAAGCAGAAAAAATCTGAGGAGCTACCTAGTTAAAGCTAAACGGATATCAAGCGTGCTGACTTGGGCAGCCTGTAAGCAGCCTGATTGCTTGCCTGCTTACTTCAGCTCGTGGATACAGACCAAAAAAGCCTAAGCCTATGGTTTAGTAAGCTGGATATAATAATTTGGACCGTCTACTCACAGCAATTATGGCTTTCTCAGAGCTGAGGGTTATTTCTTTAATTCCAGGTGCAACTGAGACTTTAGCGGCACTCGGTTTGATCGATACCTTGGTAGGTCGCTCGCACGAGTGTGACTACCCACCAGTGGTCAAGCAGCGTCCCATTTGTACCCAAGCAAAGCTGGATACCTCAGCTTCGAGTGGCCAGATTCATGACGATGTCACAAAACTGCTACAGTCCGCTCTGAGTATCTACCAGATCGATATTGCCAAGTTGGAGGAGTTGCAACCCACTCACATTTTGACGCAAGCCCAATGTGATGTCTGTGCTGTCACCTTATCGGATGTGGAACAAGCCGTTGCTCAGTTGACCCAAAGCAACCCAAAAGTTATTTCCTTGCAACCGAATCTGCTGGCTGATGTGTGGACAGACATGCAGCGTGTCGCTGAGGCTCTGGGTGTAGACGCTGAGGCTGCGATCGCAAACTTGCAAGCGCGGGTAGAACGATGCCAACAACAAGCCCAATCTGCTCCTGAGCATCCCACAGTTGCCTGTATTGAGTGGACTGAACCCCTGATGGTCGCCGCTAACTGGGTACCGGAACTGGTGGAACTGGCTGGTGGTAGAGATATGTTGGGCGTGACGGGTCATTCACCCCGGCTAGAGTGGCAAGTCCTAGTAGAAGCTGATCCAGAGATAATTATCTTTATGCCCTGTGGGTTTGACTTGGAGCGCACGCGCCAAGAAGCTTTAAAGTTAACTCACCGTCCAGAGTGGCAAAACTTGCAGGCAGCCCGGACAGGCAAAGTTTATTTTACAGACGGCAACCAGTACTTCAATCGTCCTGGGCCACGACTAGTGGATTCCCTGGAGATCTTGGCGGAAATTTTGCACCCTGACACTTGCCACTTTGGCTATGAGGGAACCGGCTGGAGCAAATCCAGGCAAAGGTAATACAGTCATAGAACTGCCATGCTACCGAAATATTTATAGAGACGATAAAGTTGGGAATAGGTAGTAGCGGATAGAGATAGCCTATGTTGCCTCAACTAGCTTTTAGGATGTTTCACCGGCCACGCCTTGTGGCTTTATCGGGTTCATTGTTGCTCCTGGGATTTTTAGAGCTATTGGGTGCCGGTCCTGGCAAGGCAGCGCAGACAGTCCTTATCAAATATGGACCAATTGAAGAATCGCTGGCAGTCCATGACCTTCGTACCTATGGTGAGACCGGCCAAGCCTCCCCTGAGTTTGCAGACTTATTAGGTTTACTAAGTCCTGAAACCCAAAACCAGATCTACCAGTTGCTTCAGGTAAAAAAAGAGATTGAACCTGCACGGCTGGAGCAACTCCTAGCGTTAGAACGAGGCAAAACGATTCTTTCTGACGCCGCCAAAGTAACCCAACGCGATGATCCAGCGGGTGCACAAGCACTGCGAACTTCCCTCCTTCAAGGGTCTCAGTCAAGCCAAGGGCTAAGTGTTATTAGTTTTCTAGAAGCTTATCCTGAGGCAGACATCGCGATTGACATTGTGCAAGCGCGCAGATTCTATCAGGCTAATCAAGATCTGATTGCAGCTGAGACAAATACTCTTCAGCCAATCGCACCACAGTTAACTACTCCTACTCCTAGAAATAATCCTGGAAAATTAAATGGCGATCGCTTTTAATGCCCTAAAGCTTTTGCAGTGACCCATTTCGCCCCATCAGATGGACTTATTTGATCAGCAGCGAGTGCCCTTAGCTGCAATGGAAACCCCGCTGGCCGATCGCCTACGTCCTCGCACCCTAGATGAATTTGCTGGGCAGGCGGAAATTATTGGGCCGGGACGACTACTGCGGCGGGCGATCCAGGCAGACCAACTTTCCTCACTGATTTTCTACGGACCGCCTGGAACAGGTAAGACAACCCTAGCGCGGATCATTGCCAATACGACTCAGGCCCACTTTATCTCGATCAACGCCGTGCTGGCGGGTGTCAAGGAGATCCGGGTGGCAATTGAAACGGCCCAGGAACGACGACGTGACCATAGGCAGCAAACGATCCTGTTCGTGGACGAAGTTCATCGCTTCAACAAGTCGCAGCAGGATGCTCTGCTGCCTTGGGTAGAAAACGGCACGGTCATTCTGGTGGGGGCAACAACTGAAAATCCCTACTTTGAAGTGAATAAAGCTTTGGTTAGCCGCTCCCGGATTTTCCAGCTTAAGTCGCTGAGCGCAGCAGATTTGCACTTCATTGCTCAGCAAGCACTCGCAGACCGGGAGCGGGGCTATGGGAACCAAAGTGTTCAGATTGAGCCGAAGGCTCTAGCTCACCTGGTTAACGTTGCGAATGGGGACGCCCGTGCCTTGCTCAACGCCCTAGAGCTAGCAGTCGAGACGACACCGCCTGACGCACTGGGCACCATCCACATCTCCTTGGCGGTGGCGGAGGAATCAATCCAACGTCGTGCCCTGTTGTACGACAAAGAAGGGGATGCCCATTTTGATACGATCAGCGCTTTCATTAAAAGCTTACGGGGGAGCGATCCGGATGCTGCCTTGTACTGGCTGGCCCGCATGGTCTACGCCGGAGAAGACCCCCGCTTTATCTTCCGGCGGATGCTGATTTTAGCCAGTGAAGATGTAGGACTGGCTGACCCGCAGGCTGTGACGATTGTCAGCGCCTGTGCGGCAGCTTTTGACCGGGTGGGCCTGCCGGAAGGCCGCTACCCCCTAGCGCAGGCAGCACTTTATCTAGCAACAGCTCCCAAGTCCAACAGTGTGATGGGCTTCTTTGACGCTTTAGCTAGCGTGGAACGAGCACGGGAAGGGGAGGTGCCAACCCACCTTAAGGATGCCAAGCGAGACAAACAAGCCTTTGGGCATGGGGCTGGGTACCTCTATCCCCATGCCTACCAAGAACACTGGGTGGCTCAACAGTACTTGCCAGCCAGCCTGCAAGGACAGGTGTTCTACCAGCCGTCCGAGCAAGGCTATGAAGCGGCAATTCGCTTACAGGTAGAGCAGCGCCGGGAAGCTCAGCTGGCTGCAACCACCGAGGGGCTATGGATTGAAGCACCAGAGGCTCTGACCTATGGCCCAACAACTGCCCAAGAGCAATGGCTCCAGCGTACCTCTCAGGTGGGGGAACAGTTAGGAAGGGTTCGGGACCGCCTGTTCAGCCTTGCCCAGCCCCAACGCCACCATGTAATTTTGGATTTGAATGGCGGAAATGGCTTGCTGACTTGGGAAGCACTACGCCGGGTACCGGAAGGCAGTGTCTACGTTTGGGTGCGGACTGCGGCGGATGGCGCTCGCTTGCGAGAACAAGCCGCTGCCTTGCCAAAACTGCTGCAGCCGATTATCCTCTCAGGCTCTCTCAGTCAATTGCCAATGCTACTGGCAACCCAGGCAAGTGATGTCCGCTTTGAGCGAATTATCGGGCGGAATGCACTGATCCATGAAGTTAACAAAAAGGCTGTTGCCCAGTCACTAATCGGGTTACTCCAACCGACTGGGAAAATTACCTTAGCAGAAACAGTGCCCCGCCATACCCAACGGCTCTATCGACTGCTCGCTCCCACCTTTGATTCTGAGCTTTATCAACGGCTGATTACCGCTGAAGAAGCTATCTATGCCAATTCAGCGGACCCGATGGTGAACTGGGATAGTAGTGACCTGCAAGCTGCATTTGCCACCAATGACTTTGCCGTGGAGGTTGACATTGAACGAACAGTTGCAGAAGTCTGCATCACTGCAACATTACTGGAACGGTGGTTTACCAGCACTGGCAAACCACCCACCTACCGCGATCGCCTTGCAGTTTACCTTTCTGAGTCTGAGATTGATCTAGTCTGTCAGCTATTTTGGCGCCAGCTGCATCATCAAACCGTACCTTGGGAAAGCACTATTGCGTTTATTCAAGTCCACCCAGATAAGTGATCACCCACAGATACACTGCCACTGGTGATGATCTTTGCTAGCACTCCGGTCTGCGGATGCCCTAACTTCTCCTGCAGCAAACTGAATAGGGGAATATCTGGCTCTCCCGTCTGGGGATTTACGTCAATATTCAAGCAACGGTTGATCGGAGCTGTAACCACAATCCGAGCTGTACCCAGTTGCAGCTCCTGCCCCACCCAATCCATCTCTGCCCAAGCAGCTACCCCTTCCAGCAAGACATTTGGGCGGAAGCGGCGCACCTCAATCGGCTGGCCAGCCACCTGCGTGAGATGATCCAAGCTTGCCTGACTGACGAGAGAGAGATGAACGGGTTCCCGGTCTGGATAGCGAGTCGTGCCATTACTGTTGCCGACAAGCTGTAAAGGGCCATGCTCAGGATGGCGGGCGGTAGGTACTGGCTCCAAGGCGGCTAGATAACCTGTGAAGAAGGCGCTAATGCGATCGCGACCTGCAGGGGTATTGGTTTGGGCAACCAATAACTCCACTCCGGCTCGCTGGACCGCAAGCGTTGCCGTTTGCGAGTCATAGTGACAGGCTAATCCGGCCAGCCCCGGCCAGTCATTTTGCATCACAAAGTGTTGTTTTCGTTTCCACGGAACAGCTTCCGTCTGCTCCTCAGGCTGGCCATGCATCAAGGCAAAGGCGCGATCGCCGGGAATTCCGTGTCCGGCTTTCAGAAAAACGCGATCGCACTCCTGGGGTGAAAGCCCTTTCACATAGTGGGTAAATAGCTGTTTGACATTGGCTATGCTCACGGCTTGTGATCCCGATCTAGATATCCTTACGCTTGCAGGTTGTACAGGTTTGTTTGCAGTTGGCTGGGCGAGAAGGCCCCATGCTCAGTAATAATTGCGGAGATCAAAGCCGCTGGCGTTACGTCAAAAGCCGGATTATAAAATTCCACCCCGGCAGGACAGAGGACAGTGTTACCGACTTGATAAACTTCTACCGGATCTCGTTCTTCGATCGGGATTTTGCTGCCATCCGGTAGCTGAAAATCAATCGTAGATAGGGGGGCGGCAACAAAGAAAGGAATACCGTGCGCCTGCGCAATCAGTGCCACGCTGTAGGTGCCAATTTTGTTGGCGGTATCACCATTAGAGGCAATGCGATCAGCACCAACGACGACAGCATCAATTAAGCCTCGCTTCATACAGTGGGCTGCCATGCCGTCGGTAATGAGTGTCACAGGAATGCCTTCTTGCACACATTCCCAAGTTGTCAATTTCGCTCCCTGCAACCGGGGACGGGTTTCATCAGCATAAACTCGCTCCAGACGCCCTGCTTGCCAAGCGGAGCGAACCACGCCCAAAGCTGTACCATAGCCCGCTGTCGCTAAGGCACCGGCATTACAGTGGGTAAGGATTCGTAACTGCTGAGGCTGGGAGGGCAAAGCCTTCAGACCATGGGAACCGATCGATTGGCAGGTTTGTAAATCATCCGCCGCGATTACCTGGGCTAAATCAAGTAGCACTGTTTGCAAGTGGTCTACAGAGCCAATCGTCTGCCGTGCCGTCTTCAGCATCCGCTCGATCGCCCAAAATAGATTCACGGCTGTGGGGCGAGTCGCTCGCAGTTGCTGAGCCACCCCCTCTAGCTGGCGCAAAAATTCATTGCGCTCGCTAGTGTTAATCTCCCGTGCTCCTAAAACCATCCCGTAGGCAGCAGCTACCCCAATTGCCGGAGCACCCCGGACAATCATGGTCCGGATCGCCCGCACCATATCTTCCAGGTATTTTATCTCGACTACAGCAAACTCTGCTGGCAGCCGGGTTTGATCAATCAACAGGACATGACCATCACGCCAAACAACAGGATAGACGGGTGCTGGAGACATAGGTTCAAATTGAGTTACCTATTCTATTGTTTCATACCCCTTACCGAAGCAGGTAGGAAACAGCAGAAATGCCCTTTAATCCTAAAGGCCAACGGCTGTGGGCTGGGGGGTAGCAAATGCCTGTCGTACTCGCTCCGCAATCTGGGGACTGGTAAAGCCTAGGGATGCTTTCGATTCATCGGGAGAGGCGTGTTCCACTAACTGGTCCGGTACGCCAATCCGGGTGATCGGCACTGTCACCCCGTAGTCCAGTAAAGCTTCGGCGATCGCTGAGCCAAAGCCGCCCATTAAACAGCCTTCCTCTAGGGTAACAACCTGCCGGATCTCCTGAGCCAGGGGCACAATCAGTTCTGTGTCTAAGGGTTTGGCAAACCGAGCATTGATCACCGTTGCTTCAATACTATGTTCACTCAGAATCTCTGCTGCCTGCATCGCCAGGTAAACCATCGAACCATAGGCAACCATCAGCACATCATCGCCCCGGCGCAGGATCTCGCCTTTGCCAATCGGCAATGGCTCCCAGCCTTCTTCCATCAAGGCAGCACCATAACCGTTGCCGCGCGGATAGCGTAGGGCAATTGGACCATCTGTATGGTCGATGCCTGTGACGATCATCCGCTGCAACTCCGCCTCATCTTTGGGTGCCATCAACACCATGTTGGGCAGGCAACGTAAGTAGGCAATATCGTACATTCCTTGGTGGGTCGGACCATCAGCCCCCACAATCCCTGCCCGGTCCATGCAGAAGAAAACAGGCAGGTTTTGGATACAGACATCGTGGACAATCTGGTCGAAAGCTCGTTGAAGAAACGTCGAGTAAATCGTGACAACTGGTCGCATTCGTTCACAGGCAAGCCCAGCCGCTAAAGTAACGGCATGTTGTTCCGCAATTCCCACATCAATGTACTGATTTGGCAACTTTGCCTGGAGTTTGTCTAGACCTGTGCCGGTAGCCATGGCGGCTGTAATTCCGATAATCCGGGGATTATCCTCTGCCAGTTTGATCAACGTTTCCGCAAATACTTTGGAATATCCTGGCGGTTTTGGCTTGCTGGGTTTAGTGGAAGGCGCAACTTTTCCCGTAGCCAGATCGAAAGGTGTCTGAGCGTGATAGCCTACCCGGTCTTTCTCCGCAATTTCATAGCCTTTCCCTTTAATTGTGGCTACGTGCACTAAGACGGGGCCTTGGTGCTGGTGAGCTTCTTGAAAGGTAGAAATTAATTCCTGAAGGTTATGACCATCAACTGGCCCCATGTAGGTAAAACCCAACTCCTCAAATACTGCTCCCACTTTAGGGACCGCAAGGCGCCTCATCCCCCCTTTTAAACGGTTTAACTCCGGTGAAATAGAGTCGCCAAACGGAAGCTGCTTCACTTGTTCGCCCAGATTATCAGAGAGAAATTGCAACGGTGGACTGAGGCGAATTTTATTGAGATAGCGTGAAAGCGCGCCGACATTGGGCGAAATTGACATTTCGTTGTCATTTAACACCACTAAAAGATTAGTGTTTGGCAAGTGGCCGGCATGGTTGATCGCTTCTAAAGCCATCCCTCCCGTGAGGGCACCATCGCCAATCACTGCTACAGTTTTAAATTTTTCACCTTTGCTATCCCGTGCCAGGGCCATGCCCAAAGCAGCAGAGATGCTGGTGGAAGCATGACCAGCCCCAAAGTGGTCAAATCGACTCTCTTTGCGATTGAGATACCCAGCAACGCCGTCCTTTTGGCGCAGCGTCGCAAAGCGATCGTAGCGTCCGGTCAACATTTTGTGCGGATAGGCTTGGTGGCCAACATCCCAAATCACTTTATCTTGGTCCAGGTCTAGGGTCTGGTAAAGGGCAAGGGTCAGTTCCACAACCCCGAGACCTGGACCAAGATGCCCCCCACTAGTTGCCACGGTTTGCAGATGTTTTTCCCGGAGCTGCCGGGCAATCCGCTTCAGTTCATGAACAGACAGACCGTGTAACTGGTTAGGGTGAGTAATTTCGCTGAGGTGCATTCCCAAGTAACCTCTGGTTCACAATTGGATTTTCACTACTTAAACTCTAGACGATCGCGGGTACAGGGCAGAAGTCACATCAAATCAGCCCACGATGAATTTGCTAGAAGCTTTAGCCCCGGCGTTGTTCTAGCAAATAAAGCTAGGATCGACAAGCTTGACAGGTTGATTCAGCTCTCCGAAGGGGAGGAGCGGCTTAGAGATTGGCGATCGCCACCGGTTCAACTTTATCCGCCAACTGAAAGCCAAACACCTGCGCGTAAAAGTAAAGTTCCCCATCCAGCGCCCGTTTGATATTCTCGGCCCGCCGGAAACCATGCTGTTCTCCCGCAAAGGCAATGTATGCCACAGGCACACCCTTGGTACTCAGGGCTTCTACCATTAACTCCGCCTGATTCGGGAGCACAATTTTGTCTTCTAACCCCTGAAAGAAGATGACTGGGCAGGCAAGGCGATCGCTAAAGTGAATCGGCGATCGCTGGCGGTAGAGGTCGGCCCGCTCTGGATAGGGACCAATCAAGCGAGTTAAGTAGGAAGACTCAAACTTGTGAGTATCTCTAACTAAGGCTTCCAGGTCACTGACGCCATAGTGACTAGCTCCAGCTTTGAAGGTGTCACGGAAAGTGAGGACGCAAAGAGTGGTGTAACCTCCAGCACTGCCGCCCGTAATGGCTAAGCGATCGCCATCCACCTGACCTTGTTCTACCAGGTAACGGGCTCCATCTACACAGTCATCTACATCCACAATTCCCCACTGCCCTTCTAAGCGCAGGCGATAGGCTCGGCCATAACCAGTACTACCACCGTAGTTCACATCCAACACAGCAATACCTCGGCTGGTCCAATACTGAATCCCTAAACTAAAGGTGTTTGAGGCTGCTGCTGTTGGCCCGCCGTGGCTCTTCACCAGTAATGGTGGCAGCTCACCCTCTGGCGCCAGGTAATCCTGATTCTGGGGGGCGTAGTAGAACGCATAGGCGGTGAGTTGATCCTGTGTGGGGAACGAGATTGCTTGGGGCATTGAAAAGTAGCCAGGATCAACCACTACCTGATTGGAGCGCCGCAATACTTGCAGTTGGCGTGAGGCTAGCTCAAACCGCACAATCACTGCCGGTTCAGTTACAGAGCTAGCTCGGAACACAATGCTTCCAGCTCCTACCCGCAAAAACAGGATCTCCGAGTAGGGGATGTCAATCCGCTCCAGCTTTCGGGTGACTAAGTTGAGACATGCTAAAGTCCAAATACCCTGCTGGGTATAGGTGCAGATCAGCGTATCCGCTGAGGAAAAGCCGTAGGTAGACATGCCAAATAACCACTGAGGCATCCCAAACTCCGCCTCCACTTCTAGCAGCGGTTCAACTCGCTCATCCCGCCAGCGATAAAGGTTCCACCAACCCGTGCGGTCAGAGACAAAGCAGAGTACTCCATCTGGCGACCATTGGGGCTGAAAAATAGATTCATCAATTCCCCCCGCTACTCGCTCTATTTTTTTCAGCGACCCATCACCATTGATCTCACCCACCCAAAGCTCTGTGCCATCCCAGGGCATATTGGGATGATTCCAGGTCAGCCAAGCCAGACGTAGTCCATCGGGGCTCAGACAAGGGGAGGAGTAAAAGTCGTTGCCACTCGCTAGTACCTGCTGAGCTCCGTCTCCAAGATCAAGACTGACTAAACGATTAACTACTTGGTGCTCACCCTGAGAATGGTCCTCGCAAACACAGATTAGACGATTCTGAAGCGGGTGAATTACACCATCCGCGAAGCGCAGTGCTCCTTCAGGTGTCAATGGTTGGGGAGGGGAGCCAGGGACTTGCCGGTATAAGCGCTGGTCCGCAAAGTTGGAGTAGTAAGTTATGCCATCTTTGACTGTGAAAGCCCCACCGCCATACTCGTGAGCCCGAGTACGAACATTGAATCCTGGTGGGGTCACATCAGTAATTTCCCCATCGCGAGTACGACGCACTATCACATTACGGCCACTTTCCTCTGGCCGCATTTCAATCCAGTAAATATCTTCCCCATCCAAGACAACTTGGCCCAAGCCAATAGTGTCAGAAACAATCAAGTCTGAAGTAATGGGTGACTTCCAAGAACCGTAGGGGGCCACTTTTGGCTCAGGCATGGGTGTTTAATCCTTATTGCAATAAGGTCAAAATTTAGTCTTGAATATACTCTTGGCCGTTGAGCAGCGCTAATTCGGCTCGCACAAATTCTCGACCCAAATAGGCGGCATGGTCCAGTTTAGTCACCAGACAAGGTTGCGCTGATTCAAAAATTTTGGTGCACAACTCTTTGGCTGTTCTTCCTTGAAAGACAGTTGTCGAAGTTCGATTCACTTTTCCGCGGGCTGGAATCGGCTTGCCTGTCTCTGGATCAACAGCTAAACCTCGCTCGTCAATCAGATTAGTGAAATGCTTGGCACAGATTAGAGACGCTTCGCGATCCAGGTAAATGATGAAGTAGCCACCTGGATCAAGGTCAATATGACGCTGGGAAAGCGCCTGATCAATTGCAGTAGCAGAGTCAATCGTCGGCATCGTCGGACCTACTCATTTGAGGAGCGCATATATACAGTCTAAGAGTTTCGGGGTATTCGCTTGAACATTTTTTAGCCTGGATGAAATATTGATCTTGACTGAAGTGGAATGTGGCAAAAAAGGCTTATTGGGCTAAAATCCGCTAATCTGGCAAAGTCAACCGGAAAATTTGGCGTTTTGACGCAACAAACTTTAACTAGCAAAAGGGAACCTGCGCGGTGAATTTCGGCAAATGGATTGGCTTTCTCGCTTTTGGAATTTCGCTCTACATTCTCTGGCAAATCCGGCAGGTTCTGTTGCTAGCATTTCTAGCTGTGGTTCTAGCATCAGCGCTGAATCGAGTCGTGCTGCGATTACAACGGTCAAAGGTCAAGCGGGGCGTTGCCGCTCTATTGTCAGTGGCGATTCTAATTACCTTTTTGGTAGGCTTTGTTTTCGTGATCGCGCCGCCATTGATTGACCAATTTCAACAACTTGTGCAAATTGTGCCAGCGGGGCTAGAGCGGCTCCGGGATTGGGTTGATCAGTTACAAAGTCGCTTTATTCCAGGGCGATCGCTGGAAGATTATATTCCGGATAGTAATGATTTGATTCGCCAGGTCCAGCCGGTCGCAGGACGACTGTTTGGCAACTTTTTCAGTTTGTTCTCCAACTTCCTAGCTATTGTTGTCAACTTACTGCTGGTGTTAGTTCTGACGATTATGCTGCTGGGTAATCCTGCCCCCTACCGCCAGGGGTTTATCCAATTATTTCCAGCCTTCTATCGGCATCGGATTGACGACATTCTCACCAAGTGTGATGTGGCGCTAGGGGGTTGGCTAGTTGGCATTCTATTTAATATGGCGGTGATCACCGTCTTAAGCGGAGTTGGCCTGTTATTGCTCGGTGTACCGCTGGCCTTGGTGAATGCGCTCCTAGCAGGCCTATTAACGTTTATTCCCAACGTTGGACCAACCTTAAGTGTGATTCCACCGATCGCGATTGCCCTCTTGGATGCCCCCTGGAAAGCGATCGCAGTCCTCATCTTGTACATTGGCATTCAACAGATTGAAACCAACATTCTCACCCCTAGGGTGATGGAAAAACAGGTGTCACTCTTGCCAGCCGTCACGTTGTTATCCCAAGTCATCTTTGCCGTGTTCTTTGGATTCTTGGGCTTGCTATTAGCGCTACCCCTAGCCGTAGTTGCCCAAGTTTGGATACATGAGGTTTTAGTCAAGGATGTGCTAGATCACTGGCGAAGGAATACAGACTCAACATCCAATCAACTCCCAGATCAGACAAACTATTCCTACGGGTCGGAGGAGAGCCGAGGCCCAAGCTAATAGCACGGATCACAAACAGCGAAGGATTCGTTAGAGTAGAGCCGTCGAGTCAAGTACATTTGTACCAAAGCTATGAGCCTCAATGTTGTGAATTTAGTTGGCCGCGTCGGTGGTGAACCTGATGTCAAATACTTTGAGTCGGGTAGTGTGAAGTGCAATTTAACTCTAGCCGTAGATCGCCGCACCCGGAATAATGACCAGCCGGACTGGTTCAACCTGGAACTATGGGGCAAAACAGCAGAAGTAGCTGCCAATTACGTGCGCAAAGGTAGCTTGATTGGAGTCATTGGTGCCCTAAAGTTTGATCGCTGGCAAGACCGCAGCAGTGGTGCAGACCGTTCGAGGCCAGTGATTCGGGTCGACCGGCTGGAGCTACTGGGCTCGAAACGTGATGTCGACCCCAGTGCCGTGAGCAGCAATGACGAAGAATTCTAGGAATGGCTTAATAACTAATCTGCAACGTTACGGAAGCCTGGACTTCTTGTTCACCACCAATTACAGGTGTGGGAGCCTGATCGGCTTGGCTCAAGACTTTATTGGCTAGTTCAGCCCGAAAAATAGGTGGGGGTGGGTTTGCCCCATTGACTTGAATCCCAACAATTTCGCGTTGAGTAAACTTCAAGACAGCCAAAATAGTTCTGGCCTGAATTTGGGCATCTTGCACGGCTTCCCGCAGGGCCTGCTGCTGAGCAGCATTTAAAGCTTGATCGGTTGCCACAAAGCTTACCCCTTCAATCCGGGAAGCCCCTGCTTTTACAGCCTCATCTAAAATTGTTCCTGCTCGTTCTGTTGCAATGCGAAAGCTGACAATGTTGCTGCCAATGTACCCTGTCACTTGTGGTTTACCATTATTGTCCTGGTAGCTAGGATTCAGATTTATCCCCGTTGTCTCTAATCGCTCAACGTTCCGTGATTTCAGTAATGCCACAACTGCTGCTGAACGTTGGGCAACGGTTTGCTGAACTTCCTTAGCAGTTTTACCTTGAACCTCAACGCCCAGTCGCACTTGCGCGATCGTGGTTTGGACATTTTCTATCCCTCGCCCAGTGACACTGAGAGTTCGCAGTGGCTTATCTTGAGCGAAAGCGGGCTCAACTAGGCTCAAACTAAGCAGCATCACAGATATTACAGAGGGCAACTTCCAGCAATTCCAGTGTCTATAGTAGGACGATGGCAGTGGGTTCAACGATAAGGGAAATTTCATAAGAGCGTCAGGCTGTTTCAGGTTGTCAACTATAATGCCATTTCAGCTATTAAATTACCCACCGGTTACCGTTTTAGAAACTAGGCATGGCCTGAAGTTAACCGTCTCAGCTGAATTAGACTGCCAGCACAGCCGCTTGGGGAGACTATCCTCAAGCCTCCCCCTTTTCAGACAAAGCAGGCAAGTGCTGTTCTTGCGAAAAGTTGACAGGAGTCATGGTTAGCGAACCTTCATAGCTTCGCTCGCTACCAACGCTCATTAAAGCCTTAGCCACACCCGAAAAAACTTATATCGGGTTTTCATTGTAAATTGAGAACGGGCTAGGAGGGATTCGAACCCCCGACACCGTGGTCCGTAGCCACGTGCTCTAGTCCACTGAGCTACAAGCCCTGACAAGAGTTCTATCCTATCACACAAGCTGCATGGTGAAAATCTTTGTTAAATAACCAACTGACTCACCTCGATCAAGCAGGCCAAGCGCAAATGGTGGATGTCTCAGCCAAGGAGGCGACAGTTAGACGAGCGATCGCGATCGGCCAAATCCAAATGGCAGCCGCAACCTTCCAGGCAATTGAGACGGGTAATGCCCCAAAAGGCGATGTGTTAGGAACGGCAAGACTAGCTGGAATTATGGCAGCCAAGCAAACAGCACACCTGATTCCGCTATGCCATCCTTTACCTTTGCAAAAAGTAGAAGTCTCGATTACACCAGTCGCTGACCTGCCAGGTTATCGGATTCAAGCAGAAGTGAAAACGAAAGCAGAAACGGGTGTAGAAATGGAAGCTTTAACAGCAGTTTCGATTGCAGCCTTGACGCTGTATGACATGGCAAAAGCGCTGGATAAGGGAATTAAAATCCAGCAGATTTGCTTATTCAGTAAAAGCGGAGGAAAATCGGAGGATTACACTGCCGCAGTAGAATTACATCCTTAAGTCAACTTTTTCTTAGTAAAGTTTGACTTTGAAACTAGCGGCAGCTATTCAGTACCTATGCAGGGGCTTCAGCGCCTGCATCCTGCTCAGCATTCTCTTGCTCACCTTCAGGTTTGCCGGAACGATTATCATTATAGTTTCTGCGGCCGAACCGACCCGTGTAGGTCCGCTTGCGAAACTTACGGGCGTACGCCTGGTTACGTAAAGCTTTTTCTTTTTTCTGGTTGCGGCGTTTCGCCATGTTTGCCCCTTTAGCAGTAACTTTAGATTCTACGAACACACAAACTGTCTTAGCGTACTTCTACATTAATGCAGAAGTCCTCTCAAAAGCACAGGTAACTAGTCTACCATATTTGGCCTGACCCTCTGGAGCCCGCAAAGCAGCTGCCCAGCCCTAAGAAGTAGAAGCAGCTCCAGTTAAGGCTGCTTCCTATACCTCGCCTAGGGCTGGGAAGTAGGGCTATTTAGTCAATCCCCTCAATCCGGTCTTCGACCTCCTGGTAGAGTTGCCGCAATCTATCCAAGTTCTCTTCCGTGGTATCCCAATAGCCACGACCATTCACTTCCAGTAGAGTACCAACAATCTTGCGGAAAGAATGAGGGTTGAGGTTTTTCAATCGCTCCTGCATTGCCTGGTCTTGGACATAAACCTGGTTGACATCCTCGTAAACCCAGTTATCGACTGCCGCTGCTGTGGCCGACCAACCCATAGTGTTAACTAGGCGCTTAGAAATCTCCCGTACGCCTTCGTACCCATGGTTGAGCATTCCTTCGTACCATTTGGGGTTGAGTAGCTTAGTGCGGGAATCGAGGCGTACCGTTTCAGAGAGGGTACGGACTTGAGCATTCGCCGTAGTCGTATCTGCAATAAAAGCACTCGGGGCTTTCCCATCTGCCCGCAGTCTGGAGACAACCTTGGTAGGGTCAGAGTCAAAGTAATGGCTGACATCCGTTAGGCTAATTTCGGAAGAATCCAGATTTTGGAAAGTAGCATCTACAGTTGCCAGGGTGTTCTCAAAAATCTGCCGTGATTGTTCCATCGTGCCGGGGGAGTCGGTGGTAAAAGCAAAGGATTTACGGCTGAGGTACATGTCCTGTAACTCAGACTCGCTATCCCAAGAGCTATTTTCTACCGCTAAATTGACGTTGGAAGCATAGGAGCCAGAAGCATTGGAGAAAACACGGGTTGCTGCTTGCCGCAGGTTAATTCCTAAATCTTCTGACTGCTTCAGGGCATGCTTGCGGACAAAGTTCATCGCTTCTGGTTCAACTGCCTCTGCTGCTAGCTTCACGGCCCGATCCAGTAAATCCATTTGATTGATAAACAAATCACGGAAGACACCAGAGCAGTTGATCACGACATCAATCCGGGGCCGCCCCAGTTCTGCTAGGGGAATCAGCTCCAACTTATTGATCCGCCCCAGAGAGTCAGGCAAAGGTCGCACACCAACTAGCCAGAGGACTTGAGCCAAGGATTCGCCGTAGGTCTTGATGTTGTCCGTACCCCACAGGACGCAGGCAATCGTTTCTGGCCAAGCACCGTTATTCTCAGCTTGTTGCCTTGCTAGTAGGCGATCCACTACTAACTTGGCAGATTGAACAGCGGCGGTGGTAGGAATGGACTGAGGATCAAGAGCATGAATATTTTTGCCGGTAGGCAGCACATCCGGGTTGCGTACCGGGTCGCCCCCCGGACCAGGAATAATGTACTCTCCTTCTAGGGCCTTCAGCAGTGCACCGAGTTCATTATCCGCCACCACTTGTTCCAAGCAAAACTCCAGGTACTCAAACAGCGATTTCAGCGGTTCAGTATCCACTTTTGGGTAGCCCGCTTGATGCAGTGCTTCTAGCCAAGGGGCTTTTTTACCCATATTGAAGAAATTGAGTTTGGAGATTGCGCTGACTCGTCCCTCAGCGTCTGCTTGGGCTTGTACTAAGGCCGTCACTGCAGCGCGGCTTGCTAGATTAATATCTTGCAGGCATTGGACATCCTCTAGGACGCCGCGATCGCTGTTCTGGTAAATATCATCTAAATTACGACCGATACTGTTGGCAATAATTCGGGGCAGTCCTAGCAAACCGTCTTCCGCCCGGTCTAGGCTGGCAATGTTCACCAAGGTAGCGATCGCTTCCGGGGCAGTAGGAGGCTTACCAATCACGTGCAACCCGCAGGGCAGCAACCGCGACTCAATTTCCATCAGCTTGATGTAAACCTGACCCACAATTGTGTCTCGCTCCTCCGCTGGTAAGGCGGCAGCGTCTGCCTCCGGCAAGACAATATCGCGGTCTAGGTTGACAATCCGGCATTTATCCACAATAGCGTTAACAATTGGTACCCCCCGACCACTGTCTTTTAGGGTCTGATAGGAAGCGATCAGCTCACTCAGTTCTTTTAAGCCTTTGTAAAGTCCGGCATTTTCCGCCGGCGGGGTGAGGTAGCTAATGGTGTTGGCGTAGCTGCGCCGCTTGGCAATAGTAGCCTCGGAAGGATTGTTGGCAGCGTAGTAGTACAAGTTGGGAATCGTACCAATCAAGTTATCGGGATAGCAGTCTCCCGATAAGCCAATTTGTTTCCCTGGCATGAACTCTAGGGAGCCATGGGTCCCAAAGTGCAGCAGGGCATCTGCCTGCCAGATCCGCTCCAAGTAAGTGTAGTAGGCAGCAAACCCATGATGAGGGCTGGCGGAGCGAGAGAACAGCAACCGCATGGGGTCACCTTCATAGCCAAAGGTCGGCTGCACCCCAATAAACACATTGCCGTAGTGCTTACCGTAGACCAGCAGATTTTGACCGTCGCTGTTTAGGTGGCCTGGGGGTGGCCCCCAGGAAGCTTCTAGCCGTTTGGCATAGGGGGTAAGAGCTTCGTACTCCTGAACCGGCATCTTGTAAGCAACGTTGAGTTCTGGGCTACTGTACTGGGCCTGAGCATCGTGCAGCACTTCCTGCATGAGGTCAGCAGCAGTCTCCGGTAGAGTTTCCACGTCATAGCCATTCTGTTGCAAAGCTTCCATCACCCGGTGGATAGAGCCAAACACATCCAGGTAAGCAGCAGTACCGACATTCCCTTTGTCAGGAGGGAAACTAAAGACGGTGATCGCAATCTTTTTGGTTAGCTTTGGTTTGCGGCGCAGGTTGGCCCACTTCATTGCTCGCCGCGCTACCGTTTCGATTCGATCCTGGAGCGCGATCGCTTTACCTGTCGCACCATCCCGCCCGGAGAGAATAATTGGCTCAATCGCTCCATCCAGTTCCGGTAAAGCAATTTGTAGCGCCACTTGAATCGGATGCAGGCCAAGGTCGCTATCCTGCCACTCTTCCGTAGTTTGAAACACCAGAGGCAAAGCTACCATGTAGGGCCGGTTCAGCCGCTTCAAGGCTTCAATCGCTTTTGGGTGATCCTGCCGCGCCGGACCGCCGACCAGGGCAAACCCGGTTAGGGAAATCACAATATCTACAATGGCTGTTTGACCCCCGGATGCCGGGTCATAAAAGTAGGCCTCCACGGGTTTTGAAAAGTCTAGACCCCCCGCGAATACCGGAATCACCCGAGCCCCCATGGATTCCAACTCTTGGACCATTGCTACGTAGTGAGCGTCATCTCCTGTGACCAAGTGGGTACGCTGGAGGACCAGGCCGACCGTGGGAGCCAATGGGTCTTTGAGATCATCAGAAATATCCCGGCGGGAGTTGAACCAGTTGAGATATTCTTTAACATCACCAAACATCTCTGGAGCTAAGGGGTGCCAGATTCCCATATCCAGGTAGGTCACTGGGTCTTGGAAGCTAACTTGATGCTTCAAAGCCGGAATGTACTTATCTGCCAACATCAACAAGAAATTCTCGAGGTTATCCTGCGAACCTCCCAGCCAGTACTGGAAGCTGAGCATAAAGTTGCGGGCATCCTGAGCTTTGTCGATTGGCAAGTACTTCAGTACCTTGGGCAGCGTTTGCAGCAGTTTCAACATCCCATCCTGGAAGGAAGCCCCGGATTGCTCTTTGCGCTTGCGCATGAACTGAGCAATCATGCTCTGGGACTGGCCCAAATTAGCCATCGAGAAGCTGCCCAGCTTGTTGAGGCGCATTACCTGAGGCATTGAAGGGAAGACAACGGCGGCATCCAGGCGATCGCGCTGCGGCTCAACCGCCGCCGCCACCTTCTCTGCTAAATCTTCCACAAAGATCAGAGAACCAATAAATACATTCGCCGCCGCCACGTCTTGTTTGAACGCCTCGTAATTTTCTGGCTGGCGCAATTCCTCCAACAAGTAACCACTGATCTCGACCGCCAAGTTTGGATGGGTGCGGTTAATTGAGTGCACCGCTGCCGAGAGAGAACTTTGGTACTGTGGCTCTAGCACGACATAGACCACTTTCATCAGGGAGCGGCCCTGCAAATTCTCAGGGACAATGTGCCTAACGGTGGGCTTGACGTGGGTGAACATGAATTCTGGCTCCTTTGGATACAGGTATCTAGAGGACTAAGGGCAATCGCTACAGTTCGGGTCCTTCTCTGCAACTTGCCCCTCTGATGTGTTTCTATATTCTTCCAAAGAATGTTGACGTAATACGGGTTTTGCCGATTAACTGACACAATTTGTTAACAACTTCGCAATGATTCTTCATTTTCCGTGACATTTGTGAGCGCCACAACTGCCACTTTGTAAACGAATCTTCATTAAACTAACATCGCCAGCAAACGATAGTAAGTTTTGAACAGGGGTCGTTTAACGTTAGTGCTGTGGTTCTGACTCCAAGGTTGCTAGAAAAATCATGAGTTCCATCAGTCCGCCGACTAAAAGTTACCAACGCCAGCCTCTAGGCTCTCAAGATGGCTATCAGTCCCTACAGTCCCTGCCAGAAATCTGGGCACTGGTAGCACAGAAATTTCAGGATGTGGTTGCCTTGAAAGCACCGCATAGCCAGCCTATGGTTGAAATCACCTATGGCCAACTGCATCAACAGATTCGCCAGTTTGCCGCAGGGCTGCAATCCCTAGGCGTTGAAGGTAAACCAGGCCTAGAGCCGCCGCGTGTCGCTCTGATTGCTGACAATAGCCCGCGCTGGTTAGTGGCAGATCAAGGCAGCATGATGGCCGGGGCAGCGGATGCTGTTCGCAGCCCTCAAGCGGATCGCGAGGAACTGCTGTTCATTCTGGAAGATAGTGGTAGTACTACCCTGATTGCGGAAGACCAAGAAACACTAGAAAAGCTTCAGCCGCAACTGAGCAAGTTACCGCTGAAGTTAATTGTGCTGCTATGCGATCACAACCCCGATCAAGCTAGCTCTCCTCAGATTGTCAACTATACGCAAGTCATGGCAGCAGGCCAGAAGGCTATTGACGCAGGGACTTTTATCCCTATAGCCCTGGCACAGGAGCGCCTAGCAACCTTGATTTATACCTCTGGCACCTCTGGTAGGCCCAAGGGCGTGATGCTTAGTCACAGCAATCTACTGCATCAAGTCAGAACTTTAGACGCTGTAATTCAACCTAAACCGGGCGATCGCGTTCTCAGTATTTTGCCAATCTGGCATGTGTATGAGCGAGCGGCTGAGTACTTCTTGCTCTCCTGTGGCTGTACACAGATTTATACAAATCTGCGCCAGGTTAAACGTGACTTGCAACACTACAAGCCCCACTACATGGTCAGTGTTCCCCGGTTGTGGGAATCGATCTATGAAGGGGTGCAAAAGCAATTCCGGGAACAACCCCCTAGCCGGCAACGATTGATCAACTTTTTCTTCGAGACCAGCCAGCGGTATATTGATGCCCGCCGTGTAGTTCAAAAGCTGAGCTTGAAGCGTCTCAATCCTTCCAGCACAGAACGCTTAGCTGCCGGATTACAAATGATGCTGCTCGCACCTCTGCACAACTTAGGCAACAAGATTGTTTACCAGAAAGTGCGCGAAGCAACCGGAGGCAGCTTCAAGCAATCCATTAGTGGCGGCGGCTCCTTGGGGATGTACTTAGAAAACTTCTTTGAGATTGTTGGGACTCAAGTTCTCGTCGGCTATGGCTTAACAGAAACCTCCCCTGTTCTGACGGCCCGCCGCCCTTGGCGCAATCTACGCGGTTCAGCCGGCCAGCCAATTCCCCACACAGAAATTCGGATTGTGGACCCGGAAAGTCACCGGCCCTTACCTCAAGGAGAGCGGGGAGTGATCGTGGCGCGTGGCCCTCAGGTAATGCAGGGTTACGATCATAATCCACACGGGACAGCCCAAGTAATTGATTCCGAAGGCTGGTTTAACACCGGAGATTTAGGCTGGCTAACACCTCAGAATGATCTGGTGATTACCGGACGGGCCAAGGATACGATTGTGCTATCTAATGGGGAGAATATTGAGCCGCAGCCGCTGGAAGATGCCTGTCTACGTAGCCCTTACATTGACCAGATTGTGGTAGTGGGGCAAGATCAGCGATCGCTGGGTGCCTTGATTGTCCCCAACTTGGAAGCCTTACAGCAATGGGCTGCTAGTCAAAGCCTATTCCTAACCCTCCCAGAGGCCTCAGAAAAGGCTCCAGCAGACTATCAAGCCATTCAACTGGATAGTAAACTGATTCAAGATCTATTCCGTCAAGAACTCAACCGGGAGGTCAAGAACCGCCCTGGCTACCGTGCCGATGACCGAATTGGTGCATTTCGGTTTGTTTTAGAAGGGTTCTCAATCGAGAATGGCACCATGACCCAAAAATTCAGTATCCGACGTCCGCTTGTCATGGAACGCTACCAAGATATGATCAACGGGATGTTTGATTAACTTGAAGTCTTAACTAAATTATTTATGCAAGTTTCTAACGAGCTTTTTCCGATGCAGGTTTCCAACCAGCAACTTCTGCTAAGACGAACCATCAACGTCAAGGCGATCGTTACCCCGCGCTGGAAGGAGGAGGCACAGCAACAGCTTCAAGCTCAGCTCAACCAGGCAGATGCTCAGCTTCAGCAATTAGAGGTGCAAGCTCAGCAAATCATGGCGGAAGTGCAAAAGCAGGGTCTTCAGCTTGTTGGGTCTTCTGGGCTACAACCCAGTGATACCATTCAAGCCCAACTGAATGATGTGCAAGTGCAAGTCAATAATCAACGTAGTGAACTGCTAGAGCAGAAGAACCAAGCGCTTCAGCAACTGCAACAAGTACAACTGCTAGAACTCAACCAAGAAGTAAGCCAGGGGCAAATAGACAGCTTTTTTCACGTCAGCCAAGGCGACAATTTGATCCAGAAAATGCAGGTAGAGATTCTGCTGCGCGACGGGGTCGTTGAGGAAATTCGAGGGGAGCTTTAGCGACTCACTTGTTGTTTCTCTTGCATTCAAAGAGCCGCCTATCGAGTTGCTGGCAGATTAGGCTATTGCATCTGCAACGGCTTCATTCTCTATCTCACTTGGTTCAGTTGTAGTACTTCCCTTATCTAAACGACTGACTGCAGTTCTCAATTCCGAAGTAAAGCTGTATAGATCCTCCAAGCTTGAAATAGGAGTTTTGATTTCCTTTTTGTCTTTATCGAATAGACCAATATATTTCTGTTTAGAGTTGAAGTAAAGGCGGCAAATGGTTTTCCAAGTATTGCCATCTAGAAGAACAGCAAAGTAACTCTTAGTGTCTTTAGAGTGGATGCGCTTAATATCAACAGCTTCTCGCAAAACCGCTTTGACAATATGAAAGCCTTCAAGCTCTTCCTCAGTAGTAATCACGCCAATACTAGCTGTACCGTTAGGGAAGTTAGAAGACGTTGCTTCGCCAGCGTTAAGAGCTGTCTGTAACGTCCCAATAATACGCTCTTTGATGAACTCATTTAAGGAGCGTTTAGTGATCTCCTTAAACTTGTCCATTACTGCTGGAGCAATATTTTCGGTATAAATCTTTTTTGCAAAAAATCTGACAAAATCCGGCTCTGGATCAGCGAGTTGCTCAGCCATGATCCGCTTGACTTCGCTGGTGTACATTAAATTTCGAGCTACGTTCTGCAACCCTTCTGGGTTGAAAGCGGACTTAGAAAAACTTTTTAACTCAGTAATCAGTGGCTCTTGAAGATCAAGCATATTGAACTCTAGGAATGGCTTAGAGTCCATCATGTTTGGCTTTTCTAAGTCAGTGTAGAACCTGTAGAGCACACCGTTGGTTAAGACACCAAACTTTGCTGGGGTTGACGAGAGGTATCGGTACAACTGAGAACCATGGCTGGGATAGCCTAATTTTTCGCCACACCACTTGCACTCAAACACCATGATGGGATCACCATCTCTTAAAATGGCATAATTGACTGTTTCTCCTTTTAGCCCCGGTGCATCTGCAATAAATTCGGGACAAACCTCCATTGGGTTAAAAACGTTATACCCTAAAGCCTGAATCAACGGCATCACGAAGGCACTTTTAGTCGCCTCCTCTATTTTAATGTGTTCTCTCAATTTTGAGATTTGTTCACTAATTGGCTTAATTTGGTCAATAAAGTCCATTGGAAAGTAGGAAAGAGGATTTTTACTATAATTCCCTTGGACAGATGAACTTTAACCAAAATTGACGCTTTAGAATCTACAGCTACAACAAATTAAGGTTCCTGATGCTCGGTTCTAATAACGGGTACCAGATTTGCGGTGATGGATGGCAGTCAGAGCGTTCGGTTGTAGGAGGCTGCCATTTTCAACTACGGCATAGACAAGCCAGTGGTCGCCACACTCCATGCGACTTTCGGCACGGCACTCCAAGTAGGCTAAGGCATCCTTGAGGATTGGGGAGCCATTGCTAGCTTCCTGGGTTTCCACGCCGGCAAAGCGGTCTTCACCGGGGCCAAAGGGTTTGAGAAAGTGTTTCATCAAGCCCAGGTGCTTGCCTTCGGCTAAGACATTGAGGGCAAATCGACCACCTGAGTGCATCAGCGATTCAATAGCCCGGTCCTTAGCAACGGCTATAGTCAGCCCTGGGGGGGTAAAGGTAGCTTGGGAAACCCAGGAAGCTAACATTGCACTCTTGGCATCCCCTCGCTGGGCAGTGATCACACTTAAGGAGCCAACAATTCGTCCTACGGCTTGCTCAACGCTACTAGCGGGTTGAGATTGGCGAGGTTCCCGAACTTTCTTTGCTTTCTTGAGGGATTGCGCAAAGTCAGTGCCCGCTTCTTCACAGAATTGGAGGGTAGCATCTGTAGGCTTGAACTTAATTCGGATCGGTTCAAAGCCAAAACTGTAGCCCGCGTCTTGCAGTTTAGTTTCAATCAGATCAATCGCTTCACCACTCCAGCCGTAGGAACCAAACACACCTGCTAATTTGCTTTTGCTTGCCGTAGCCAACACAATGCCTAAAGCTGTTTGAACTGGCGTTGGCATATGACCGCCCAGCGTGGGGGAGCCGATGATAAACCCAGCACACTTCTCGGCTGCCTCCCGGATTTCTTCTGGGGCTGCGACTTCACAGTTAATTGCCTCAACAGCAACTCCGGCTTTGGTAATCCCCCGAGCGATCGCTTGGCCTAAAGTTGCAGTGTTGCCATAGGCGGAAGCATACAGCAGGGCTACGGATGTCTCTTGAATCTTCTGTTCCCGGTTCCACTTTTCGTAGGAACGAGTCAAGTCTATCAAGCCGTAGCGGACAATCGGACCATGCCCTGGTGCATAGAGGCGTACAGGTAAGTCAGTCAGCTTCTCTAGCGCCGTTTCCACACTACGGGCGTTGGGAGCCATCAGGCAGTCATAGTAGTAGCGCCGGTCTTCTATCAGCGCCTGCCAGCCCTCGTCAAACACTTGATCACCACAAACATGGGCTCCGAATAACTTGTCACTGAACAAAATTTCTGTCTGTGGATCGTAGGTACAGAGGCTATCCGGCCAACGCGGACTGGGGGTAGGAATGAATTGAAGCTGATGGCCTTGACCTAGATCGAGGGTTGACTCGCCCCGCATGATCTGGATCTTGGGTAAGGGCTGATCTGCTGGCCCATCACTGTCCGCCGTTCCTGACCAGGCATTACGTAAAGCTATCGCACCAGGGTTGGAGCAAACGACAGTAATGTTGGATAGCCCTGTCAAGCTGAGTAGGGCCTTAAGAGTTGCCACCCGGTTAGGGTTGACATGCCCCAAAACCACATAATCTAGTCGCTGAAAATCCAATCGCTGCTGGAGTTCCTGCAAAAAAATCTCGGTAAACGTCTCTCCGGGCGGGTCGATTAAGGCTGTTTTAGCCCCTTGAATCAAATAGGTGTTGGCCGTAGTACCCCGCTGGAGGGCATATTCAATCTCAAACTTTAACCGTGTCCAACTGCGAGATCGCACCACCATTGTCCCAGTAGCGATCGGCAAAACTTGGACATCGCGTGGCTTATTCAGTACTCGTCCATTCATGATTGCCTCCTAATGAGGTTACGCTTGCTTACTCATTGCTGCTAGTAGTGCTATACCCTCCTCTCGCAGTACACCGGGGACGAGTTCTAGTGGTCCTCGGACAAGCAGGCCATTGATCTGTTCTATAGTAATTCCCCGCGCGATCCAGACATCCTCCGTACCGTCCTTGTTCAGAGCCGAGTAGACCACACGTCTAATCCCGACAAAGGAGATCGCTGACAGGCACATCAAGCAGGGTTCGAGGGTTGTATATAGCGTCAGCTCAGCCTTTTGTGCCTCACTCATTGCACTCAAGCGCTGAGCAGCTTGGCGGAGTACCACCATCTCTGCGTGAGCTGTCTGATCCCCTTCGTCACATCGGTTGTGATCCAGGGCCAGAATCTCATTGCCCCACAACAGTAGCGCTGCAATACCCGCCCCCCCGTTGGCTAGGGCTGTGCGAGCCTCAACCAGGGCTTTCGCCATCATCACTTCATCTTGAGCTGTCGGCTGAGTCATCCAAGGCCTGCTTGAAAATTTCTAGTAGTAGTTCCCAACTTTACGGTGGTGAACTGCACTTAGAGCTTCCGGCTTAGAGACACGTCCTGCCTCGACGGTGCTATAGACAATCCAGTGGTCGCTGCATTCCATGCGGCTAGCCACTTCACACTCCAAGTAGGCCAAGGCATCTGTGAGAATTGGGGAGCCATTCGCCGCGGGTTGTGTTTTGACCCCAGCGAAGCGATCAGCACCAGGGGGAAACCGCTTCAGAAAGTGCTTCATCAGGGTCAGGTGGTTGCCTTCTTCTAAGACGTTGAGCACAAAGCGATCGCCGACTTGCATCAGAGACTCAATCGCCCGGTCCTTGGCCACAGAAATGGTCAGACCTAGGGGCTTAAAACTGGCCTGCGTCACCCATGACGCTAGCATGGCGCTGGTTAACTCACCCTTTTTCGCGGTGATAATGTATAGTCCCCCGGAGATCCGGCCTAAAGCTTTATCGAGATCTGCATCCAAGGATTTTTTCTGCTTAATCGTCCGAGCGCGGGTCAGGGCCTGACCAAGGTCAGTTCCAGCTTCTTCGCAAAGCTGGTAGGTCGCTTCCGTTGGCGTGTCCTTAATCCGGATCGCGGGGAAAGCAACACTCAAGCCTAATTCTCGGAATTGCGTCAGCAACGGATCAATCGGCTCGTCATTGCCGCCGTAGGATTCAAATAAGCCCACCACTTGCTTATCTTTAACTGCTGCTAGGACCGTACTTACCGCTGCTTGGGCAACCGAGGCTCCTGGCCCGGAAGCGGGAGGAGCACTAATCACAATCCCGGCCATCCGGCTGACGAGTTCTTGTACATCCTGGGGGTCAGCAGATTTGAGGTCCATCATTTCTACGGCCACCCCAGTTTTATTAATCCCTCTAGCAAGGGCCTGGGATAAGCGATCGCTATAGCCATAGTCCGAGACGTAGAAGACAGCCGTTGCCGCTTCTGCTTTTGCTTTCGCTTGACTCCAACGGCGGTAGCGATTGGTCAGTTCCTCAACGTTATGGCGCAGCAAGGGACCATGCCCCGTAGCGATCGTAGAGATCGACTCTAACTGATCCATCCGTTTAAGAGCAGACAGCACAGAGCGAGCATTGGGAGCCATCAGGCAGTCGTAGTAAAACCGGAAGTCGGCTTCAATCGTTCCTAAATCTTCGTCAAAAGTCGGTTCCGTGCAGTAGTGAAGGCCAAAGGCATCACAGGTGAACAAAATCCGCGTCTTGGCATCGTAAGTAAAGATCGTATCCGGCCAGTGGAGATTAGGCGCGATTACAAATTCCAGCTCATGGCCGTTACCTAAGTCTAGGCGATCACCATTTTTGACAATCTGGCGCTCAAACGGTTGATGCACCAGGTCTTCTAAAAACTGAATTGCTACTTTTGAGCCGATGACTGTAGCCTGCGGAGCCAGCGCCAAAACATCCTTGACCAGACCACTGTGATCTGGCTCTGTGTGGCTAATGATCAGGTAGTCAATTGTAGCTGGGTCAATCTGCCCGCGCAGGGCATCCATATAGAGTTGACGAAACTTTTCGTGAGAGGTATCAACCAGGGCAGTTTTCTCACCCCGAATGATAAAGGAGTTGTAGGTGGTACCGTTTTGCAGGCCAAATTCAATGTCAAAGCGATCACGGTCCCAGTCCATTGACCGGATTGTGGTTGTGTCAGCAGCAATATCCACAACCTGGGTGGTCAACCGCTTTTGCGTCCGGTCGGCAAGCACTACCATGGGCAGCCTCCCTTTATTCCTGTATTGGTATATTTATGGCTCCATCCTATCCCAGTTATAGTTTTGCTTGGATTAGAAGTTTCAATTGTTGCTATAAGCTTTAGTGTCAGGAACTAGAAAGAACCCTGATCAAGAGATCGAGTGACTATGGACGGTGCTACCCAGTGGTGCTGTGTCAGTAACTACACCGTTATCAATAAACCGGCCTAAACGAATTAATGCGGCGATCGCTTGTTTATTAAACCAGTACGCTACTCTGGATGAGTTTTGCGCCCTATAGACTAGCTAGAGCAGCTTCGCTTGGGAGTGCGATCCGGTCAATTGGATCAGCACAGTAAACTTCACAGGAATTATTCGGGCTTTCAATCAACTTCACCCGGTAAAGCTTGGCTCCCAGTCCAGAAATTGGTTGCTGTAAAAGTTGCCGGATATAAACTGCAATATTTTCCGCTGTCGGCACAACATCAGCAAAGTAAGGTACATCTTTGTTGAGGAAGGTATGGTCAAATGGCTCTACAACATAATCATCGATGACCTTTTGACAGGCGGCCAAATCTACAATCATCCCCGTGCGGGGGTTGATTTGCCCCTGCACGGTGACCTCCAAATGGTAGTTGTGACCATGACCATTGGGACGGGCACACTTGCCGTAAATCTGCCAATTTTCGGCATCGCTTAAATCAGGCCGAGCCAGCCGGTGGGCGGCGCTAAAGTGAGTGCTAATAGTCAGGTAAGCTTCCATATCATTTCCTTGGTAGTCAGCCCAAAGTTTGGGATGCTCAAATAATTGCACCTGCACAAGCGGTAAGTAAGGAGCCAGCCGTTGCCAAATGACTCGCGCCAGGTTTTCAGTCGTAGGTAGCGTCTGCTGAAACTCAGGCCAAGCTTCATTTAGATAAGAAAAGTCTAGCTGGGTAGTAACTTCACGGGAAATAACCTGCTTTACCTCAGACAGGTTGAGCACCATACCGGACTTGTCTAGGTTGCCACCGATAGACACAAATAAAACATAGTTATGCCCGTGCCCCGGAAAGCGGATGCAGGGACCAAACTGTTGAATATTCTCGGCCTCGGTCAGCTCTGGTAACCAGTAGCGATGACTGGCTGAAAACTCAGCCCGGCGATGAATCACACATTGCATAGCGATACTGGAGCGAGCATAAGTGAGCTTTTGTCAAACCCCTCCAGGATAGATCAATTTTTTAGATTCAAGATTTTAGGCACCTCTGATTACGGAAGCCTCAGCCGGATCTACTGGCGTAAGCTAAATAGTCAAGTAGCGTCTAATAAAGTTCTCCAACGTTTCCATTTTCATCTCAAAAACAGCTTCAAGTTGTTCTACTTCAGAGGAGAAGCAGAAAAATTCATTGGCTAGCAACGTTCTGAAGGTTCCTAGTGCTGACTTTGCTTTGGGGTTAAATAAACCCACCGCGTTCCGCACCCCATCAACAGCTAGGAGAGGCAGGTTCAAGATAATTGGCTCTCGATTAAAGACACGGCTAAAGATTTTGGGAATCTCATCGCGCTGCAAAATCTCTGGGCCCCCTACCGCTAAGATTTGATTCTGTGCTCCTTCGCGACGATGAGATTCCACCGCAATTCGTCCCAGGTCATCGGTACTGACAATTGATGTCCGATTTTTCGGGTCCCCAATCAAGACATAAATGCCCGTTTGGTGAAACCGTTCTGCTGCGGATAATAAGTTAGAAGCAAACCCCGATGGGCGTAGAATCGTGTAATTTAGGCTACTTCCTTGCAGGTATCGCTCTACTTCCCACTTAGCTTTAAACACAGGCGCATCTTCGTATCCCCGCTCGGCTCCTAAGACAGAAAGAAAGGTAAAATGCTCTACACCCGCCGCCTTAGCGTGATCAATCAGGTCCACATTAGCTTGATAGTCTGTTAGTGCAGCTTCCCCTTCACTAGTCTCGTTGCTACCGTGAGCACTAATGATATACTTCACGCCCTGGCACGCTTTTTGAATATCTTTTTCTCGCAAAAGATTACCAATAAAGATTTCTGCCCCCCGGTGTTCTAGTTCTGCATAACGGGATGTCAAGCGCACAAAAGCCCGCACTGGTAGATCTTGTCCTCGCAACAGTCGCACTACTCGACGGCCTACCTGCCCAGTTGCGCCAGTGACTAGAAACATAGGGGTGCTCCTTCAAAAATTAGAAATACTATTCAAGGCTGACTTGCCTTGATGCAAACCAGTAAGGTCTCTCATAAGCCTTGGTATCGGGCTTGCACCTTAGTTGGAGAAATCTGACTAAAGCAAAGGGTTGTTCTACTCTGGCCTATATCGCTAGTTTAGCGATAACCCCCAACGAATTCGCTCCCTGAGATGAGAAAATAGGTCTACTGAGCCAAATCAGAGTTTGCTAAAACCGTTTACAAGACTTACAGAGGTATAAAAATGCTGAAGCCGTTCGCAGTAGCTTGTTTGATTCTATTAAGCTTGATGCTGCACGGTTGTGTCTCATCTGGAAGTGGACTACAAGCCTACATTGACAGTACTGACGGTTACGAATTTCTCTACCCTAATGGTTGGGTTCCAGTCAGAGTAGCCAATGGACCGGATGTTGTCTTCCGAGACTTAATTGAAGCAACAGAGAACGTTAGTGTGGTAGTCAGTTCGGTTGATCGCGACAAAACACTTAGTGATTTAGGTGGTCCTAGTGAAGTGGGCCAACGGCTAGCGCAAAAGGTGATTGCCCCTCCTAACTCCGGTAGAGAGGCCGAGCTCGTATCAGCGGTCTCACGGCAACTGGGTCCGAAGACTTACTACAATTTAGAGTATGCAATTAAGCTTGGCGACCAAGAACGGCATAATCTGTCAAGTGTGGCGGTTAGTCGGGGCAAACTTTATACCTTGAGTGTTTCTGCGCCTGAGCAACGTTGGTCACGGGTCCGTAGTAGCTTTGAACAGGTAGCTAATTCCTTCTCAGTTTATTAGCTGCCGTTGACATCTCGCTTAGCCAATCAATAGAATATTCAGGCACTCCCAAGGTGTCTTGATGAGGGGAATTAGCTCAGTTGGTAGAGCGCTGCGATCGCACCGCAGAGGTCAGGAGTTCGAATCTCCTATTCTCCATTCCTTTAGAACCTCTACTAGAGAAGGTTCCAGCCTTCCCAGGTTTTGCTTTAATTCAGATTCTTACCCTCAATAAGAGCCTTGAATCGAGTCACTTTTGGTTACGCTGGTCTAGTAAGAGTGGTAACTCTTTCAAGCTATCCAGGATATAACCAAGGTTAAAGGCACTGCGGAAAACTTAATTACAAAAAATTCAGTATTTCAAGCAGGCTATCGGGTCGCACTCCATGCAAGCGCTTCAATAATTCGGGCTTAAGGTCTTTTACCTGCTCGTAGGTCATGAATTTTCCTCCCCCAGCGTGCGTTTTAACTTCTCTCACGACTTTTGCAAGAAGTCTATTGATCATTCTCTGGTATAGCAGGTTCTACTTTGCCCCATGGACCCAATAGTCGGAAAATTCTTAGATGGGCGCTACAAAATAACGGGTGTTCTTGGTTCAGGTGGCTTTAGCCAAACTTATGTTGCTGAAGATACACAGTTACCAAGCTGTCCTCTGTGTGTTGTTAAGCAGCTGAAGCTAGCCGGGCAGGCAGCAGATTTTATCCAGGAAGTTAGATTACGGTTCCGCTCGGAAGCAGAGGCGTTAGAAAGGCTAGGAACCCATGACCAGATTCCGCAACTGCTAGCCTTTTTTGAAAATGACGGGGAGTTTTACCTGGTACAAGAGTTTGTTGCAGGGCATGCTTTAAGTGATGAATTGCTGCCTGGCAAACAGCTTCCTGAGTTTGAAGTTGTTCCCATCTTGCGGGATGTGCTCGATGTGCTGAAATTTATTCATGCCCAAAAGGTAATTCATCGGGACATTAAGCCCGAGAACCTGATCCGGCGACAGCGAGACGGCAAGCTTGTACTGATTGATTTTGGAGCAGTTAAAGCGATTCAAACTGAGGTTTCTAACCGCCAGTTAACGATTCGTATCGGTACCCCCGGTTATACACCTCCGGAACAAGATGCAGGTAACCCCTGTTTTAGTAGTGACCTCTTTGCGTTGGGAATGACAGCAATTCAGGCTTTGACTGGGATGTATCCTAGCCAATTAGTTGATCCAGCTACAGGTCAGGTTAGCTGGCGCCATAAGGTGCAGATCAGCAACGGTTTAGCAGGTTTTTTAGACAGAATGATTTGTTACCGTCCGGCGGAACGATACCGCTCTGCCCAAGAATGTTTGCAGAGACTGGAAGCAATTGCTCAACCATCAAGTATTTCTACAGCTACGATTCAAATTGTTGAGCAAATTGCTAAAGTCCGATCTGGCAAACTGTCACCTTATCTGATGACTGGTATCAGCCTTACGCTGGGCTTAGGTTTAACGGCTTTAGGTTTCAATATTTATCTGCGAGGTCAAATAGCCCAAGCCGCCCTGGCGGAAGTAAAGCGTTTACAAACTGCGCAACAGTATCAAGCATGCCTGGAGCAAACAAATCGTTTACTTCAGGGGTTGAGTATCGAATTCACTGTTCGTCATCAAGCCCATGAACTTTTGAGTCAGTGCCAAACGGGGATAGACAGAGAACAATTGCAAAAGGCAAGACAACTAGCGGTCAGCGGCAAATTTGTCGCAGCGATTACAACTGCTAGCCAAATCTCTTCTGGTAGTCAACTGCAACCAGAAGTGCAGCAACTGGAGCAAACTTGGGCACAGCAGGTGCTCCAGCTGGGTTGGGACCAATATCATGCTGGAAATCTTAAGAAGGCGATCGCTTATGCCCAGTCAATCCCACCCGCTACACCTCGCGATCAGATTGTCCAATCTACTATCACAAAGTGGCAAAAAGACTGGCAAGTGGCTGCCACACGATTTCGTGAAACGCAGCAAGCCTTTAACCAAAATCAATGGCAGCAAGCTATTAAACTCGCCCAACTTCCAACCAATAATCGCTTCTGGCAAAATAAGTTGGCAAACATTGAACAAGATGCCAAGGCAGCACAGCAAGCAGAAGCGGTAACGCGATCGCAGCGAATTGCTCGTACGTTAGCACTGCTGAATCAAGAGCTAGACCAGGTGGGCAGAAATGCCCTGGAAATCGCCTATCCTGGCAAAGGTTATAAGGCGACTGAAGGAATCTCAGAGCTAAGGGTGCGTCGCCGCGATGATCACGTAACCTTCCGCTTAACGGTTATTTCTCAAAATTGGTTTTGGACGACAGAAACCGTTGTCTTTGATTGGGAGGTACTAATGCTAAAAAAACAGCACGTCCAAACTACAGTTGCCAATCGTCAGCCTTTGAACAAGTACCACGCTGAGGAGCTAAACAATTACTTTCTGACTCTTGCTGATCAGTACCTGTAAACTAAGTACTTCATCATCCTCAGAGGCTACCACTGGTGACCATGTGGTAGTTAGCGGCTTAGCAGAATTTAGCCATTTTCTAAGTATTGCGGTACTGAAATCCACGGCATGTTTGAGTCGCTTACCGGAGCCAGGAAGCTTAAAATCAAGACTTTAACGCTTTTTCGTCCGACTTGCTTTGAGATTGAGAAATTGCTTTCTTAACTGATTTAAGTTTGGATTGTGACCGCCATAGCGCCAACTTGTATAGGCTTGAGCAATGTCTTCAATGACTTGTTCTCCGTTTGCGCGTTGGGTTTGACGGACCTGCGCAGCATGTTCCAGTGGGGTTTGGGCCGAGCGCTTGCGAATTCCTCGCTGAGCTACCCAGTTCAGCATCTGCTGGTATAGGCTTTCCATGGCTGGCAAGCGGGACAACCAGCGGCGGTAGCGCCAAGCTTGCCATTGGCCCCAGGCTAACCATCCTAAGAAGCTGAGACTAATTACGATCAGCAACCCAACGAATAGGCCGCTCCAACCTTGGCTAAAAAAATGGAGCAGGCGGGCTAGCCAAGTTGCTAATGTTGTGAAAATGCTTACCAGTAAACCCGTGACAGGAGAGGGCAACCAACCAGCAATCCATTGCCAAAATTGCCGCATCACGCCAAAGGTCTGGTCTACTTCAACAGAAGGGGGAATTAGTTCGTGACCTGGAATCGGGTCAAAGGTAAACCAGCCGTACTTAGGAAAGTACACTTCTGTCATGGCATAGGCATCGGTGTTGCGAACAATATATAAGCCTGTTAGTGGGTTAAAATTGCCGGAACCGAATCCTGTTACCAATCGCGCCGGAATGCCAAGCGATCGCAACATTATAGTTAGTGCTGTAGAGAAGTGATCCGGGTAACCGCCTTGAAACCGGAACAAAAATGCCTCGACTAAATCTTCACTTTTATTGAGCGGTGGCACATTGGGTTGAACGGTGTACTTCTGTTTTAGGGCTTGGGCTAAGTACAGTGATTGCTCGTAAGGAGAGGTTAGATCTCTAGGAGCATTTGCTAAGAGGGCTTGTGCCTGCTGGCGGATTTTTGTGACTAATTCTGGTGGTACCTGCAGGTAGGCATGACGAATTGCGGCTGGATAATCCCGACCAGATCGCCCTAATAAATCCTGCTGGCGGTAAGGAACATCCGAAACGACCGTATAAGTTAGCCCTTCCGGTAGCCCAATCGGAGAGCGTAAGTCCCCTTCCGGCCCTAAAGCCACTTGACGGGTGGGGAAATACAGCTCCTTTGGTTGGGTGAGGGCAGGCAGTAGGTTAGGCAGATCAGAAACAACGGTGTAAGTTTGGACAATTTCTTTAGAGCGAGCGATCGCGCTGGAGCTGGGCAAGCGGAACTGGTAAGACCAGCTTGAGCGGTTCAATTGTTCCACTTGCTCATCCCGTGAAATTTTCCAACCCTGCCCTGTATAGCGATCAAACGCTAAGACGCGCCAGAAACCTTCCGCTTGAGAGCGAACGCGCAGGACGATTTTAGGAATTAACTGCCCTCGTAAATTCTGGTCAATTTGACTATTGAAGCCGTAGTAGTAATTGGGGTCAAATTTGGGTTGGAAGCCTTGGCCCTCCCCACCGATGTTGCCGCTGCCAGTTTTGACGCCACCGCTCACATAGCCAGGGTTAATCACCTGACGGCCATCAAACTTACCTTCAACATCAACCTGGGCACTAACGGGAAAAGTTCGTAGTTGATACCCTGGTAGACGCGGCATCGCGGCAAAGATGATTAACCCCAATCCCACTACAGCCAGCAGAAAAAGTCCTAGGCGCTTGGGGGCCAGAGCTACCCCTTTCAGGTTTAGAGATACCAAGCCCAGGCGAGAACGGTAATCTAGAATTAAAATAGGCAGAGCGATCGCTAAAAACAGCAGTAAAAATAAACCGAAGACTGAAGTTTGGCTAAGTGTTGCTGCCACACCTAACAAAATTAACCCAATCACAACGGAATACCCCAGATCCTTGCGGCGCGGTAAATCAAAACTGTGCAGTACCTGAAGTTGAATGAGCAGTTAATCGAGAGTCTTGCATCTGGCTGACCAGGCGACTTAAAAAAACACCCAAAATCAGCAGCATCCCAATGGCGATGCAGAACTTGGTCGTGATATTGCGCTCTCGGCGACGGTGCCAGCTCCAGGTAGCCCCAATGGCACTGAAAGGAATTGCCCAAATATTGCTATAGCTAGTGGCAGCAGTAGCAGTGGCGACAATACCAATGGTGACCAACAGCTGTACAAAAATCCGCAGCAAGATAGAATCTTCGGGCTGCAGCTGAGGAACAGTATTTCGCTGCCGCCTTTCTAGAACGGGTATCTGGCTCATCGCAATGAAGGAAGTAGACTTAGCTTCAGGTTTCCCGTAGACCCGTTTAATCCTGCACTCAACTTCGTGCTGTATTGGTAGGGTCTACAACCAGACGTAGAGATGGCTGTATTCACTTATTTATTGCTCAATTACAGCCTTTGGAAGTTAATAGGCCGTTCAGCAAAGAAGTACTTTTTTGGCAGGACGAACCCAAGCTAGTATGAAAACTATTGCCGATCGGAGCATGCTTCCTAGGTAACTGACAAAATCTGAGAGAAAGATGTCTCCATGAGCAAGTGGAACTTTGCCCCCAGCCTCCGGCAGCAGATTTTATTTGCACTGGTACTGACGGCTGCACTGCCCTCTATTGCGATTACGCAGGGATTGATTGGCCTATCACGCCACTTTATTGAAGGACAGTTACAGCAGGTTGACCGCGAATGTCTACTTGATTTAGGGCAGCTACAGCAAGAGGTGGACCGTAAGCAATCTCAGGTAGCTGCTTCAGCCAATCACCTCTCCACATTGATGGAGGAGCTCAACATTAATCTCAAGGATTCTACCTTGGGGCAAACTAATCGAGATTTCATTGATCGCTTTTTGAAAAAAGAACTCCTACAAAGTAGCAGCAGCTTTGTCCTGATTACCGATAGATCTGGGCGTACCATAGCGCAACAGATTCGAATGGTGGCAATGGATCGGGGGAGGCATCCTGCTGTCTTGCCGGCAGGCGGCCAGAAAGCTACAGTAGTTGGCTATCAGCCTGTGAACCAACCAATCAACATTGACTTCAGTACTTTGGCGATTGTGCAAAATGCAATGGTGCGTCGCCAGGCTTTTTCAGGTGTGGAGCTCGTCAACTCAAAGCTTCTAGCTCGGATGGGTCTATCAGCCCAAGCCTCTGTAGGTATCCGTCCTCAGAAAACAGCAGGTTTATCCCAACCTTTAAAGCCTGCCCCTGAGGGAACCTATGATACGGAGCAGGGCCAGGTTGGGATGGTACTTATGGCTGTTCAGCCGATAGAACGGCAAGGCCAGATGGTGGGTACTGCTATTGTGGGCTACTTAGTCAATCGGAATCCTGAGTTGGTTGATCGGATTCGACATAAGACTGGTGTGCCTACAGTGACCCTTTTTGCCAAGGATCTGCGGGTGAGTACCAATGTACCCTATAGCGATGGTCGTACCAGAGCAATTGGCACCCGTGTCTCAGCAGAAGTGGCCCATACTGTCTTGGACAAAGGCCAGTACTTCCTGGGAAGAACCAATATCATAGGCTCCAACTATCGTACTGCCTATCGCCCGTTGTACGACCATACTCACCAGTTAGATCGACGCAGCAAGCCTGTGGGTATTGCTTATGTCGGTCAGAGCCTTGATGAATTTGAGGCCTACTTGCAGCAATTACTGTTTGGTGGCTATGCGATTGGTGGAGTAGCAATACTTTTAGCTGTACTAGCTTCAATACGCATTTCTAGGAACTTGACCCAGCCAGTTCAACAGATAGTGCAATTTGCTGAGGCTATCAGTAAAACTAATTTGGATTATCGAATCTCAGGCAGCTATAGTGCCGAGATGCAGGATTTGGCCAGTGCATTGGAGCGGCTGCGGACAAGCCTGCAAATGTCCTTTCGGCTAGTAGCTAAAACTTATTATGAGCAGGGATACAAACTCTATGAGCAGAGGGAATTTGATGCAGCAAGAAAAGCGCTAGAACAAGCGATCGTACTATTACCGAAGGAAAATGATTTTCTGACACTGGAGGTTCAGGCATTGCTAGATAAATTGCCGCAGAATCAGCAAGGCAATTAAGCTACTCGGCGAGGGTATGTAGCTAGCCTTCGACAGCTAAGGTTGGGAGTTGGGGGGTTGCTGTGTTGATTTGAACAAGCGTTGGGCCAAGAGCTGAATTGCCAAAGCCATCAAGCCTAGGGAAGCAATTCCAAAAATACCAGTACCCAAGGCACTCATCCCTACAACTAAGGTACGAACCGCAGCCGAGATACTAAGGGCTGTCGGGTTTTGGGAGTGAATCGGATTGGCTGCCAAAGACCCAGCGATTGAGATTGTTAAGCGGTAAAGAACTAATGCTAAGGATCCGGCGACGAGAGAACCACTGGCACACCGTAGTGGGCCTGACTGAGATGAGCTAGTTGGGGTATTAGACATAAGACATACCACTCTAAACTTACAACGGCTGAATACTGGTACTCGACATCTGGGCAACCCATAAATCTAAATCAGGACTGGCAATGGCTGCGCCAACAGTCTCACGCACCTGCTCTGCTTGCGATCGCGACTGAGTTAAGGCAAATACTGTTGGCCCAGAACCAGACATCATGGTCCCTAAAACATCAAGCTGCTGAAAACGGTCTCGGAGTTGGGTCACTTCTGGATACTCAGGTAGGACAACCCGTTCCAGATCATTGCGCAGTAAGTGACCGATCTGCCTAGCATCACGTTGGAAGATCGCACTCACCATCGGTCCCGCATGGACCCGTTCCCTACGGCTTTCTAAAGTTTCCACGTTCTGGGCGTAACTATGACCAAATCGCTTGCGGAATGTCTGGTAAGCCCACGGCGTCGAAACGGCCATACTACGGTATTTGCCCAGCACCACATAAAGATGATCCAGGGGGGGTAGAGATGAAAGCGTATCTCCCCGGCCCACTGCCAAAGCAGTTCCCCCCGTGATGCAAAAAGGCACATCTGCTCCCAACTCGCTGCCGAGTTCCTGAAGTTCTGATTGGGTCAACCCCAGTTGCCACATTAAATCCAGCCCAACTATCACCGCTGCGGCATTTGAGGAGCCCCCCGCAAGACCAGCTCCGATCGGAATTTGCTTCTGAATCGTAATTTCAACCCCACTAAAGTTGGGAAACTTCTGCATCATTAGTGCCGCTGCTTGATAGGCAAGGTTACGCGGACCCTCGGGCACTTCTGGATGCTGGCAATGCACCTGGATGAAATCTCTGACTGTTGGGCGCAAGTCAACCCGGTCAGCCAGATCAACGCTTTGAAGCACCATTGCTAGCTCATGATAGCCATCGGCACGGTTACCGATAATCTCCAGGTACAAATTGATTTTGGCGGAGGCACTTAGGGAGTAGGACTGCATGAAGTCGGAGTGAGCAGGTTACTGAGAGCGACCCATTGGCCAACGCTTAAATCTTCAGCGCGAACCTGGGGGTCTATCTCCAATTGTTCCAGGAAGTGAGTCAGGTGATCGCGATCTAAGTAAGATTTCAAATTATTTCGGAGCATTTTGCGTCGGGTGGCAAACCCAAGCCTAACCAAAGTGTCCAGTTGGCGGGGGTCAGTAGCAGGTTGATCTAAGCAGTGGGGACGCAAACGCACGACCGCCGAATCAACCTTCGGGGGTGGATAGAAAGCCTTAGCCGGAACATTGCAGATCCACTCACAGGCAGCCAGGTACTGGATGCGAACAGATAAAGCGCCATAGGCTTTAGATCCGGGCTGGGCACACAGTCGATCTGCTAATTCCTTTTGCACCAATAGGACAATCGATTCGTAGGGTTCCGTTGCTGGTTGGGCGATCGTACCTAGGAGCTTCTCTAAAATCGGACCTGTAATGTTATAGGGAATATTGGCAACCACCTTATTGGGCTTTTGGAAAGTTGGGAAAGATGCCAAGGTTGTTCTCAGGTCTAAGTTCAAGAAATCGCCTTGCAATAGCAGGAAATTATTAACTCGCCCAAATTTTTGAGTTAATAGCGTACACAAATCTCGGTCAATTTCAACGGCAACTACTGACCGAGCCGCAGATAGTAATAGTCGCGTTAGATTGCCTGTACCTGGACCAATTTCTAGAACACAATTCTCCGATGGAGAGGCCGCGCGGTCGTCTACTAACTCCGCGGCACTGACAATTCGATTTAATGCCTTCTCGCTCCGCAGCCAGTGCTGACCAAATTGTTTACGGGGAGCCGCCATTTCATCACTATACTAATCGCCACCCAAGCTGTTAACCAGAGTAGATATGGAACGGAGAGGGAGGGATTCGAACCCTCGTATAAGTCACCCCATAACAGCATTTCCAGTGCTGCGCCTTCAACCACTCGGCCACCTCTCCAGGGGGGTCTGTGTTCGTGAACACAAGTACGTTATGTTAGCAGAGTCTTGCCCACTGGGGAAACCTTTAAAGCGTTTTCTCCCAAGTACCTTCTAGGATTGGGGTATAACCTGCTAATAGATTTGATTCTATGACCCACGCCTATCCTGTTCACGTTCACAACCGGCAAACCAATACTCATTCTAGCGTTGAAGTTCCAGATGATCGCTATATCTTGGAAACTAGCGAAAGCCAAGGAGTTGAACTTCCCTACTCCTGCCGCAATGGAGCCTGTACGACCTGTGCAGTACGAATTTTATCAGGAGAAGTCTACCAACCAGAAGCAATGGGGCTATCGCCCAAGTTGCAAGCCCAAGGTTATGCCCTATTATGTGTCAGCTATCCTCGTTCGGCATTAGAGGTTGAAACTCAAGAGGAGGATGAAGTCTACGAGCTTCAGTTTGGTCGTTACTTTGGTCAAGGTAGAGTTCGGGCTGGACTGCCACTTGATGAAGATTAGTTTGAGCTGCCACTTACTCAAAGGGTTATGGCAACGCGCTGCGACTACCACTTCCTTAGAAAATGTAGAGAGATTTATACACGAGGATAGTCCTGGCGGCAGGCCTCGGGCTAAGATTTAATTTGAACTGCAATCTAGCTTTCTATCTCCACTGATTCAGGCCACCCTATGATTCACGAAGTCTTCATGCCCGCTCTTAGTTCCACGATGACCGAAGGCAAAATTGTCTCTTGGGTCAAGTCACCGGGAGAGAAGGTTGATAAGGGCGAGACTGTAGTGATTGTGGAGTCGGATAAAGCTGACATGGATGTGGAATCCTTCTATGAAGGCTATCTAGCGGCGATCGCTACCCCAACTGGGGAATCAGCCCCTGTAGGCTCAACCATTGCTTTGGTAGCAGATACCGAAGCCGAGATTGAAACTGCCCAGCAACAGTTAGGAGGTTCAGATTCTTCCCAACCAGCGCCGCAAAAGTCTGAGCCAGCCCAGCAAGACACTAGTACCCAGGCGGTGACAGAAGTAGCTTCCAAAGTTGGCCCTGGGGAAGTAGCACCGCAGCAGGCCGCAGCCTGGAATGGCAAAGACCAGGAACAGGAACCGAAGACTTCAAATGGGTCTTCATCACGCGTGATCATTTCACCACGGGCGCGGAAGCTGGCCAAAGAATTCAAAGTTGATCTCGGCACCCTTGCCGGCAAAGGCAGCGGTCCCCACGGCCGGATTGTCGCAGAAGACGTAGAAGCAGCAGCTGTAAGGCAAACAGCTCAACCCACAGCTGCAGCAACTGCTCCTGAGCCTCAAACTACTGCACCCCGGCAACCTGACCCTGCACCTCAAACTACTGCGCCTCGGCAGCCTGACCCTGCTGCTGCTACCCGTGGACAACCTGCTCCCACACCTACACCGATTGCCAACGGTCAAATCGCCTCCTTTAACACCCTCCAAAATGCCGTGGTACGGAACATGGTCGCCAGCTTGGAGGTGCCGACCTACCATGTTGGTTACACGATAACCACGGATGGGCTAGATCGGCTCTACAAGCAGATCAAGTCCAAGGGTGTCACGATGACTGCTTTGTTAGCAAAGGCTGTAGCGATCGCCTTGCAGAAGCATCCCTTACTGAACGCTAGCTTTGTCGAGCAGGGTGTGCAGTATCGCAACAGCATCAATATTGCAGTTGCAGTAGCCATGACCGACGGTGGTTTAATTACGCCTGTGCTGCAAAATGCCGACCAGGCAGACATCTACTCTCTCTCTCGCACCTGGAAAGATCTGGTGGAGAGATCACGGACCAAGCAATTGAAGCCAGAGGAGTACAACTCCGGTACCTTTACCCTCTCTAACCTGGGGATGTATGGGGTGGATCGCTTTGATGCCATACTACCGCCCGCCCAAGGCTCAATCTTAGCCATTGGTGCTTCCCGGCCCCAAGTGGTCGCTACCGAGGAGGGCATGATGGGTGTACGGCGTCAGATGCAGGTAACAATCACCTGCGACCACCGGATTATCTATGGCGCAGATGCCGCCGCCTTCTTGCAAGATCTGGCAAAACTGATTGAAACTAATGCTCAGTCTCTAACGCTCTAGTTTCTTAGTTGACAAGGAATGGCGCTGAAAGCGATTTTTCTACGCAGAGGCTACTACAAACGCTCTTAATGCACGTGGAGCTTCAGAAGCCCTGAAGTCGCAGGAATGGCTTACGCCGAAGAGCCACACAGGCGTGAACTATTGTTGCCGCTACAGCGCAGTCAATCCAATTCATATAGAGTTGCCACGGTGCGGTACCTTTTATTCTGAGCAAATGCTAGCGATGCTTGGCTTTGATGGTGCGGCGGTAGCGACGACGGTGGCAGACGAAGCGCAACACTTTCAGGAAGGGGATGAAGTGTACTTCTGCAATGAGAACCTTAGTGGTCATCTAGGGATTGTGCGGAGCTAGCGATCGTGGAGCAGCTTTTGATTCAGGCCGGGGCAGGAAAGGTTGGTTGCATCTGGCAGTGTGTATGCGGCTGAGCGATGCGCTGGGCCGTGACATCTTGACGTTAGCCCAGTATTACCTTTAGAGGCAGCGGCAGCAGCCGATCGCTAGGCGGGTTCTTAACAGGTAAGATTGTTTTGGCGATCTAAGACGGCCTAGAATTTGGATAAGACCTCCAGAAATTCCTGGAGTATTACTGGTATTGAGATAGATTATGGCTTACTACTGGTTCAAGGCATTTCACCTGATTGGCGTTGTGGTTTGGTTTGCTGGGTTGTTCTATCTAGTTCGCTTATTTATCTATCACGTTGAGGCAAATGAGCAGCCAGAACCAGCTCAAACGATTCTCAAGAATCAGTACCAGCTGATGGAAAAGCGGCTTTACAACATCATCACCACGCCGGGGATGGTCGTGACGGTGGCAATGGCAATTGGACTGCTCACCCGTGAGCCGGAAGTCTTGCATGACCGTTGGCTGCATATAAAGCTGATGTTTGTCGCTGTTTTAGTTGGCTATCACTTCTACTGTGGCCGGCTGATGAGACAGTTAGCGGTTGGGGAATGTACCTGGGGTAGCCAGCAGTTACGGGCGTTAAATGAAGCACCAACCCTGCTTTTGGTGGCAATTGTCTTGCTAGCTGTGTTTAAAGACAATTTGCCAACTGACCTCGCTGCTTGGGCTATTTTCGGTTTGGTGATTGCGATGGCAGCCACGATCCAGCTCTATGCCAAAAAACGTCGCCGCGACCAAGAAAAACTGCTGGCGGAGGCAACTCCTGAGTAGACAGCTTCTGGGAACAGCAAGCAGGCTGCTTATTCTCTTGGGGCTAATTGCTTTTCTAGGATTTCAACCTCTAGCAGCTTGGGGGGCCACCCCAGTCGGTACGGGGGTAGTGCCGCAGCAAATTCTCACCCCGGAACTCTTGCAACAGCGGTTGCGATCGCCTGTTTTAGTCGAAGGCGTTCGGACTGTCGATCTGCGGCGAATGGTGATCGATTTGCGCCCGGAAAATGCTACTTTGCGTGACCAGTTCTACCGAGACCTACAAGGGCAGTTGCAGCGCCCAGGTGGTTCTCCGGGGCTTGACTTAAGTTATTCCCAAATTCAAGGGGACTTTGAAGGCGTTCAACTGGGCTTACGTGCTCCCCTGTCCGGGCAAACGTTTCCCCTATTTACCCCGGCAGAACAAGAACAACTCAAACGAGATCGCCGCCGGTTGTCTCGTCTCAAGCAGCTTTCCCGCTCCCTGCTAAGTGACGACTTGACATCACGGGAACTTCAACTGCGGATATTTCGCGGCCCGTTGAAATTGGTGCAAACTCGCTTCAGTGGCCGGGTGAATTTCAGTAACACCTTCTTTCTAGCGCCGGTGGTCAGCCAAGGTGCCACATTTATCCAGGTGGCTGACTGGTCGGGCGGCCGGTTTAGCCAGCCTGCTAGCTTTGCTCGGGCAACGTTTAATCAAGCCGTTGAATTTAGTAATAGTATCTTTTTTGCCAAAGCCAGCTTTAACCAGGTTCGCTTTGCTCAAGCAGTCAATTTTCAAAAAAGTGAATTCCAAACCACTGCCAATTTCAGCCAGGTGCTATTTCAGCGCTTAGCCAACTTCAGCCGGGTGCTATGGCAGGGAAATGCTGATTTTGCTCAGGTTCGCACTGCTGACCAAGTAGTTTTTGCCAGAAGCAGGTTTAACCAGGCGCTTTTTTTTACAGACGCAACCTTTGAAAAACCAATTACCTTCCGGGAAGCTGAGTTCAACCAACCAGTCAATTTCCGGGGGGCAACCATTCTCAATCAAGTGGACTTTAGTGATGCCTTATTTGCCCGGGCTGCTCGCCTCAATATTACAGGCCTAGAGTTTGCCCCCCAGCAAGCCCGAATTATTGGCAACCCCGGCCAAATCAGCCGTGTCCTCTCTGTCCCAATCTTGCAGGGAAACGAAAACTTGCTCCGCAACTTGATCCGCAACTTTCGGGAGCTAGAGCAAATTGGGGATGCCAACCAAGTAGAGTACACAGCCCAAAAACTGCGGCAGCAGCAGCTAGCCCAGAAGTTATTTAACACCAACATCAACAATGCTTCCTTGGCTCACTTACAGGCGATTGGGCTTACCGTTACCCAAGCAGAAGCGATCGCCCGCAGTCGTCTAGAACAGCCTTTTCGTAATCTAACGGAACTTCTAACCCGTACGGTTGTTGATCTACCGACTTACATCAAGCTACGGGAGCGCGCGATCGCGGGTGAACCCCTTTCCAGTGGGGGTTGGATCCTCACCGGGTTGACTTGGTTGAGCTTGAGTCTATTACTGCTGCTGAGCCGCTATGGCACGAGCTTTGGTTTGATTTTTGGGGTGGGATGGTTGGCGATCGCAGTGTTTGGCTTATTCTTCTGGTTGGTGGATCGCTGGCGACGGCTACGCCCTTACCCAGTGTTGCCAAACCTAACAGAGACAATTTGGGTCCTTAGCAGTTTTAGCCTTCTATCTCTGGGAGGCCTGACCGCAATTTTCCGAACCGCAGAAACCCCGTGGTTAACCCTGGCTTTTTTAGCTGGCCTAACGCTGCCTTTACCGGTTGGTATTCTTTGGTTGGTCTACCAACGCGGTCGCTACCATGACTTGATGGAGGTAAGTTACTTCGTTGAGGATGGTAGTATGCGCCAGTTGCGGCTATTAATTGGCCGGTTACCCGTGATGCCCCGCTTTCCCTTTTTTCGGGAGCGCTACGAACCGATTTTGTGGAATCGACGCTGGGGCTGGCTCAATTATTTTGACCTTAGCCTGAACAACTTTCTGCGGCTAGGGTTTAATGACATTCGCTTGCGCGATCAACACCTACCCGGACTGATTAGCAGTTTAGTCTGGTATCAATGGGGCCTCGGGGTGCTCTACATCATCCTGCTGTTGTGGACCCTTTCGCGCACTATTCCGGGGCTTAACTTGTTTATTTATTTCTGAGGATAGAGAACCAATTTGCATAGTGTTGCTTTTGGTGCAGTGACTGTGCAATACTCCAAATTGGCTCTAAATTTTCTACTGCATCCTGACCGAGTTACCGTAGATTAAAGAGCAGGGGAGCAAACCCGCAATCGAGTAAGTGATCCAGGCTGACTTACTCGCTCTTTAACCATTTGCCTAGAAGGAGTTCTTTCGTTCATGCAGCACCACCACAAGCGGGGGCAATTGGAGTCAGTTCATTTGCGCCTCGCAGCCAACTTCCTCCAATCGTTGAGATTACTCAAGCGCTCAACTAAAAGCTTTGCCCTTCTTTTCGTTATGGGCCTAAGTATTAGCTTAATTGTCCCTGGCTGTGCCAGCGGTGGTTCCAATTCCGCTACACCCACAGGCCAACAAGCCCAAAAAGATGTGGAGCTGACGCTAGTTTCCTATGCGGTTACACAAGCAGCTTACGAAAAGATCATTCCCTCCTTCACCGACAAGTGGAAGCAGGAACACAATCAGAACGTTAGCTTTAACTCCAGCTATGGTGGCTCTGGTTCCCAAACGCGGGCAGTGATTGATGGCTTAGAAGCGGATGTCGTAGGTTTAGCCCTAGCCCTGGATACTAAAAAAATTGAGGAAGCTGGTTTGATTCAGCCCGGCTGGGAAAAAGAAGCCCCGAACAGTGCGATCGTCACTAAATCTGTTGCTGCTTTGGTTACCCGCCCAGGTAACCCCAAAGGGATCAAAGATTGGGCAGATTTAAGCAAAGACGGAGTAAAAGTAATTACGGCCAACCCAAAAACCTCTGGTGGAGCACGCTGGAACTTCCTTGGGCTTTGGGGTTCTGTAACCCAAACAGGTAAGGACGAGGCGAAAGCACAGCAGTTTACAACTCAAGTTTTCAAAAATGTCCCAGTGCTGCCTAAAGATGCACGTGAGGCTAGTGACGTCTTCTTCAAGCAAGCTCAAGGTGATGTCTTGATCAACTATGAAAACGAGATGATTCTGGCCAAGCAGAATGGGGAAAATCCAGAATATGTCGTGCCGGACGTCAATATCTCGATTGATAACCCTGTTGCAGTTGTCGATGCCAATGTCGATAAACACGGAACTCGGGAAGTCGCTGAAGCTTTTGTCGAATACCTGTTTACCCCAGATGCTCAGCGAGAGTTTGCCAAAGTTGGCTTTAGACCGGTTGACCCTACTGTAGGAGAAGAAGTAGCTAACCAATACCCAAAAGTCAAAACCCTGTTTACGGCTCAAAATTTGGGCGGTTGGGACACAATCCAGACGAAGTTCTTTGAAGACGGCGCAATTTTTGACAAGATTCAAGCTGGTAGCGAATCAGCTTGACTTGGACCTGGGGTTGCTGGCTGCTGGATTCCTGCTTTCCAGCAGCCACGCCTTAATTCACCACAAGTAACTACGGGTATACATCCTCAACAGGGTTACAACTCAACAGAAGGATACTACGATGCCAACCTGGAACAATCCTCAGTTCAAGCCGGTTCATCCCAGCCAGCTGGTAAGCACAATCACTGCTGCGAAAGACCCTAGGTCGAGGCAGACACGAATTCGGATTCAGATTCCTAAACACTATAGTCAAGAACCTGTGATCTCGCGTCTGGTGTCTGACCATGGCTTGAGTGTGAATGTCAAGGCAGCTCTACTAGGTGCTGACACCCAAAGTGAGGGCTGGTTTGATTTGGAATTACAAGGTACCAGCCCTCAGATTCAAAGTGCCCTTGTTTATCTGACAGAACTTGATATCAAGATTTGGAGCAAATCTACTGATCCAGATGAGGAAAATTGGTAACTCGTTGATGGAAATGATTTCTTATGGCTGTATCGTCTAATTCTGGGCCTAATTCTGGCTGGCAAAATCCGTTTCGCCAAATTGCTCAGCTCTCCTGGCCTTGGCGGATCACTTTAGGGTATCTCACCATAATGTTGATCCTGCCCGTGTCTGCCCTACTACTCAAGGCGAGTACAGAAAAGCCGATCGAGTTTTGGAGAATTGCCACCAGCCCGATTGCGCTTGCCACCTATGACGTTACTTTTGTGACTGCCTTAATTGCAGCCTTGATCAACGGCGTCTTTGGGGTTTTAATTGCTTGGGTTTTGGTCCGCTACGATTTTCCCTTCAAACGGGTAATTGATGCGGCAATCGATTTGCCGTTTGCCTTACCCACCTCTGTGGCGGGTTTGACCCTAGCCACGGTTTATAGCCAGAACGGTTGGATTGGGTCTCTGCTGGCACCGCTGGGGATTAAAGTAGCCTTTACTCGCTTGGGTGTGGGTATGGCGATGCTGTTTATCTCTTTACCATTTGTTGTGCGGACCTTGCAGCCTGTATTGCAAGAAATGGAGCGGGAGATTGAGGAGGCGGCTTGGTCTTTAGGGGCTTCTCAGTGGCAAACCTTCTGGCGAGTACTGTTGCCACCCCTGTTTCCAGCCATTTTGACGGGGTTGGCACTGGGGTTTGCTCGTGCAGTGGGGGAATATGGTTCCGTGGTAATTGTTGCCTCTAATGTTCCCTTCAAGGACTTAATTGCATCTGTTTTAATTATCCAGCGCTTAGAGCAGTATGACTATGCGGGCGCAACGGTAATTGGCACCGTATTGCTGGCCATCTCACTGTTGATTTTACTTTCTATTAATCTTTTACAAGCTTGGGGACGGCGCTATGAGCTCTAGTTTAGCCGGGAAGTCTTTTCAGCCAGAACTACCAGCACGCTCAACGTCTGCTGAACGAGGTTGGGTTAAAGCTACTTTGATTGGCGTAGCGATCGCTTATTTGGCACTTATCTTATTCATTCCTGCGATTAACGTGTTTGTGCAAGCCTTCGAAAAGGGGGTAGGACCTTTCTTAGACAACCTGACAGAACCCGCTTTTGTCCATGCGGCCCAGCTAACGGTTCTGATTGCCTTAATCGTCGTCCCGATAAACGCTGTATTTGGGCTGTGTGCGGCTTGGGTGATTGCTCGGCATCAATTTCGAGGCCGTACCTTTTTGATCAGCCTGTTAGATATCCCATTTGCGGTTTCCCCAGTTGTTGCTGGATTGATGATCGTGCTGCTTTATGGACGTAATGGCTGGTTTGGGCCACTCCTCAATACTTTCAACATTAAAATTATTTTTGCGATGCCGGCAATGGTCTTGGCAAGTGCGTTTATTACCTTGCCCTTCGTTGCCCGTGAAGTGATTCCGGTTTTGGAAGAAGCAGGTTCCGACCAGGAGGAAGCCGCTAAAACTTTGGGGGCTAGTGACTGGCAAATCTTCTGGCGCGTAACGTTGCCAAATATCCGTTGGGGCCTGCTCTACGGCCTAATTTTGACCAATGCCAGAGTTATGGGTGAGTTTGGTGCCGTCTCAGTGGTCTCTGGCAATATTGCGCGTAAAACCCAAACTCTACCTTTGTTTGTCGAGGAAGCCTATAAGCAATACCAAACTCAGGCCGCCTTCTCAGCAGCAGTCCTGCTTGCTCTTCTGGCAGTTGTGACCCTAGTTCTGAAGGAGATTCTAGAGCGTAAAACCCGAATTAAAGAGGTTGAATAAGCCTGAAGTTAACCGAAATAGCAATCACGGCACGCAAAGCTGCCATTAAAGGGTTTTATCACTGCTGCCAGCTTGATCAACCCGATGCTACCGCCGCAAGTCTTGACCCTGTCCTTCCGTTTTTAGTCTGAAGATTCTTGTCAGTAAGCTTAATTGCTTCACGGTGCGAATAGGCGATTGTAGTTCGCCAAAACTCAGCGATCGCAGCCTTGCTAACTAAGTTGCTTGTTCAACTAATCCTTCTTCTACTAGAAAGCCAAGGTCAAATTATTCCTAAATCTCAACTTGATAGTTGAGTTCATGTTCATCCCCTGGCAGCCCACGGAAACCCCAATTGTGCCTGGGAGTCTCAAAGATTGTAATTTCCAAATCTTGAGCAGAAATGCCCAACTTCTGTATTCGCTCAAATAGCAGATGAATCAATAGTTTTTTGGCTTTGATACTGCGCCCCTCAAACAGGCTGAACTCAATGATCGTGTAGTGGTCAGTGCGCCCTGACGGGTAGTAGAAGTCCGACTTGTCTAATGGAAAAAATCGATGTGCTCGCTTGCCTACAGGGTACTTTAACGCATCCACCACACAGGAATGAATCACATCCGAGAGCTGTGGTTTGATCGGATTGAGACAATCTTTCACTCCGTAAATTTTGACTTGGCTCATAGATTCTGATTTGGCTAAGTGTTGGAGAAGCTATTGCCAAGACAAAGTAGCTGCTGAGGAAAGGTGTTCAATATTCCAGTGATTAAACTTATCAGGCAAGTGTTTGCACCAAGACCTGATTCAGTTTGCCGCTGCGGTAGCCTTCCAAATCTAGCGTCACATAGAGAAAGCCATATTCCTGGAAAGCAGCGACTAGAGCCGGTAGTTCTGTTGTGAGAACAAAGTCTTTAATCTGCTCAGGCGGAAGTTCAATCCGGGCGGTATCGCCTTCCGAGCGAACGCGGAGATTCTTGAGGCCAAGATTACGCAGGTAGCGTTCCGATCGCCCCACCCGTTGTAACTTTTCCACTGTAATTTCTTCACCGTAGGGAAAGCGCGAACTAAGACAAGGTTGAGCGGGTTTATCCCACCAGGGTAAGCCTAGATGCTGGGCCATCTGCCGAACTTCTAGCTTGGAAACCCCCACTTCTGCCAAGGGCGATCGCGTTCCCCGTTCTTTCGCCGCTTGAATGCCAGGACGGTAATCCTGAAGATCATCGGCATTTACTCCATCTACTACGTACTGGTAGCCGCGACTAAAGGCTAGGGGCTTGAGTGTATCGTGGAGTTCACTTTTACAAAAATAACAGCGGTTGACCGGATTGGTGGTGTAGTTAGGGTTGTCCATTTCGTGGGTCTGGACAACCTCATGGCGGATGCCAATTTCTGCGGCTTGAATAGACGCATCTTCTAAATCTTCCGGCAGCAGGGATGGGGAAGTAGCGGTAACGGCTAGGGCACGATCACCCAAAACATCGTAGGCAATTTTAGCAACCAAGGTGCTGTCAATTCCACCAGAGTAGGCGACTAAAGCCCGCTCCATCTGGACAAACAAAGCTTTAAGTTGCTCAAGTTTTTGCACCAGCATAGGTTCCACATCCACAAAATCAACAATTAGAGAGCCAACATAGGTTGCGCTTTTAGCTTGACATCAACTACCAGAGCTTTCTCCAGCGTAACGAATTTTAAACTGAACCTACGCTGGGCACCGGATTGAGAAGACTTTGTACAATAGAGTGTTATCTTCAGTAAAACCTTTTTTGGGGTTGAACTTTGAGATCAAACGTTGAAACACGCTATCAGCAGGAAATACGGATAAGGAGATGACTTTGCTCACCAGTACCTTTAAGACTACGAAGTCAGAAGAGATCTTTGCTGCTGCTCAGAAATTGATGCCAGGAGGCGTTAGCTCCCCGGTACGGGCATTTAAGTCTGTTGGTGGCCAACCCATCGTATTTGACCGGGTGAAAGGTGCTTATGTTTGGGACGTTGACGGTAACCAGTACATCGACTATGTAGGCACTTGGGGGCCGGCGATCTGTGGGCACGCTCATCCGCACGTGCTAAATGCCCTCAAGGAAGCTTTAGAAAAGGGGACAAGCTTCGGGGCACCCTCGGTGTTAGAAAATTTGCTGGCGGAAATGGTGATTGACGCTGTGCCCAGTGTAGAGATGGTCAGGTTTGTTAACTCTGGCACAGAAGCCTGTATGTCGGTTCTGCGGTTGATGCGTGCCTTTACGGGCCGGGAGAAAGTGATCAAGTTTGAGGGCTGCTATCACGGGCACGCCGACATGTTCTTAGTCAAGGCAGGTTCTGGCGTTGCCACCTTGGGCTTGCCGGATTCTCCTGGCGTTCCCAAATCCACAACCAGTGATACTTTGACAGCGCCATTCAATGACCTGGAGGCTGTTAAAGCTTTGTTTGAGCAAAATCCTGACCAGATTGCTGGAGTAATTTTGGAGCCGGTAGTCGGCAATGCTGGTTTTATTCCGCCTGATGGCGGCTTCTTGGCTGGGCTGCGCGAGATTACCCAGGAGCATGGCGCTTTGCTGGTGTTTGATGAAGTGATGACGGGCTTTCGAATTGCCTATGGCGGTGCCCAAGAGAAATTCGGAATTACGCCGGACCTCACCACTCTCGGGAAAGTAATCGGTGGCGGTTTACCTGTGGGGGCCTACGGGGGCCGCCGGGATATTATGTCAATGGTTGCACCATCGGGACCGGTGTACCAAGCGGGGACTTTATCCGGTAATCCGCTGGCCATGACGGCTGGCATTAAGACTTTAGAGTTACTGCGCCAGCCCGGGACCTATGAACAGCTGGAACGGGTGACCAAAAAGTTGATCAGTGGGCTGCTGGACATCGCTAAGGAGACGGGTCACGCCGCCTACGGTGGTAGCATCAGTGGCATGTTTGGCTTATTCTTTACGGAACATCCAGTACACAACTATGAGGATGCCAAGCAGTCTAACTTGCCTAAGTTCAGCCGCTTCCACCGGGGCATGTTAGAGCGTGGGGTTTATCTTGCCCCGTCCCAATTTGAAGCAGGCTTCACCTCTCTAGCTCACACTGATGAGGATATTCAGAAGACACTCAATGCTGCTCGTGCTGTAATGTCAAGTCTTTGATTTCTGGGTCAAAGATGGTTTTCGCTGTAGGGGCTTTGCTGTCCCTACAGTTTTTTTAGCTGCGTTCACAGCTAGCACAAGCCCAACATTTTCAAGCAAATCAACTTTTATCTCAGGTCCTAGGAATAATTTCTGCAGGTCCTGGTCCTAAAACCATAGCAAGACCTAAAACCATAGCAAGATAGAATTTGCTTTTGCTACCTCTGCCTTGCTGCTTGATCTTCGAAAGGGAGCAACGCATGACGTTAAAATAATGCTAAAGAGAAAGGTGATCAGGTTATCTCTTCTATCTTTAGACTATCGGGATGATCTGTTTTTAGTACCAGGCGCGATCGCATGCGGTCATCTCCCAACCATTCCCCTGAGATAACGGGTGGTTCTCAACCGCCCTTAAAACTTCTATTGTTCATCGACAAACGTCCTAGCTCAATCGAACAGTTAAGACGGATTAGGTCCCAGCTTAAAAATTTAAAACCTGATTATGCCTACGATTTGACAGTTGTGGATGTCGCTGAGCAACCTTATTTAGCTGAACACTTTAAACTTGTTGCAACACCATGCTTGATTAAAGTTTACCCGGAGCCGTGGCAAACCCTTGCTGGTAGTAACTTAGTCAATCAACTGATAGCCTGCTGGCCCTTTTGGCAACAGTCGACACCAGACTGCCTGACCCAATCATCAACAGGCAATCATCCAACTACAAGTTCAGCCGAAATATTCCAGCTTTCTGATCAAGTCTTCCGGCTGAAGCAAGAACAAGAAGCCCTGCAAGAACAACTCCGGTTTAAGGACCGGCTGGTTGCTATGCTCGCCCATGATCTGCGTAACCCCTTGACTGCTGTCTCAATGGCGCTGGAGACGATTGAGTTTAGCTGGAGCTTAGAGAATGAGCTTGCCCTGGAAACACGAGAGCAACTAATGAAGCATGCTCGCACTCAAGCGCGAGTAATCGAGCAAATGATTACCGATCTGCTGGAATCGGGTCGAGGGAGCCTAGCGGAGCTACAGATTCAACCGCGAAAACTGGTGCTGATGTCTTTATACCAGGAGGTGATAGAGCCTCTAATAACTCGGATTAAGACTAAATCTCAGCAGGTTAAAATCGACATCCCCAACGACTTACCTGCTGTTTATGCCGACGGTGAAAAAGTGCGCCAAGTACTGACAAATCTATTAGATAATGCCATCAAGTACACCCCGGCTGGCGGCGTGATCAAGGTTTCGATGCTGCACCGCACTACGCAGAAGGTGCAAGTGAGCATCTCCGATAACGGTTTGGGGATTCCAGTGGAGAACCAGAAACAAATTTTTGAGGAGCAGTTCCGGTTGCCACGGGATCAAGACCAGGAGGGTTATGGGATTGGTCTAGCACTTTGTCAAAGAATTATCCGTGCTCACTATGGTCAGCTATGGGTAGACTCACTTCCCCAGCAGGGAAGTTGCTTCCACTTCACCTTGCCCGTCTATCCAACTTAATTGGGGAGGGCCTTGGCGGTGGCTATTAAGTCAGGATGTAGATCTATAACCTTTACCGAAGGGCGCGATCGCTGCTAGCTAATCGGAGAGTAAGCAGATAGTGTTTCAGCTTTGTGGTTTAACTTCGAACGTAGGTTACTCATGTGGATGCAAAAAACGCTAACAACAAATTGAGGATAGTACCACCTCCCATGTTCAAACGGCCTAAAATCCGCCAGCCGTTAGGAATAGTTTTACTGCTGGTGATAATCTTCATATCCCTACTAGTCGTACCTGTACAGGCGTCATCCCACTTAGAATCTCGCCTAGCAACCCTAGAGTTTGATAACCGGCAACTGCGATCGCGGGTGGATCGCCTAGAGTCCCAGATTAGTCCAGTTAACCGCCCAGAACCGCGCACAGGTAGAGGTAATGAACCTATCTACCCATCGGGGCGGGATAGACGCGCGAGTCCAGCAGCAGATCCTAGAGTGGACCGGCTGGCAACCCTGGCCGTTGAACTGAAGGAACGACTATCCAGAGTAGAGACTCAATTAGCAAAGCTAAAGTCACAGGTTGCGCCGTAAGTAATCTGTCCCTACGCTTGATGAGATGTGATGGCATGTCTGACCTTGCTCCGTGCGCCTAATTGCAGGTTTGGGCTTAATTTGAACGCTAGTGGCGGTCAAACAGTTTAGCTAGGCACATTTTAGAGAAAAGGCTTTTATTGCTCTACAAGTGTGGCTTCGCTGCCAGCCCAAGCAAGCAAAGCTCTAGGGGTCTAGGTTTGTGGTTGATTTAACTCCCTGCATCTAGTCTCTGCTGCTTGATAGGCATCTTGGTAGTCTCTACCGCCTAACATGATGTCGCCATAATACTCATAAGGCGGCTCACCATAGACAGGCAGTGGAGGATCTTCTGGATAATCTTCCCTAGCTTCTTCTACGGCTGCTTTCAGTTGCTTGATGGTAAGACGTTGTGCCGCAAAGTAGTGAAGTTCTTGAGCATTCTTGTTTAAATGGGGCAAGGTCGGATCGACAAGACAATCCTCAAGCTCAATCCAGCTGTATTCAATGGGTCCCTCTGGCCTTCCAGCATAGGTTAGGAATCCTTGGACATATATTGCTCCTTCGGTCAATATTGCGGCCTGATAAGCATTGTCAAAGTAGTCAGTCGTTTTGCTATTGATGCGTTTAGCAATTTCGCTTGAAAGAGCTACATCTAATGGTTTACTCATCTAAGGTGTTTCCTTTACCTCACTGTTTTTCTGGTGCCGACCTTTCCTAAATTTCAGCTTAGGAGTCGCCTATTACAGGAAACCACAATTGTCTGCAGTAGCAGTAATCTCATTTGCCTTAAAAAAGCCGCTGATCATGCTGTCTAGACCTTGCAGGATTCAACTGATAGCGATTGACCTCATACCCACTTCCGGGTAGAAATTAGGTTGCTTAGCTTTAAGGTCATTAATTACTTTTTTCACTCTGTGACCTTGCTTCTCATGAACTTAACCTGTCCTCGCTTACTTTTACTATCAAGGCGTCTTTTTTGAGAGTTGCGAGTCGGTTTAGTTCGTTTACGCTTCTGGGGTAGTACGGCCACACCCTTGACGAGCTCTTGAAGTCGTTTCAGCGCCTCCTCTCTATTTCTCTCTTGGCTACGGTGCTGCTGAGCTTTGATAACGACCACGCCCTCCTTGGTGATGCGCTGATCGTTAAGTTGCAAAAGCCGTTCTTTGTAGAGATCGCTTAGCGATGAAGCACCAATATCGAAGCGCAAATGGATAGCGGTGGCAACCTTATTGACGTTTTGGCCTCCTGCTCCCTGAGCGCGAATTGCACTGATCTCGATCTCGCTGAGGGGAATAATTACCTTGTTGGAAATCTGCAACATTATTTGTATCTAGGCGATGTTATCTCCTCGCACTAGCTAGGTTCCAATGAAGTGGAATACAACTATCGCCAGGCAGCTAGATGTCGGTCAGATGGACCTGGGCTTTCTCATAGGCATCTTTCTGCTCAGGGGATGACTGTTGCACACACTCAGCATGGACCCGCTCTAAACCCTCAAGGTATTCCTTGTTCTGAGCCAAAACTGGATTTGCACGAGTAGAGCTTATCAGAGCGAATTGTGCCCTTAGCGGCAGCTTGCGGAAGGCTGCCAGGCGTTTTTCAATAGAAGACATAGGCTTCACAATCTCGTTAGCTTGCGTAACAGATGATGGACTTAATCTGGCATTAACCACAGCGTACCTAAGCAGTACGGATCTGTTTTCGATCGCGAGTTCCGGCTGAGGTAGGCTTTTTGCTGCGGCTGGGTGTGGATTGCGTCTGTGGCTTTGTCCGTCTGCGATGTTGATTGGGCTGCTTACTGTTCGGTTGGTCTGTTTTAGTCTGAGCTGGCGAGGTTGGCTCATATCCTGGAATCACGTCTTTGGAAAAGGTTCGATTGAGCAATCGTTCAATGTCCTTTAAGAATGCATGCTCATCACTGCAGACCAGGGAAACGGCTCGTCCTTCGCTGCCAGCGCGACCTGTGCGACCGATGCGATGCACGTAGTCTTCCGGTACATTGGGCAGTTCAAAATTCACGACGTGGGGGAGCTGATCGATATCTAGCCCCCGCGAGGCCACATCCGTAGCGACCAATACCCGCACCTTGCCTTGCTTAAAATCGTTTAAAGCACGGGTACGGGCAGCCTGGCTTTTATTGCCATGAATCGCAGCAGTTTTTAGCCCATCTTTAGCGAGTTGCTCGGCTAGGCGGTTAGCACCATGCTTCGTGCGGGTGAAGACCAGCACCTGTTGCCAATTATGGGTCCCGATCATGTAAGAAAGCAATTCTCGCTTGCGATCGCGATCGACCGGATGAACCACCTGCTCTACCTGCTCAGCAGCCGCATTGCGAGGAGCAACTTCGATTAAGGTGGGAGACTTTAGCAGGGTGTTAGCGAGCTGCTGGATCGGCTTGGAAAAGGTAGCGGAAAACATCAGGGTTTGCCGGGATCGAGGCAATGCTGCCAAAATTTTGCGGATGGCCTGGATAAAACCCATATCTAACATGCGATCGCATTCATCCAGCACCAGTATCTCAATCTGGGAGAGATCTAGAGTTTTTTGCTCAAGGTGATCAAGCAGCCGACCGGGCGTGGCGACTAGGATATCAACCCCCCGGCTCAACGTTTGGATTTGTGGTTGGATTCCAACGCCACCATAGACTACTGCCGCTCGCAGGGGCAGGTATTTGCCATAGGTTTTGACGCTGTCACTAACTTGAGCTGCCAGTTCGCGAGTTGGAGTAAGAATGAGAGCACGAGGGGTGCGATGGCTCTTGGTAGGGTTGGTGGTTTTGAGACGGTGCAGCAGGGGCAGGGTGAAGCCAGCTGTCTTACCCGTTCCGGTTTGGGCACTAGCAAAAATGTCTCGTCCTTGCAAGATAGCGGGAATTGCCTGCTGCTGAATCGGGGTTGGTTCGGTGTATCCCTGGTCAGCGACAGCACGAAGTAGATCGCTCGAAAGACCGAGGTTGCGAAATGTCATGGATATAATTGCTCCTAGTTAATGCCCCTACCCCAAGTTCAATAGCTGGGGCCAGTCTAAGAGCAATAAATTTGTAGTTAAGCTGGATGGCTTGAATGAGTTAAGTTCCAGTACGTCAGTAGCAGACCGGAGTGTACTGACCGAGGTTCAGTGTAACATAAATCTTTACAAAGTATCCGAGCGAGGTTAGCGATCGCCAGCCTACAGGCAGAAAGTCTGCCCCATTGCGGACTGGAACGCTAGCAGACTAAAGAGGGCCATGCTGTATAGTCAATCAGCTTTCTTATGGGTCTAGTTGGCCCTCCAGAACTGCCCCCGGAAGCTAGCTAATAAGTCCAATTCAGAGTCCTAGGCAAAGAAGTGCAATCCTTAAGCCGATTGCATTTATAAGCGTGTTGGCAATCTAGGCTTCCAGTCAACTGGGAAAAATTTGTAGTTCCTTAAATCCTGTCTCCTGATCAATGACTCGCTCAAACGCAAATTCTTTACTTGCTCCAATTACAATCTCTGCGGTTGTATAGATAGTGCAACCCGTTTCCAGGTGTCCACCCATGGTTTTACCATTTTGGTCGGCGATCGCAATATGCAGATGCACCCCGCTTGAGGAAAGGGTGCCACTTAGGGCAACCAGTTCAAATTTCTGCTCAAAAACTTGGGTTACCCGTTGATTGGCAAATCTAAGCGTTGCTTTCTCTAAACTGCCAACTGCCGTCAAAATAAAACCAGCTTGAAGTTGATAAGCATGGGTAAAATCTTTGAGGCTTTCCTTCAGATCTGAGCCAGGTTTTAACCTCAACGCAAACGTTTTCATACTTCAACCTTGGTGCAGCACAAGTCTTTATTCTAGGACTGCACCGTTTTCGCTTATTCTGGCTAGTCATAGGATGCCTCCGGATTGAGGTTATGACTATTAGAATTTCCGAGGCTGGATTCAGTATTTGCACCAAATTAAAGGCATTGACTCCCGGCTATTTCGATATCTCTCAGCCGGGAGTCTTACCTGGTAGTTATTGTAGTTTCGTGAGTTGAGTGTGTGAAGATGCATCTAGAAAGATTCAACTGTCAGCACCCAACGGGACATAACATCACCCAGGCAACTTTCTATAAGTACTATTCCCCTGCGCTAGAATCATTGTCCCTTAATCAGGCTTGCTGCCACATTTGTTGGATCTCATCGGGCAAGAAATTAGCAATTTCCTGCACTCGCTCCTGAGACAATTCCTGTTTAGTCGCAGAAAACACGGCCTTCATTACAGTTGGTGGGTCTGCATCAGGTAAATTGGCTTCTTGCTGGAGCCGAACCAAAAAATTCTCCGGTTTGATTTTAAGCTGAGGTCGAATCCGGCTCAGGAAATTAACTAAGGGGTTGGTATCTTCCCAAAGGTCTTCTACAGTCTCATCAGGCTTCTCATCCAGTTCATCTTCAACCCGATCAATAGAGTCATCTGGCATTACATCCCGCAGTAGACGAAATGTGACCTCAGCAGCTCGCTTGGCCTCATCAGTACTCTTCAAGTTACCCTGGGTCTTTATTTTTTCCAGAAATGGCGTATGCGTGTCCATCAGTATTTCCTTAACAAAACATCCCCAATGCTAAGCTTCATCGGAAACACGTAACATCCTCTCTTCGAGAGAAGTCGTAGACATAAGAAACAGCCCCTTTTCAGATATTTCACAGAAGGGGCAGTTCTGAATCAATTTAAGCGACCCGACTATACCAGGTTATGCTTGCTCCCACATTTCGCGGATTTTACCTGGCAAGAAATTGGCAATTTCTTGAATTCGCTCTTGCGACAATTCATCTTTTGTTGCCGAAAAAACTGCCATGACAACCTCTTCGCGGTCCACATCTGTGGACAAACCAGCTTCTTGATTGATCCGCCGCAGAAAGACCTCTGGCTTAATTTCTAAAGGAGGCCGCACCCGGCTAAGAAAAGCAACGATAGGATTGGTGTCTTTCCAGAGGTCTGCCACCTCGTTTTGTAATGCTTTATCCTCAGTTGGCTCTGCTTCTTCATGCAGTTCTTCCGCCACCCGGTCAGAGGCTTCATTGGTCATCATGTCACGCATGGTACGAAACACCACTTCTGTAATGTCGCGTGCATCAAAGATATCTTCCAGCTCACCCTTGACCATGACTTTCTCCAGGAAGGGCATATCCTTAGTAGCAACTGGAGTTGTCGGCCCTTTGGTGATTGCTTGAGGAGGATTGGCATCCATGTCCTGCAGCATCTTGACACCTTTTTCGGTCAGTTCTGCCTTCTCGAAAGCAATTAAATGCGGGAGGGGACCATCTGGGGAGCCGTAGGTGTTAGCAACTCTAAAGTCAAACTCTGCAGGGCCAGTGACATCGGGAACATCTTCCTGGTTGCCGTAGGCATTGCCGGAAAATTTAGCATTAATGAACCCTTTTTGATTTAGAAAGTCTAAGGTACCCATCAGTTCGGCTTGGGTCAGAGCGCGACCGGCGAAGTCCCCTTCCGTCAGATTCACTTCATGCTGCCCGTGCGCATTAATATCACCTTCATGAATCTTTTTTAACAGGATATATACGATATCGTCTTTGATTTGAATGGGCATAATTTATCTCCTGATCTCCAACCTGATTGGATCTTGTAGAAGCATACCTGTGCTGAAGGAAACATGCTTAAAGCTGTTTTGCCTAAACTTCAAGACTTGTTTTGCTTGAATTAAAGACTTCAGCTCAGGAACTTAGTTTCTATCATACCTGTCTGGTGTTGATTCCCAAGCAATCTGTATTCCATGCTTCAAGCAACGGTTTCTGGCCGCGGTAGCAAGACGAAGAAAGTCGTACCTTGATTCAGAGTGCTTTCAACCCGGAGTTGACCGTGATGGGTTTCTATGATTGCTTGAGCGATCGCCAATCCTAAGCCTGATCCGGTATTCACGCGAGATGTTCCCTCTGGGCCGCTACTAGCAACAACCTCAGACCGTGAATCCTGGCTCCGGGGACGAGCGGGGTCAACCCGATAAAACCGATCAAACAGGTGGGGCAAGGCTGCTGCTGGAATACCGACGCCACTATCCCTAACTTGCACTTGGAGGTAAGCCAGGCCACTACGATAGAGGTACTGCAAGCTGAGATGCACCTTGCCGCCGGGTGGGGTGTATTGGATACCGTTAGTGATCAAATTGGTGAACAACCGAAATAGTTGGTCATAATCTGCGGGTAGCGTGAAGGGATCTGCCCCAGGAATTGTAGAACTCCCGTTAGGTTCGTCTAAATCTAAAGAGAGGGTAATGTCTTTAGCTTCGGCGATCGCCTGCTGTTCTTCCACAACTTCCATCAACAGCGCATCTAGAGGACAAGCCTGGAACTGGGATTGCACCGTCCCACTGTCTTGACGCGCTAAAAATAGGAGGTCATCCACCAGCCGTCCTAAGCGGCGAGTTAATCGTTCAATGACTTCTAGCTGTTGCCGTTGCTCTTGCGGATCAGCATCGGGGTCGGCTAAGGCAACTTGGACATTGGTTTGGATCAAGGCAATCGGGTTACGTAGTTCATGGGAAGCATCAGCAGTGAACTGCTTTAGGCGCTGGTAAGATTCTCGAATCGGTTCCATTGCCAATCGGGAGAGAAACCAGCCAACCGCAGCAACTAAAGTAACCGTGAGGAGGGTTCCTAGGACCAGATCAACGATCAGCTGCTGGGTTGGTTTTGTTACCTCAAACCAGGGGTGACTGACCCGTAAATATCCTAAGACTTGACGGCCAACTGCTATTCGTTCTGTCACCTGTCGCGATAGGCGATCTTGGGATAAATGAACGGTTTCGCCGCTACTATTAACGTGAATAGGTAAGGCCGAAGGTTCCGACAAAGTGGACCACAATAACTCTCCTGTGGGGCTAAACCACTCTAGGTCGATGTGATCATCTTCTGTGACTTTAGAATTGCTGCGAAAGCTGGCTTCCAAGTTTACCTGATAGGGGTTAGTGGTGACATTAAGTGTGTCTTCGAGGACAAGCGATCGCTCCACCACTTCCACAACATGGCTCAGGGTGTCATCAATCCGCTCAATCAAGGTGCTGCGAACATAGAGGTAAAAGCCACTGGCAAACAGCAGCAATAACACCGCAGTCACAGCGGTATACCAAAGTGCTAAGCGGCGACGGGTAGCCTGAAACATGATCAAGAGAAACTACTATATCCATACTACAAAAGCGATTTTTCGGAGAATTATAGGGGTTGGATTAATCTAGCCAACCACTTTTTAGCAAGCCTTGAGCTGCTGCCTGACCAGATAGAAATGCGCCTTCGACTCGCCCTTGACTACACCAGCAGCCACCTAAAATTAAGGGTGCTGGTAGCGCACTCCCTAACCATTGGTCTGAAAGCGGATTAACGGGTTGGGCGTAGCGCCAGTAGTGGGCTTGCGACCATTCTGGCGATCGCAGATCTAGCGAAACATGGGAATACAATTTCTGAGCCGCATGTTCTAGCACTAAGGTAGCAAGGGACTGGAGGTGATCAGTCTCGTGTTCCCTTGCAAACTGGGGTGTGGTATGGAACACCAAAACAGGTGCCGGTGGCTGAGCACGTTTGCTAGAATCAACGGCACTCCAGCTAATAACTGGGTCATCTTGCCAGCGCAGCCCTCTAGGCATCCCCTCCAGGCTTGTAGATGATCCATAACCGGCAATCACGGCTAAACAGGGATCAAGTTGCACATCCCAAGCGGCGGCTAATTGATCAAACTGTTCACGCAAGGAACCGAGAAGTGTAAAACTTTGGTGAGGGGGTGGCGTTAGGATTAAGGCCTTTGCTGTAAAGAACTCTCCAGCTTCCGTGGACACTTGCCACTGGGCATCAGTAGTCAGGCTTAGTTTATCCACTTTTGACTGCCGTTGGATTGTCAGGTTGGCAGCCAGCACCTTAGCAAGGGTGGTCATGCCCTGAGGGCAACAGTATCGGGGATAGGTGTGCTCCGCACTAGCCGGCATAATTTCCTGGAGCGTCAGTGTCGGAACGGCGTCTAGCCAGGTAGTGACTGTACCCTGCGCTAGCAGGGGTGCGAGCACTTCTTGGAATGCTAAGCTGCGGCAGGTGAAATACTGAGCGCCATGGTCTACTACAACTTCGCCCTGGAGAGTTGTAATACGGCGGGTTGCTAATCGTCCCCCAACTCCACGGGATTTTTCTAATACACAGACCTTGAGCCCGCTAGCAGTGAGTTGTTGCGCAGCAGCTAACCCAGCAATTCCAGCACCGACAATGATTACATCATTCATTTACTACCCGGCCTCAGGATTGGCAGTAGGTGAGAGTCGTTGCTCAGAAGCTATTGCTAAATCTCCTGACGCAAGCGCCAATGCCATACTTTGCCATATTCTAGGTCATGTACTGTCTCAATCTTTCGCATGCCAACTTTCTCTAGCACACTTGCTGAAGGATTAGCTTCTGCCAGCGTGTGAGCATCTACCATCTTGATCTGCGGATGTGAGAAAGCATAGTTAACTAACCCTTGTGCCACTTCTGTTGCCAACCCACGATTGCGGTAGGTAGGTGCAATTTCATACCCAATTTCAACCATTCCCTTTTCGTCTGCTACACCTTTGAAGCCGCCGTTACCAATTAGGACGTTGTCTGGTATGTGAACAAATAGGTAGGTCCACCAACCAAGCGCAGTAGGATTGGCTTTTAAATACTCGTACCCAAACTTAAATGCTTCCGGGAACTCGAGCCAGCCATCAGCGACTTTGACACCAAACATTTGCGTCAAACTGCTGCTGGTCACGCAAGAGTGGTTCAAAATGTTTTAGGTCACAGGGAATAAGTTTTAGGTTTGGGGTCTCAATCATAATTTTCCTCCCCGTCACCTCAAGCATTAGGCAAAATGTATGACCTCGGGCTATAGCCACTATTCATAGAATGGTCTGTTGGTAAGCCTGAGTGCTTCTGTATCACTAAAACCCCTTGCGTAGACAAATCTACTCAGGAAATTGTATGGAGCTGGAGGTTGCGGAAATAACAAAGGCGATCGCCACTAGCGATCGCCTTTGTTATTTCCGACTAGGCTTCTGTTAGATTAAGCAGTCTGGCGTTGCTCTACCTCTAACATTTGGATCAGATGTTGATCTCCCTGCTCTCTGGCAACCTGTAGACGATGCTCTAGACGTTGACGGAGATTATCACGGTGCATTTGAGCTACTTCTGAGCGAGATACTTTACGAAGATCAGAAGTGGTTAGTCTTCTATTCGTTGGGTGCTGGGGGGATTGAGCTGTCATAACTTTCGCCTCTTAACGGTTATTTGTGGGTAGGGATGGGAATGAGGCGCGTTCCTTCAGGATTTCTCCTTACTTCCGTCTTGCTCAGTATGTAATCAAAGACTAGAAACACCAGACAAGATGAACGTAATTGCTTATATTCTGTATCATATTTTACGGTTGGCCTAAAAGGGCTCTGACTTAAGAAAGAATTAAGCAACTAAAATCATAGACAAAAGCTCCAGACATTTAGTTCCGAATTAACCCTTCGTTGAAAGCAGCCCAAAATTAGAGAGCAACCCAAAATCATTACGCTTTCCATTCTTCTGACGCTCCTGCTGCTCGGTAAGCGTCAGTTCCTCCGGCTGGCCCCACTTAATCTTGACCGTAATTCCTTGAGCGCCTTCCTGCTCTAAATCTTCTATATATCCGGCCTGAGCCATCTCAGCTTCCTTTGCCCGCTCAAACGGGCCAAAGTAGTAGGTACATCTAGGCTGGCTGGTGATGACTTCTATCCACCATGCCAATTCTGACGAGCCAGCGGGAGTAGCAGTGGCTAAGGCTGGTTCTGAATTCCACGCTTTAGCCACTGCTTTAACTAAGACAACAATGACCAGACTAATAGCTACAACTATTGCGATCGCAACATAGGTTTGCAAAAAAGGCACTTTAAACCCTCCAACGAGTTAAGTCTATATACCAGCTCAGTGCATTAAAAGCGAATACCCCTCTTACCTACAATTCCCGGAAGACATAGCTTTAACATCATTTCCAGACAAAGGTTAGAAAGTAAAAGACCTAAGGCGAAGTACCTTTATCTGCCTACTCTTGGCTCTAGCCTTTTTGACTAATCTGGCAGCTTGTACTGCGCCACAATCCGCTTGGCAAACTCCGGCACATGTTGGTCTAATTTTTCTGGATGTTGGCGTTTCACGTATAAATAATTGCGGGTGAAGTGGGAGTCAATAGAGAAACGAGCATACTCTAGACCTTTAGGACCAATTTTTTCAATCACAATCCCCATCAACTTTGCAGCCCACATGGGTAACGTCACACCTTTGTCGTAGGCCGGAATACTCTGTTGAACGGCGGCAGCGCGATCGCCTTGGGACATCACCGGCTGAGTCTCTAATTGCGCCTGCACTAAATCCAGCATCTCTTGGCCAGTGTCGTTACGAACAACAATCCACTGCCAGCCAAACGGGGCCCCCATGTAACCCACCACCAGATCCGCTAAGGAATTCACATAATCAAAGCAGCTCATACAAGAAGGGGCAAACACATCTTTGAGCTGGTTGGTCTTCAGGCCAAAAAATGGTACCTTTTCCTCTGAGCCGTCTTCATGCTTGAAGTGTACCCGGAAGTCTTGCATAAACTCGTAATGCACCACCGTTTCCGGTGAACGGCTGGTCGTGTCTAAAAACTGCTGTAACCCAGCGCGGCTGACATTATCCACGCAGGGGGTGCCCAGCACATATAGCTTTTCTAGGCCCATCTGCTTTTCTACCGCGCGTAATGCTTGAATCTGGCAGCCCACGCCAATCACCAGCAAACGTTTCATCCCGGATTGCTCAATCTGCTCTAACACCGATAAGTTAGGCGATAGCGTGGGCTTATTCACCCGTGCGGCTAAGATTTCTGCTGGAGTTCGAGCCAGGACCGGTTGCGGCTGGAAGCGGTCTGATTCCGTGTTCTGCACACAGACTACCCCTTCGACTAAGCCACGATTTAACATTTCTACGGCGATCGCGCTCACAATTCCCGTCCATTGGGCTCCAGGCAGCGGCTCTGTTTTACGCGCTGCCATCATGCTCTGATTCACCCCAAAGTACCAATCATCCGGGTTATCTAGGTTCCGGCTGCGCCCGTGGGCCTGCTCTTCTAGTTCAGCAATCTGTTGATGCAAGAAGGCACAGGCATCTTTAACGTAGTGAATGTAGTAGGTGTCACACAACCCACACTCACTACAAAGTTCCTTCGCCGGACGGCGACTAGAGGGTTTGAGTGCCTTGGCTTTCTTATGTTTGGCAGAATCAGAGGTAACTGATTTCATGAACGTTGTGTCTTGAAGGCAGAGTGTCTTTCCTCAAGATACCGTGAAAGCAATCAGGATCGAGGGGGAAGTGGACCGGAGGCTGGCAGCAACTGGGACAACTGCTTCACCCTCACCTACAGCAGGCTTAGCGGGTCAGCTTAGGAATGCAGCACCACTGCGATCGCATCCCTGACAAAAGTTGCGGCTTTAGAATACTTAGACAAAATATCCGCGTCAACTCCATTCCCTCTGCTGCCGTAGATACCCCACCGGTAGGCGTCTACGATAAAGAGCTAGGCGGTTCAGTCCCCACCCCCTTAACTTTAAAGACATGCTTTTTGATCCCAAAGCACTTTCACAGCTAAATTCTGTGGGTAGGGGTACGTTAAACCATCGCGCATGAATACCTCAGCAGCAAAGGTGGCTATCAGGGTGTGGGAGTCTGAAGGCATCCTCTTAGAAAGTTATGCCTATAGTTCTGGCCGTGTGGAACCGATTCCCAAACATGCTCACGCAGCCTACCAGTTTGCGCTTTGTTGCGATCAGCCAGGGGAATACCACTACCGGGGTGCTTGGCATCAACTTCCGCAAGGGAGCCTGAGTATGATCCACTCGGGAGAAGTGCATGCTCCCAGCGAGAGAACTGATCTCGTTGCTCCCGCCTACTACTGGATGATGCACGCCGATCCAGCATTGCTGCAAGCAGCCGCCTCGGAGATTGCCGGGAAACCGATGGGGTTGCCCTATTTCGATCTGGTCGTTTTAGATGCAGAAGTGGCTCAGCTGTATCGCCGAGTACACCGCACAGTGGAGCAAGCTGCCTCTCTGCTAGAGCAGAACTCAACGCTGTTGCTGCTGCTCACCCAGCTCATTTCCCGCTGTGCTCAAGGTCATCCGATCCGCCCACTTAAAACAGCGCGTCCGGCGGTCTTGCGAGTGCGAGATTTTCTGCAAGCCCACTCTGCCGACAACGTGTCTTTAGAGCAACTGGCAGACCTGGCAGAGCTGAGCCGCTTTCATCTGTGCCGGGCATTTCGCCAGAAAATGGGCGTTTCGCCCCACGTCTATCAAATGCAGGTTCGGGTTGACCGAGCCAAAATGCTGCTGAGTCGAGGAATGCTGGTCGCTGAGGTGGCTACTGAGACAGGGTTTTATGATCAGAGCCACTTTGGCTGGCATTTTAAGCGGCTGGTAGGGGTGACTCCGGGGAATTACCTGGGACGGAGCAATAATGTCCTAGACAAGCCTGGTTAGGTTTCGTCTATTATTGTTCGTTATCGCTTTTTATAAAGGGAGTTCAGAACCATGGCAGATGTGACCCGTCGTCGCATACTGGCAGCTGGCGCTGTTGGTACAGCAGGATTGGCGGCAGCTGCTGCCGGGGCCCAAGCTAATACGAAACGGCCAGTTGCCCCTAAACCAGGCAAAGCGAATCCTAACGGTAAATTTAAAGACAAAGTTGTCCTGATTACAGGCGCAACCTCCGGCATTGGTGAAGCAACGGCACGGGCCTTTGCCCAGGAAGGCGCGAAGGTTTACTTTTGCGGTCGCCGGGAGGCTTTGGGAGAGAAAGTCGCCCAAACAATCCGGGCGAACGGCGGCCAAGCGACTTACCAAAAAGCAGATGTCCGACAGGAAAGTGAGATCAAAGCCTTTGTAGATGGCTGCGTCCAGAAGTACGGTCGCATTGATATTGCCTTCAACAACGCCGGCATTGAAAGTCCGCCTGGCACCATCGCCGAGCACTCCCTAGAAACTTGGACCAACGTGATGACCACTAACGCAACCGGGGTCTTCCTCTCAATGAAGTACGAACTCCCGGTGATGCTCAAGCAGGGAGGCGGTGTGATTGTCAACAACGCTTCGGTTTCAAGCCATGTTGGTTTTGCCACGATTTCTCCTTATAGTGCCAGCAAGCACGCAGTTGCCTCCCTGACAAAAGTTGCGGCTTTAGAGTACGCAGACAAAAATATCCGCGTCAACTCCATTTCCCCTGGTGCCGTAGATACCCCCATGCTGCGACGGGCCTTAGCTGCCTGGAATACGGATTTTAAGACTGTGGCTCAAGATTATCCACTCAAGAGAATCGTCAACCCTGAGGAAATTGTCAGAGGCGTGATGTGGCTGAGCTCTGATGATGCTTCCTGCATTGTCGGCATGGACATGGATGCCACCGGTGGCTATCTCACTAAGTAATTGAAGTAAAAGGGATTCCATGAGTAGCACGCAAGATACGATGCAGCTCAGACGACCCAACAGCAATAAGGGTAATCCAAACCCGATGACCCGGCGCAGCATGATCCTTGGCGGCAGCACAGCTCTGGCGGGAGTGGCAGCGATGGGCATGGCGAATTCTGGCCAGGCACAGACGGGCAATCCAACCGCTGACCACCCCAATGTGGCAATCATTAAGCGCTATTACGAGGCATATAGCCGGGGCGATTTAGCTGCCGTTCGGCAGATATTTGCACCCAATATTATCTGGCATATACCCGGCCACCATCCCTTGGCTGGTCCCAAGCGTGGCCCTGAGGAGGTATTCGCCTTCTTTGAGCAGCTTGCCAGGGCTAATTTCAAGGCCGAGGTGCTCTTTCTCGGCGGCAACGACGAATACGTGGTGGATTATCACCGGGGCTACGAGGCCCTAGGAGATGCCAAACTTGACATCAACTGGTGTCTCGTTTTTCGGATGCAGAATAGCAGAATTGTCGAGGCTACTAACTTTGCCGGCGATCAACACGCCGCCGATGCTTTTTTCTGGTCTGCTTACCCACTCAAGCCCATCCCTGATCGCTTGGCAGTGGCAAGGAAAAATACAAAATGACCAATCATAATACCGCCACACGAGAACGCAACCAGAAGGGAGTCAAGGATTTTCTAGCCCTACTTGAGGCCAAGGACATTGATAAATGGATAGAACTTTGGGCTGACAACGGCATACAAGAAATGCCCTATGCTCCCCCTGGTTTTCCAGCTCGTATAGAGGGCAAGAAGGTTTACCTAAAACTGACAGCCGAATGTCCTTTCCTGACTTGACAATTTATCCAATGCTGGACCCTGATTGGGTACTTGCCGAGTACCGGGGTGAGATTGACATTGCTGCAACCAACCGAGCCTATAACAATCGTTACTGTGACCTGTTCCACCTACACAATGGTCAGGCCCTGTTCAAGGAGTATTTCAACTCAACCATCTTGAACGAGGCTTTTAGTGAGGCGTCCTCTCTGGGAGCAACCTTCATACCAGGAAGATAGCGGCCCCTTTACAGCAGCATTGGCGTTACAACTAAGCCTTTACAAAGGAGAATGATGTAATTTTGACCTCAAAGCACCACCGATTGCGCTTCCAACTACAACCGCCGAGTGTTGCGCTGCAACTTCCGAGCTCGGTAGTGCCCAGGATGTAATGATGGGAAGGTAAAGTTTCATGCTGATTTTATCCTCTCATGCCTGTTTGCCCAAGCTGTGTGTCTTGCCAAACGGTTAAGAACGGTCACATCCA
>CADCWO010000229.1 GCA_902806435.1 uncultured Synechococcales cyanobacterium | reverse complement strand
ACCTACGACCAGGCAATTGCTGCCTATCTTCATGAGCAGGTTTCCAACGAGGCTGAGTCGCCGCTACCAACCCAACTGACGCTTTCAGGCCAACAACTGCAACTACTCCGCTACGGCGAGAACCCCCATCAACCGGCAGCCTGGTATCAAACTGGAGCAACGCCCATCGGTTGGGCGGCGGCGACGAAATTGCAGGGTAAAGAACTCAGCTACAACAATCTGGTAGATCTGGAAGCCGCGCGTCAGTTGATCGCCGAGTTTATGGAACCGGAGAGCCTTGCCACGGCCGCTATTCTCAAGCACACGAACCCCTGTGGCGTTGCTCAATCAGCAAACCTGCAATTGGCCTATCAAACTGCTTTTGAGGCTGATGCTGTTTCTGCCTTTGGCGGAATCGTGGCGCTCAACCATCCTATTGATCCAGCTACCGCCACTGCGCTTACCCAAACTTTTTTAGAATGTGTGCTTGCCCCCGGTTGTGAGCCAGAGGCTGAGGAAATCCTCAAAGCCAAGTCCAAGCTGCGAGTTTTGATTTTAGGGGATTTGAGCCACGGGCCTACCTTAAACATCAAGGCAATCGCTGGCGGAATGCTGGCTCAGGTCCCGGATCACCAACCGGAAGCACCTATGCAATGGCAAGTCGTTACCCAGCGCCAGCCTACGGATCAGCAACTGGCAGAAATGTTGTTTGCCTGGAAGGTCGCCAAACATGTGAAATCGAATGCAATTGTTGTGACTGATCGCTCCACAACCTTAGGGATTGGTGCGGGCCAGATGAACCGGGTGGGCGCAGTTAAAATTGCCTTAGAACAAGCGGGTACGAAGGCCCAAGGAGCAACCTTAGCCAGTGATGGCTTCTTCCCTTTTGATGATTCTGTACGCACCGCAGCCGCAGCTGGTATCTCAGCGATCGTTCAACCGGGAGGCAGTTTAAGAGATAACGATTCTATTCAGGCAGCGAATGAACTTGGTCTAGTCATGGTCTTAACTCACATACGTCATTTTCTGCATTAGAGTGCAGTTAGTTCTGTTGCCCTTAAACAAATATTGGCTTGGGGTTAGCCAGAGTGGATTGAAACCTGGTTATGAGTTTAGATTTTCGCTTTGCTATAGTCAGTGATTTGCACAGTGCTCTGCCACAAACTGTTTGGCACCACGCTAATCGCTTTCACCTAACCGAGGTGAGTATTCCGGCGTTTGAAAGCATACTGGAGCACCTAAGCCAACTCAACCTAGATTTTTTGCTGTTGCCGGGGGACTTAACCCAGCACGGGGAACCGGAAAATCATACCTGGTTAGCGCAACGGCTAGCTCAACTCTCTTTTCCGGTTTATGTAATCCCCGGCAACCATGATGTTCCAACGCTTGATGCCGATGGCTATTCGATTGGTTTGGCTGATTTCCCTCACTACTACCGCAAGTTTGGCTATCAAGACCCACAGCAGCTTTACTACACCTGTCAAGTTCTGCCAGGCGTCCGTTTAGTCGCCCTCAATTCCAACACCTTCAACCCGCAAGGCAAACAGGTTGGTGCCTTGAATGCTACTCAGTTGGAATGGCTAGAGGAAGTGCTGGCAGCAGCCAAGAATGAACTTGTATTAGTGATGGTGCATCACAATGTTGTAGAGCACATGCCGGGTCAAACGCGTCATCCCCTAGGACGGCGCTACATGTTGCAGAATGCACCGCAACTGCTACAAATCTTGCGGCAGGCCAATGTGCAACTAGTATTCACGGGGCATCTCCATGTTCAAAATATTGCTTGCTGGGGCGGGGTGTACGACATTACAACGGGTTCCTTAGTCAGTTACCCGCATCCTTACCGGGTGCTGCACTACTCTACTTGTCAAGGGCAACCACGGCTGCAAGTTGAATCGTTGCGAGTAGAATCAATTACCGGTTGGCCGCAATTACAGCACACCTCACGGGAGTGGATGGGCGACCGCAGTATCGCCTTTATGATGCAGATGCTGACGCATCCTCCCTTAAGCCTCACCCCAACAGAAGCCGAGGTGCTGGCTCCCAGTTTGCGCTATTTCTGGGCGGCGATCGCAGATGGTGATCCGGTTTTTCACTTTCCCAGCTTCCCGGCCCCAGCGCGCCACTATTTTGAGAGCTTTAGCACTCCTCATCCGAGTGGTAGTATTCCGGGCCTAGCAGATAACAATACGACTCTCTTACTCTGACTTCTCTTAACGCTGATTACAGATCAGAATAACTGAGGCTAATGGTGCCCGGTGGCAAGCACTCGGGTGGATCAGCTGAATCAAACTGGACCTGTAAGCTGCCAGCTTCGGAGACACCGATCACTTTGCCAACTTGGTCTTCCACGACAACTGGCTGATCCAGATGAGTCATTAATTTTAAGTAATCTGCTAGCAGGCCCTTGATGCCAAAATTCTGCCACTGTTGGTAGCCAAATTCCAAGCCTTCCAGGGTGATCGCGGCCAGCATCTCTAAAGAGCGAATGGATGGTGGGTCCCAAGACTGCAAGTTAATTCCCGTTTCTGGGACTGCATTGCTCCAGTTGAGGCCAATTCCAATCACAGCTGTGGTGATTTGACCCTGCTGCAAGCGGGTTTCTGTCAAAATTCCCCCTAGTTTGCGTCCATGCAAGAGCAGGTCATTAGGCCACTTGATTTGGAGCGGGAGGGAGTAATTTCGCAGGGTTGTTGCCAGGCCCCAAGCACTACAGAGGGTAAGTTGATGGCTCTTCTGCGCCGCCAAGTAGGGTGCGATCGCTACCGATAGATACAAGCCTCCGGGCAGCGACTGCCATTGGCGGCCCCACTGACCACGTCCCGCCTCCTGTTGAGCAGCGATTACCGTAGTACCAGCTTCTGCGCCCCCATCTAGCAACTGCCAAAGCGTGGAATTGGTTGAGGAGAGCGTATCAAACCAATGCAGGGGCCGCCCGAGTTGTTTGGTATGTAAATGCTGGACAAACAGCTGTTGATTAAACACCGGCTGAGCAGGTCCTAACTCGATAGTTGCTCAGGCTAGCATGAGTGTGGATATCTTGCCTGTCATTCTTACCTAGTAAAAGTTAAACTGTGACGCAATCTATCGCTCTACCTATGCATACCTGGGATTGGCTTACTTGGCAAGGGATGCCCTACCTGACCTGTAGCTTACTGGAATCTTGGCCGCACGGCTTTTTCACTCAGCAGTTCGCAGCGCGATCGCCAACGGAACTGACAGCAGTTTTACATCCTAGTGCCCAGACCTACCAAGTGAAGCAGGTACACGGCAATCAAGTCCTCACAGCTTCAGAGACCGAATCCTCTGACGGCAACAGTGACTCGCCTCTACCCCAAGCTGATGGTTTATTGACGGAACAAGCAAACCAAGCAGTGTGGGTTTGCAGTGCTGACTGTACCCCAGCCTTGGTTGCCGATGCACGGACGGGTCAGGTTGCCGCTGTTCATGCCGGTTGGCGTGGTACTGCCGCTAGAATTTTGCCCGCGGCGATCGCACGGTTGCAAGCCCAAGGTAGTCAATTGAGTGATCTACGCGTCGCAATGGGGCCCGCGATCGCGGGGGAAGTTTACCAGGTTTCGTCGGAAGTTGCCGCCAAGGTAGGAGCTACCGCCTTGCAATCTCAAAAGCCAGTGATTGAAGCTCAGCCTGTGGAGTCACTTTTGGAAGCCTTGTACCAATTACCGCAGCCTCCTGTGTTTGCTGATCAGCCAGGTCATGCCCGCTTAGATGTGCGCCAGGTCAATGCCTTGCAATTAGAGCAGCTCGGAATGCAACCAGAGCAAATTGCGATCGCTCCCTACTGCACCTACCAAAACCCAGAATACTTTTTCTCGTATCGCCGCGATAATCGCAAGCAAATTCAATGGTCAGGTATTGTCAGTAAGCTTAAGTGATGTCGGTGTGAACAGCACTGTTTACTTTTAGCAATCCTGATTTTACCGGAGCCAAACTGTTCGCGAAGACTGTACTTCTATTAAAATCTGTAAAGAAACTGAAAAAGGAAGCAGGCATGCGAGTGGCAATCGTCGGGGCTGGCCTAGCAGGGATGGCAACGGCAGTAGATTTGGTAGATGCCGGACATCAGGTTGAGATCTTTGAATCCCGTCCCTTTGTCGGCGGTAAAGTTAGCAGTTGGATAGATGGAGACGGCAACCATATTGAGATGGGGCTGCACGTTTTCTTTGGTTGCTACGCCCAGTTGTTTGACTTGCTGGCAAAAGTTGGGGCCTTAGACAATCTGCTTTTAAAAGAGCACACTCACACCTTCATCAACCGGGGCGGACGTACGGGTGAATTGGATTTTCGCTTTTTGACAGGAGCCCCGTTCAATGGTTTGAAAGCTTTCTTTACCACCTCGCAGCTATCAGTGCGGGATAAAGTGCAAAACGCGATCGCCTTGGGCACAAGTCCGATCGTGCGGGGACTCATTGATCTAGAAGGGGCGATGAAAACCATTCGTGACCTTGACCGGATCAGCTTCGCCGATTGGTTCCGCCGCCACGGGGGCTCAAATGGTAGCCTGAAGCGGATGTGGAACCCGATCGCCTACGCTCTCGGCTTTATTGACACCGAGGAAATTTCCGCTCGCTGCATGCTAACGATTTTTCAGTTGTTCGCTGTGAAAACGGAAGCTTCCGTACTGCGGATGCTGGCAGGCTCTCCCCAGGAATATTTGCACAAACCGATTGTGGATTATTTAGAAGCGCGGGGAACGAAGATTCATCTGCGCCGCCGGGTCCGCGAGGTCTTGTTTGAGGGCGTAGAAAACGAAACTCAGATCACCGGGCTGGTCATAGCCAAAGAGGATACGCAAGAAACGATCACGGCGGATGCCTACGTTTGCGCCTGTGACATACCGGGAGTCCAGCGCTTGCTGCCCCAAGCTTGGCGGCAATGGCCGCAGTTTGACAACATTTATAAGCTAGACGCAGTGCCGGTAGCGACTGTACAACTACGGTTTGATGGCTGGGTGACGGAACTCAACAACCCTTCAGAGCGCCAACAGTTAGATCACGCCGCTGGGCTTGACAACTTGCTCTATACCCCGGACGCTGACTTCTCCTGTTTTGCAGACTTAGCATTAGCGAGCCCAGAAGACTATTACCGCGAGGGCCAAGGGTCTCTGTTGCAGTGCGTTTTAACTCCTGGAGATCCATTTATTAAGCAAAACAACGAGGCGATCGCTCACCACGTCTTAAAGCAGGTCCAGGAGTTATTTCCTTCGGCGCGGGAGCTGAACATGACTTGGTATAGTGTGGTCAAGTTAGCCCAGTCCCTCTATCGGGAAGCGCCTGGCATGGATGCCTATCGCCCGGACCAGCAGACCCCAATTGCTAACTTCTTTTTGGCAGGTAGCTATACGCAGCAGGACTACATCGACAGCATGGAAGGAGCAACCCTTTCCGGGCGGCAAGCAGCCAAAGCGATTCTCCAGAATGCCCAGAAAATTCAAAATCCTATTAGTGAGGCTGCTCCATGTCAGATCGGCTAGAACACAGTGTTGAGGTTGAAGTTGATGCCCCGATTGATTTCGTGTGGAACCTCTGGTCTGACTTAGAACAACTTCCCAAATGGATGAAATGGATTGATTCCGTTGCAGTATCGCCGGAAGATCCTAACTTGTCACGCTGGAAGCTAGCGACTGGCGGCCTAGAATTTAGCTGGCAGTCTCGCCTTCTCAAAGTAGTCCCTCACCAAATCATCCAGTGGGAATCGGTGGATGGCCTACCTAATCAGGGAGCAGTACGTTTCTACGATCGCAAGCACAGCAGCATCGTTAAGTTGAGCATTGCCTACGCCATTCCAGGATTTCTGGGACGTCTGATGGACAACTTGTTTCTAGGCCGTATCGTCGAATCAACCATTCAAGCAGACTTGCATCGATTTCGCGACTATGTCATAGAGCACCAAGTCAAAGAACCAGCTTGACAGGCCAAGCACCTAGTACTAGTAGCGCCCTCTGATGTTTTGGAGTGCAGCTAAAATCCCCGTCCCGATGCTTAGCAGGAGCAGGGCCCAAACGATCGAGCCAGGAATCATCCCTAGAATCGCTAGCCCCCGCAACACATAAACTAGAAGCATCAGCACTAAGAAAAAGAGAAAAATTCGGGTAGCCCAGTGGGAGGATCTCAAAAATCCCATTCTCTGTAGATCCTGGCGAGACAATAATCACTATTGTGACGCTTAGCAGTCACTTCTACTCCTATCAAAACTGGTATTACAGTCCTCAAACGCATCCTTCTCCGCTCGTACCAGGCATTTTGAATGCAGGGCACTCAGTACTGGAATTTAAGGCATAGAGCAGAGCACTTATCTAAAACTCTTTTTTAGGGGCACCTTCGCAAACGGCGAGGAAGAAGAAGGCAAGCGGGGTTTAATCAGGAGATCGCGACTTTAGAGAAGCTTGGCACGGGCTTCCTGATCCATTGGAACTGTGGAGTTACGGATAAATTATAGCAACAGGCATAGCAGTTAGGACGCCAAGCATAAGACGTGCTCTATTGCATCTCGGAGACACTCAAATTGAGCTAGTTGTTTTCGAATGCGGCTCTTCAGGTAAGACCAGCATCGCTCAATTTGGTTGAGGTCTGGGGAATAGGCAGGTAAGTACAACACCTCACAGCCTGCCTGCTGAATCAATTGCTCAATGCGCCCACCCTTGTGGAAGGTAGCATTATCCATTACTACCACCTGTCCTGCTTTAAGTAACGGGAGCAAACAAGTTTCCACCCAGGTCTCTACTACCACCTGTCCTGCTTTAAGTAACGGGAGCAAACAAGTTTCCACCCAGGTCTCAAATACGGTTCGGTTACAGGCTCCATCAACGGTGAAGGGAGCTAGCAGGTGTTGGTCGCACAGCGCTGGGATCATGTTTATCCGGTTCTGACGCCGTCCACACTTCAGTGCGTGGAAGCGCTCTCCTCGCTCTTTCCACCCATAAGCATAGTCATCTCGACTATCCATGCCTGACTCATCTACATAAACTATTTGCTTCGGGCACAAGCGCCTCAACTGCTCGACAAAAACCTGTCGCTTAGCTTCATCGCGTTCGCAGTACCCATAGGTCTTTTTTTCGGGTAAACCCAATCTTCTTGAGAGCTCGTGAGATAGTCCGAGCACTAATGTCGCCTTGCCATAGGTCGGCCATCTCGGCTTGGGTTTTATCTCTATGTGCTTTGACAAATTCATGGAATTTGCCCCAGTCAGTGATTTTATGATTGTGACCAGGAGGTTTATTCGGCTGGGCATTGAAGTCTCCTGTTTCGGCTTGTCGTTTCAACCATAGGTCAATGGTGTTGCGACTGAGGTTGAAGATTTGACTTGCTTCAGTCTTCTTCAGGCCATCTTGCTGAATAGTTTGGATGACCTTCCGGCGTAAGTCATAGCTGTAGGGTTTTGCCATTTGTCGTGTCGAAGGCTACCAGAATCGGAGATTAACTCTAGCTTACGTCCTAACAATATTGGCAATTGCTATACATGGCAACTTAGCTGGTTCGATTTGCACCTTACTCACCTGAACAGAACCCAGTTAGGAACATTTAGTTCCGGGCCAACTGCTTTAATAACTATGAGGCGTGAATTAAACATTGATTGGCTTACCAAATTTTGATTAGGTATAGGAACAAACATTTTCTTAGTTAGAAGCAGGGTGTTTTACTCTTTCCCCCTTTCCTCAGGTAGAAAACTAACATGTCCACTCAAGTCTCGGCACCCTCTCCTTCTCTTTTTTACAACACAGTTAATGCCTACCAGCGTACAGCCGCAATCAAAGCAGCAATCCAACTAGACCTTTTCACTAACATTGGTGAAGGTGTATCAGCTCAAGCACTAGCCGAAAAGTGCGAAACCTCTGAACGGGGGGTACGTATCTTATCTGATTACTTAGTGGTGATCGGCTTTTTAACCAAGGAATCAGGATACTATCGGCTCACTCCCGATTCAGCGGCATTCTTAGATCGCCATAGTCCTAGCTACGCTGGTAGAGCGATCGAATTCCTCC
>CADCWO010000228.1 GCA_902806435.1 uncultured Synechococcales cyanobacterium | reverse complement strand
AGATTTCAGAGAAAACTATTCAGCTTGCCCAGAAGCATGCACAAGAAGCAGCTCAACACGGTAAGGCGGTAGAAGAGTTAGGAAAAAGCGTCGGGGGTGCTCCTGGCAAGTTCATTGAGGAGCAGGGTGTAGCCAGCCAAAGACAGATTGAGGAAGGGGAAGCTACCCTTGATGAGCTTCGACAAACTAGGTCGACAGAGGCCTATACAAAAGTTACCGAGGACCACATCAAAGCAGGCCAAGCACATGTGGAGGCTAATCGAAAGTATCTAGAACAGTTCTAATGCAGCAAAATTCTTTCCTAATCAACAAGAGAGTAATTTGCAAGAGCTATCTTTCTCAAATACTTGTAGGGCAAGGAAGCACAAATTGAACTCACAGCAGAACCCCCTAGAGCCACAATCCTCAACTGAAGTTCAGCAGCAAGCTGCTGAGGACCAACGACAGTTTCAGGAGGAATTACGGGTTGGCGCGGAAGCCATGCGTCAGAGCGCAGAAGAGACCCGAGATATAGAGGAAGATCTTCGCCACCAGGGAGAACAGTTACGACTCTCTGATGAATACAAACGCTTTATTTCTGAGACCCAGCGGCTAGCTGCTGAGAAGTTACGCGCAAGTGCAGAGGAGTCAAGGCACGCTGCTGAGGAGTTAAGACAAGCAAGTGAGGAGTCAAGGCATGCTGCAGAGGAGTTAAGGCACGCTGCTGAGTTATTAAAACAAGCAAGTGAGGACCAAAGAGAAATCTCTGCTGAGATTCGTCAAAGCTTGAGCGAGTTGTCTAAGAACCTCGAAGACAAGTAGTAATTGAGTCAGCTCCAACAGGCAAATTTAATTGCGACACACAGTAGAAGGTCAAGCTTGCTGTTGCTAAGGTTTTAGTTTGGCGAGGGGCGAGCTTGAAATTCTGTTTTGGGCAATTTAACCACATGCAATGCCTAGCAACCGGTAAAACTCGTTTTTGACGGTAGTGTTGCAAAAATTTCCTCAAACGCTATCTACAGTGATGTAAGTTACAAAGCAGACACTACTGATAGTATTTTCCAGATTTTTTGCAACACTACCCCCAACGGCAACTTGAATGGTTGGAGAATGTGCTGGCGATTCAAGAAAACTACGTTCACCCGGACGATGGCACGGCGATTGGGAAAGTTCACTCCGGCATTTATAGTTTTTATGGCGAGAGGTTAGCAAAGCCCGTCCGGGAAGCAGTCAAGACCTTAGATCCTAAGAAACCGTTGTTGATCTGCGGACACAGTCTGGGAGCAGCTCTAGCGACCTTCGCTGCCATTGATCTGGCACTCGTTTTCCCAGAATTTCAACCCAACACACAGGTCTATACATTCGCAGGCCCCCGGTTGGGCAACAGAGCCTTTGTAGAAGCCCACAGCCAGTTGCTGCCAAACCACTACCGCATTGCCAATCTGGCAGACATGATTCCCATGCTGCCCCTCAGCAAACTACTCAGTGATGATTTTGTGCATGTCGGTGAGCAATGGTCGTTTCTCTCTCAGCAGGGCGACATCATACCTAACCATATTGTTGAAACCTATCGGCAAGCCATTGAGCAAGGAGCAGAAACCAGGTCAGATAAGGGCTTTAATAATTTACGCGTCCGTCTCTCGTAAGATGCTGGATTTGCTATTCATTTCGCTGTTCATGAGTGCGATCGCGTTGTTATACCACTTTTCCATACTGAAGTCTCAGCACCCTAAAAGGATGAAAATGGGCTATTTTTAGAGCAGATTAAATTGAAAATGCGACACATTCCGTAGACTCAGGCATTGCCTTGAACCCTACCCAATGATTCATCTATAGCAATTATTGGTTAAATCAGTATTAGAAACCGCTAGTAGAGATAGATCAAGCCTTGCTGATCTACGTTAATGGCTTCAACGGAATTACCACTGCCCGTTTGTGCAGTTTTCACACCAACAATAATCTCGTTACCTGATGTCTTAACGTCTGCATATACGCGAATGTCTTGAGTGGGGTCAGGATTGTTCTTTAGCGAGACTTGCAAATTTATGGGAAGGGACAAATAGCTCGTATGCAGGCGACCAAAAGTCACGCTTTTTCCTGGTGCAACTAAACGAGCGCTCGCTTGAAACGTTGACGCCACAACTGGAACATCCGTTTGGCTAATGACGCGAATTTGAATGGGTTTTTGAGGATTGATTCGGGCGATCGCAGCCCGTTGATCGTTTTGCTGGGGTGCTACTGGGGCAGGCTGGGTTTCCTGAGCCGTAACGAGATGAGTACTGGCGATTGCACCCAATGCACTCAACACCATGAATCCTGCTAAAGCAACTGTGCCCAATTTCATTTAATCTGCTCCTACACTTATTGACTATACGTAACGTTGTAAATCATCAAGTACTTTACAGTTATAAACTCAATGTTAGCTAGACTGCGTCCTAATCCAAATGTTTAAGTTAAACAGAACTACTCATAAAGAGGAAATAGGACTGACGCAACATTAACTAAAACTGGCCCCTAGCCCCCAACTCTAAGGGTATCGGAGTTCAAAGTCTCCTAAAACTGGGGATTAAGGGGGCGCGTGCGTAAGTCCTAATAAAATTAACAGAAACGAGCGTAGCATTCGCCATACCGTCTTTATATCAAAATGTCCAGTACATTTCCCTGCTCATCTACTAGCTCGCCACAACCAAAACACTGCTCCATTAATCGTGACACGCAACTCGTCCAGGTGCCACTTGTTCTCCCCTGAGCGACGACGATACCGTAGTGCTTTAGCAAAGCGTTGAGCAAACTTTCTACTTTGAGGAAGTGGGAGGCAGCACGAACTTGGTTTTCAAATCTTCCCTGCACGCTGCGTTGGGAGAAGAAGTAGGATTCATCACAAATGCGGCTCCTACATCTCTAGCACATTGCGAAAATACAAGAGTACCATGCCCAGAACTGGGAAATTCTATCAATCTGCCATTTGTTAATCCTTCTAGTGCCCGTTTGCCATAAGTTGTAGGTGTTTGAGCATCATAGCGACCTTGGAGAATCAGGGTAGGAATGCTGCTTTTTACGCTTTCGCTATCGCGCTGGGGAGCAGGCTTGACAGACCAGGCTTGACAGAGGACATAGGCTTGCCGAGCAGCCCGAAAATTATATAGTCCTAAACCAGGCATCTCCATCGCTTTAAACGTTGCGATCGTCTGCTTCTGATTGCTAGGAGAGACTGAATCTTGACAATCGATGCTTCTAAACGCACCCTCAGTCTGTTCGCTATCCGCGGTGCTGCCAGAGTTTTCGGGATTGCGGAAAATAGTCCCAATCGATTCATAAATATGACGGATTTCTGGATCTGGCATCGTTTGCAAAGCTGGAATCAGCGGCTGTCTCTTGTTCTCTGGGAAGATTTCAGCGATTGAGGTGATTAAAACATTACGATCGCGCGGTTTTTTAGTTTGAAAGCCCACTCCATAAAGACTAGCTCTCGCAATGGGGCGGTCTTTTTCGGGCAGGGTTTCGATCGTCTTCAGTACCTGCTGTACCCATTTCTGAGAGGGACGATTGACTTCAGCTAACTCAGCAGTTTCGGTTAAAAGTTTGCGAGCTTGTTCTCGCAGCTCATCCGCTCTGGCAAGAAGTTCTGCTGGACGGCCAATCGGAATCGGCTTGGGTGGGGCAGTTGGGAAAATCTTGTCTGATACAACACCTATATACGTCGTGGTGATGCCTCGTTCTAATTCCGACACAATCAATGGAATGTAAGGAGCTCTTCGTGCATAAGGAACCTGATTTACTGATTGAACTAACTCAGCAAATTTTGCCACGGATACTGCATCTTTAGTTCCCGGTATCGAAATGGGCTTCTTCTCAAGTGTTTTTAGAAGCGCGATTGTGCGTGCTTTGAGATTGGGATACGCTGCATTACAGGCGGTATCCTTCTGACAGTCTTCTATCAAATTCAGCATTACCACTTCCAATTCCCTTGGTACACTTTCGTACTTTTTGACTTGAGGGGGAAGCGTAGAATCCAGCACGACACTCCGCAGACGTTGGGGATAGTCGCGCTGGATTCGCAATGCTAGATAAGTTCCGTAAGAAATGCCGTAGAGATTGACCTTTTCATAACCCAAGGCTGTCGCCAGGTTGATCGCATCTGTAGCATTGTTAGTAGTGTTGTACTGATTGAGATCAAAGCCGTGTGCCTGAAGTAACTCAGAGCAAACCTTAAAATATGAGGACACCTCTGCGAGGTCTGACACATCGCCAAACTCTTCTTTTCTAAGACTGGCAGTAACTTTTTTAGTAAATGCAGCAAACCTGTTGCGCCATTCGCTGTTGGAATTTTTAGCCAGTATATCCAACGTAATGAAGGTGGGAGAACAAGCGAGATCGCCCGAAAATCGAGAGCCGCGCTGATCAAATAGAATCACGTCACGGGTCTGACGCTGGGTTTCATAAACTGGAGTGAATATCCCTAGATACGTCATATCGCTGCCGCCTGGGCCGCCATGTAGAACTAAGAGAGGATCGCGCTGGGGTGAAAGACTCCTGCTCTTGAGAATGGCGTAAGTAATTTCAACTTTGCGTCCGTTGGGTTGACTATAGTTTTCAGGAACAGTGAGAACGCCACAGAGCGTCGTTTTGCCGTCGATTTCTCCTGGCGCAACAGCAACGGGGCAAGGGATTCGAGTGGTGCGGTAACGAGATGATTGCGGCGAAGGTTGTTTGGCAAATTCAGAGCCAGCTTGAACTAGATTGACCGTTTGCGTGCTTGGCGTTTCTGAAGGGTTGAGGCGAATCGATTGAGATTGAGTAGATACACGAGTACTCCAGTAGCGGGAGGCCGATTCATCAGGAAATTGATCGATTTGACCTTTACTGCCGAGTGCGTCTTGTCGGTAGTCTACTCGACCCTTCTGATCAAGATAGTTTCCAGGGCGGTTACTGAGCGGTTGTAAGAAATGGTATTTGTCCTCTACCGTCTCTGCTTTTGCAGCTATAGAGAAACCAAACGAAGCGATCGTGGTTGCAACTGCTAAAAGCAAATTTTGAAGCTTCATGTAGACCCCTCTCCTGATTATTGAGGAAAGCAATGGTTAAGATCAGAACTGGTAAGCTGATCGCGAAGTGCGACTGGAAGTCACCGATAAAAAGTTTTTGCGTTATCTGTCATACGTCTATGACGATGCATATACCTGGCAAACCCTTTAATTTCTCTCTGCTACCCCAGTTTATTGAGCTGATACGTAATATCCACTCCTTAAGATACGATGTCTGAGAAGTTCCCTGGACCAGGCTTTTTCACGAAAGAATCAGAGCTTCAGAAATTTTACCAGAAGAAATGGGATTTCAGGCTTCTCGGCTACCTTTTAAGACATCTTCTATAGCCCTAAGCATGTATGTTAGGGCATTACTTAAAACCAGCATCAACACAATTACGAAACGTAGCGCATTTATCCCAGCGTTGCCTGATCCAGTTTTTCAGCACAAACCACCCATACTCGTAGGACTTTGCCCCACCAAAGGCGTATGGGTTTAGAAGTCTGGAGAATAGGGTTAAGGCACCATACCTGGTTGTGTCGCAAACAACAGGTTAAGGGTAAGGTGGGGGAGCCTAAACCCTTGCACCTCACCTTTCGATGTCTACTTCATCCCTGTTGAAGTGGCGGCATTTCCTGCCACAGATCATCCTGCTGGATGTGCGGTGGTACTGTCGTTACTAGTTGAGTTATCGGAACTTGGAGGAGATGATGGCGCAACGGGGGTGGCAGTCGATCACTACTACTGGCCCCAACGATACACCGTTGTATGGTGCACATCCAAACCCCGCTCCTGCAACCATCTCTGCTACCTGCCGATATGAAAGTGGGTAGGTGAGATACCAGCGCACGCATCATAAGATAATTTTGGGTTCGTGGCGCCGCCACTTGTAGCTTGCTTCCCACAGGGTAGGGGTTGGATCTGGGCATGGAGATGGCAGACAACCGTCACGGTCTTTTGCCCTACCACCTGCTGCTTTTGTTTTTGCAACACAACCGCAATAAACAAACGGATTATATATTAAGTAAGGTAAACAATAAAATTAGCAAGTGATCATTTTATTAGGCAATATGCTCTTCCCAGATCATCGGGCATTGCCGGTCGAGAATACGCCTGTGTTTATGGCTGAGGATTTGGGATTGTGTACCCACTTCAAGTACCACAAGCACAAGCTGATCCTTTACCTAGCGGCCATGCGACATCACCGTGACGCCCTTCGCCGCCAAGGAATTACGGTTGATTACCACGAACTGTCAGCCAAAAATCAGTCCCTGTCCTATGAAGATAAATTGCTCCAGGCAGTACAGCAGTTAAATGTCAAAAAGATTGAAACTTACACCATCGAAGGTCATTTTTTCCGCCAACGGATTGAGGCATTCTGCCTCACCCACCAGTTGGAGCTGGTAATTCATGATTCACCGATGTTTTTAACCACGCACGAGCAATTTCAAGACTACCGTGATCGCTTTAAGCGGCTGTTTATGGCCGATTTCTACAAACTCCAGCGTCAGCGGCTGGATGTTTTAGTTGGCAGCGATGGCAAACCTGCTGGCGGCAAGTGGAGCTTCGATGAGCAAAACCGCCAACCTTTACCCACTAAGCTGATGGTGCCTGAGATGAGCGTTGCTGAACCTACTGAGCACACACAAGCCGTCAGTACGCTTGTCAATCAACTATTTCCTGATCATCCAGGAGAGACCGAGAATTTTTGGCTGCCTGTCACCCGCCAGGGTGCCCTTGAATGGCTCAATAATTTCTTGCGCGAGCGATTTGCTCAATTTGGTCCCTACGAAGACGCTCTCTCGACTCAAGAACCGTTTCTGTTTCACTCCGTTATTTCGCCGCTGCAGAACGTTGGACTGCTGACTCCCCAAGAAGTGATCTCTGCCGCCTTGAACTGGGCGGCTAACCACGACGTCCCTCTCAACTCCCTTGAAGGTTATATCCGTCAGATTATCGGCTGGCGGGAGTACATCCGGGGAGTCTATCATGCGATCGGTGAGGAGCAAATTAACGATAACTTCTTTAACCACAACCGTAAATTGACCGCTGCCTGGTACGAAGGAACAACTGGCCTACCCCCCGTCGATCTAGTAATTCGGCAAGTACAACAGCGAGGATGGGTGCACCACATCGAACGCCTGATGGTGATCAGCAACATCATGTTGCTGACGGAAGTTCACCCTGACGAAGTCTACCGCTGGTTTATGGAGCTATTTGTTGATTCCTCCGACTGGGTGATGGTGCCCAATATCTACGGCATGGGTCAGTTCGCAGACGGTGGTCGGATGATGACCAAGCCTTACATGTCTGGCTCAAACTACCTCCTGAAAATGGGAAACTTCCAGAAAGGAAGCTGGTGTGATGTTTGGGACGGCCTCTACTGGCGTTTTATTGATCGCAAGCGGGCTGTGCTTGCTCAAAACCCACGCCTGAAGATGATGGCAACTACTTTTGAGCGGATGAACCCCAACCGAAAGCAGACAATTCTGGCGGCGGCGGAGCAGTTTATCCAGGCAAAAACTCAGTGACCAAAGAAGCGTTGATCCAGGAATACCTGCGACTCACCAAAACAGTGTTACCTCAGAAAGCCAGAGAATCAAGGTGGATTCTGACTCAGGACCACTGCTTTCAAAGGGTCATTCTAGATAGCCTTTTCCAGGATTGCTGGTATTACTACTTAGATAAACCTGCGTACCAGCACCTGACAGAAATTCAGCTAATCAATGCCATCTTTGCTGCCAACCAGATTTTAGCTAGTGGGAATGAGTACCTCAAGTCCCTAAATTGTCAAAGTTTGAAGTGGCGAGGTAAAGCAAGTGGTTGTGTTGTTTCTATGATAAGTTGTCAGCAAAAGTAGAAACCTTCACTAGAATTCTAGTGGTAGCACAGGAAGGAGGTTGTTATGAAGGTTTTGTTGCAAAAATAGAAAAGCCACAAAGGCTCCTGAGTAATCACCTAGCTTAGGCAGCTACGTTTAATACTTGAGCCATGAAGTTCAGTTGGGCTACATTCTGAACACCGGAGTTATCTATCCTTCTCTGATGCAGCAACCGCAACCACCTCGCCTGCTCGATCAAGTCAGACAATCAATTCGCCTGAAACATTTCAGTTTTGAGGCTGAAGTGTCTTACTTTCACTAGACCTTCTGCTGTAGCGAGCAGAGATAAGGAACCCAGAGCGATCTCATAGAGTAGAGTTAGGGCTAGGGGTTCATCAAATCTGAGAAAAAGCTATCTCTTCTAAACTCGACAGTTGCGCTAAAGGCCTCAATCACTAAAACTGCGTCCAAGCCTAGTTAATCTAGCGCTCGGTATAGGTGCTGCTATTCAGGACAGCGCTAACATTACTTTTTAGTCGTATTTCAGACAAAGCTAATGTCATCTCAATTGAACCGTGACCTAGAGAAACTTGAGGCGAAGGAAACCACATTGGTTGATCGCACCTTTCGAGACGGTGAAGGCAAGATAGTTATTGCTCAAATGCCCAACCTACCGATTCTGGTTGGGTTTACAGCGACCTTCCTTCACTTGGTTCTCCCCAGTGGCAAAATCCAGACAGCATTAGGTTTAGTAGCGTTCGGCGCTTTATTCACTTGGGCATGGCAGGAGCTGTTTGAGGGGGTTAACTACTTCCGTCGAGCGCTCGGCTTGATTGGGTTAGTGAGCCTGATCGCGCTGGGACTCAACCTGATTTGAGTGTGAATCCCGGAAGAGAACTCACCAAGTTAAAGGTCTGGTTGCAGCACGCTATCCTAAGTTTGAACATTGACAGATGGCTGTTGGCTACGTCCTCGCGAAGGGCTAAGCGGCTTAACTCAAACGTTATGCCGTACCGCTCTACGGGAGACCCTATTCCAGAAGCTCAAGGGCTAGTTGTTACGGCTGATGGCCATGCTATTGTCGGTACAGACCCGCAGCTAGCGACTATAGCTAAGGCGCAAGACTTGGTTTGCTCAGGGTAGTTTGCCTTGGTAGCATGGCCAACGATTCAGCTGGCGAAAGGGGTTAAGTGATATCTGCGACAATCTCCTAGCCTGTCCCATGCGAAGCCTGTCATCTTGTTAGCGGATTTTTGTTCTGGACTGCTGAGCTGACGGCTTGCTCGATTCTCTTCAACCTTGTCTCTGGACGTTTTGCACTACCAATCCAATAAAGAACGTTTTTCTTGGCTGACCTGCTTAATGCCTCAAAGTTCTGCTTAGCTGTGTCGTTGGCTTCCAAGGCTTGCCTCAAGTCCAGGGGGAGAGTCAATGCCTCAATCTCATCTAAGGAAGTCCAAGAGCCGTCCTGCTTGGCAGCGTTAACTTTCTCTAGCCCAGCTGGTGTCATTTGACCTTGCTGGATAAGTTCTTCAATATATTGTTTGTTGAGTTGAGACCAGACACTTTTCGGCTTCCGGGGGGTAAAGATCTGCTGGTAACGTTCTTCATCCAGGGATTTGACTTTGCTATCAATCCAACCAAAGCATAGGGCTTCTTTGACTGCTTCGCTGTACTGAATGCTCGGTTTGCCACTTTTGACTTTGTAGTAGATGAGCCAGATGCCAGGAGAGGTGCGATGATTCTGCTCCAGCCATTGCCGCCATGCTTGGCGATCACTAGCATAGACAGTTTCTAGCGTTTCATCGAATTTCGACATCACAGGAGTGGCAAGTAACTCGCACGCTAGCCCTTAATATAGCTTTTCGTCTTGACTATTTTTCGATTGGAGGAATGTCTCCAATTGGAGACAGATTCTGAGGGACTACGGCAGCATCAATCAATCGGTAAGCGTGTGGACGGCTCCTTTTCCAGCGGTTGCGGCAGTAGTCCTCGAACGTGTCATAGTTTTTACGATAAAGCTGTAAGTCCTGAATCTTGGCTAGTGCCACACCTAGCTTAAACGACTTTTCGCTAGGCGCGATCGCTCTTAGCGGCGTAGTCGCATTTTGCCCTTCTGCTGTTGTAAGGAGTGGGTCTGTATAAGCATTACCGGGGACCACTAGCAGTGAGCAGCTTGAACACCTACTGCAGAATACAAAACGCTAGTTATACAATTGTTAGCTTGCTGCGCACGACTTGACGAAGATTGCAGCATTTTATTGGAACCGAATGCACGAATGAAAACTCAGTATTACACTGCCTCTAGTCTCGACGGATTCATCGCTGATTCAAACAATTCCTTGGATTGGCTTCTTCAACTCGGCGATGTATCGGAAACCAGCTATCCCCTATTCTTTAGCGAAGTCGGTGCTATTGCTATGGGTTCGACAACGTATGAGTGGATTGTAAATCACCACACATGGACTTACGAACAACCTACATGGGTTTTTAGTTCGCGCACTTTGCCAAAAACTGAAGGCGCGAATGTTCAATTTGTAAAAGGCGGTGTTCAGCCAGCCCACACAGCAATGGCAAAGGTTGCTGGCGACAAAAACATTTGGGTCGTTGGGGGTGGAGACTTAGCGGGACAATTTTTTGATGCGGGCTTGCTGGATGAAATAATTGTTCAAATTGCTTCTGTCACTCTTGGCAGTGGCGCCCCATTGCTGCCGCGCTCTATTACAACGCCTCCGCTTAAACTGCTATCCGCCGTCACTTATGGAACAGCTTTCGCCGAGTTACGCTATGAAGTCTGCAAATAGAATGCATTAACAGCAAGCTAACAAGGCACTCAGGGCTGAACTAGATGCATGTTAACGTTTGACCTTCTGCTGTATGAAGCAATCGAAAGGTTAAGTCGCCACTGGTTATTTAAAGCGAAGAAGTCGGTTCCTAACGGTTGAGTTCACCGGGCGGGAAAGCGCAGCTTGCACCGATCCGGTGGAATGAATGGTTCGGCCTTTTCAGCAACAAACGCATAGCGGCCCTTGTCTCTTGCGGTGGTCGGCTGATTCATGAACTCTCCAAGAACTATCTGGCAGCCAAGATGTGTAAGAATGCGCTCAGTTTCCTCAGGGGCGTTTGAGTCGTAAAAGAACTCGTGCCCGAACATAAAGTCCGTAAACGACGGGTGGTCAGACCCGCCGACCGTGAGCATCAGCCTGCCGCCAACAGGAAGGCCTTCAACAACTCGCCTTAAGATTGGCTCATGACATTCCCGCTCTATATGAAACAGGGAATCCCAGATGACCGCCGAAGAATATCTGTGCAAAAACGTGTACGCCTCAATAGACGTGTGGATCCATTGCTCGCCAGGGAAAGCGGCCTTCGCCCTATTAAGAAGGTTCTCAGATTGATCGATGCCTATTACCCGATAGCCCCTGGAGATCACATAGGCGGCCATCGGCCGCCCAGTGCCGCAACCCAAATCGAGAACGACCGATTCACTCGGTAATCCAGAGACGAGCACGTCTAAGTAGTGGCGTTCGTGGCCAAAAAAGGTGGTGCGGGCAGCCGCCCAGTCCGGTGCAATTTGATTATAGGAATCGCGGTTCATAAGCCTAACACCCTAAGTTTTCCCGACAAGTCTTCAAATACTTATTGAGCAATAGTTCCAGCTAGGAGTTATCCAATCCGGTAGAGTAGGTGAATCGTGGCTGGGGGGATGAGGATGGAAAGTTGGGGAAGCCAAAATTTTGCTGATTGTCAGTTGGGGGACAAGCGGTTGAACCAAAGGGCGAAAGAAATTGGTCAAGCGCTGGCGCAGCGATTCAGTCAAGCCTTATCAATGGTCTTCCTAGAAGAGAATCCTCTCAAACGAGCCTATGAATTTTTTGCCAATCCCAAAGCCCAATTTGACAAACTGACTCAACCCCACCATCAGAATACGGCACAGGAGGTGACTACCATGTCAGTGGTGTTGGTGGTTGGAGATACCACCTATCTGGACTACAAGGGCATCAAAGTCAAACGGGAGGGCTACGGCCCAACGGGAAATGGTGGAAACGGGCTGATTCTGCACAGTAGCCTAGCCGTGGAAGCAGAGCAAGGGCAGCCATTAGGATTGTTGTGGGAGAAGCTTTGGCACCGAGAACACAAAGTCAAACCACCGGCTAATGAGAGCGCCGAGCGGAAGAAAGCACGTCAGGCCGCACAGCGCCAAGCCAATCGCAAAAGAGCTTTTGAAGAAAAAGAATCCTACCGATGGGTTGAAGCACTGATTGCAGTCCAAAAGCAGTGTCAAGCTGTAGAAGAGCAGTTAAAGCAAGCTAAAGAGCAACTAACAAAACCAGAGCTTGTCATTAGCACCCAGACGCAGATTATTCACATCTTTGACCGGGAAGGAGATATAGCTGAAGTCTTTGAGCAAATCCGTCAAATGGAACGCACTGGAGTCGTGGTACGAGCAGCTCATGACCGAAGCTTACAAGCCGCAAATTCTCATTTGTGGGAGTACGTCAGCGCTCAACGTGTTCAATTTACCCAAGATGTGGAACTGCCTGCCACGACAAAACGAGAAGCTCGCACTGCTAAGTTAGATGTACGATTTGCTCAGGTGCAGTTGCGTTCTCCAAGACGTTTAAGTAATCAAGACTCCTTGGCAGTTTATGCAGTTTACGCTGTTGAAACCGAACCGCCAGAGGGTGAAGTTGCCGTTTGCTGGATGCTGCTAACCACTAAGTCGGTGACCACTGCGACAGAGGCTACTACGATTCTGCGCTGGTATACCTATCGCTGGCATGTGGAAGAGTATCACAAGATTCTCAAATCTGGCTGTAAAGCCGAAAGTTATCGGTTGGCTGCCACCAGCATGGAAGCCTTACTTGGCTTCTTAACGGTGATTGCGGTTGAACTATTGCGAGTTACTTATCTGCATCGTACCCAACCGCAAGCTCCTGCCAGTATAGTTTTGGCTCCAGTACAGCTCGATGTCCTTAAAGCCAGAGCAGACACATTACCAAAACAGCTCACGGTTGCTTGGGCGGTTCAAGCCGTCGCTCAGTTAGGAGGCTATTTGGGACATCGACGGAAAACGCCGATAGGCATTCAGGTACTCTGGCGCGGTTGGCTGAAATTGACATCTCTTTGTGAAGGCTGGTTATTGGCTGGTCAACACTGAAGTTCGACAAACAGCTCCTTGCGTCGTAGATTTTAGCTAATCACAGTCTCAAGGACTGCGGCGGCTATATGGCATTTGATTTATAATTCGCAGGCTATGGAAGACCCCATTTTAGTCATTGATTACGATGTTGATTGGCCTATCCTGTACGAGCAGGAAAAAATTCAAATTCTCAATGCCCTTGACAATACCATTGCCAATATCCAGCATATTGGCAGTACTTCTGTACCAGGACTAGCGGCGAAACCAGTTATCGACATCCTTTTGGGCGTAGAACATGTGCCACCTCAAGCTGCTCAGATTGCTGCCCTCGAAGCTCTCGGTTACTACTACTGTGGGGAACTAGGGATTTCAGGGCGGCACTACTTTCGCCGCGGCATGCCCCGCACACATCAAATTCATCTAGTGAAATTGGATAGTCAGTTCTGGGAAACACATCTCCTCTTTCGGGATTTCCTGCGGACCCACCCAGACGCTGCACAGCAATATGCAGTCTTGAAGCGTAATTTGGCTGTCAAGTTCCGAGCCGACCGCGAACGCTACACCAATAGCAAGGCGCCTTTGATTGAGCAGATGCTCGTCCAGGCTAGGACATGGCGTGATGCTTACAGCACGAGCAATTTGCCAAGAAAGATTTTATAGTGATTTTCATTATCAAAAGATGGCGGGAAAAGTCAGCACAGCTTACCCCTTCATTTTGGATGCTCTATCTGCCCTCAACGCTGTTTAAATTGGTATAATGTAGGTGATCCAGGCGATCTGCTCACCTACTTCTGGGGCCTTCTGTAGGCCTTCCCCAAACGCATAAAACAAGTAGTACAAGGAGCCAACGCCACGAATCCCAAACCACCCATACAACCAGCGCTTTGGTGCAGGAAAGTGACTACCAATCGTACTCACCCAAGCTCCGACTGGCCGGATCACAAAGAGTAATAATCCGGCTACCAGGAGTCCTCTACCGCCAAACCGGAGCAGAGGCTCAACGAGTAATAATGAACCCAATACTAAAATCGTTGCCAGCTCTAGCAGTTTTTCTATCTGATCGACGAACTCAAGTTGCGAAAGTTGTTTCTCTCGGTAGTAACTGCGCTGGACGACAAGCCCGGCAACAAAAACGGCAAGAAAGCCATAACCGTTTACCACTTCGGTCAGGGAGTAGGTCAGCAAAATCGTACCCAGGGCAACAAAGTCCTCCCTGGTCTCATCTACAGGTCGAAACTTTTGCAGGTAGCCATCAAGCCAGACAACTGCCTTGGCGACGATAATTCCCATGACAACTCCAGCAACGATCGCCCAGAGCAAGTCAACTGCCACCCACTGCCGGAACCAATTCTGCCAATCTTGATCCTCTAGCCAGTGCAGGCCAAAGTAGACAAAGGGGAAGGCAAGTGCATCGTTCAAACCGCCTTCTGAAGTCAAGCCAAACCGCAGTTCATCCCGCTCAGTTATATCAGCGACTTGAACTTCTGAGGCCAACACCGGGTCAGTTGGGGCAAGAATTGCTCCTAGCAAAATCGCAGCTGCCCAACTAAACCCTAAAAGCCAGTGCCCAACTGCAGCAACAGCGAAAATTGAAATCGGCATCAAAAAACCAATCAGTCGAGCTGTTGAATTCCAAGCCTGTAACTGTAAAGGACGATTCACCTTTAAGCCACAGCCAAATACAGAGACGATCACCACAAATTCTGTAAGCCACTGCAGCAACTCTGCATCCAGTCGGAATTGCACCAGACGAAATCCATAGGGTCCTAGAACAATTCCAGCGATTAAGTAGATTTGGGCAAAGGTAAGAGGTAGGCGCTCAATCCAACCTGACCCTAAAGTGACAAAAATCAGGAGGAACCCGAATACCAGTAGGTAGAGAATATGGAGATCCATACAAGAGATCGCTTAGTAAAGTTGTATAGCTGCCAGCACTAGACGTTGATATTGATACTGTAGAAGTTGATGTGCTCTAGCAGGATAGGACTTGCTTACCCTTAAGAATAAACTGAAAGCTTCCAAGAACAGGTCTCAGCCAATCTGCAAGCAGCAGAGTTACTGGCAGGTGCATCTACCCTGGAGTCCAGCACTAAGGAATGAGCACAAGGGCAACACAACCTCTTTGGCTAAACCCAGCCACTTGAGAAGTTGAATCGCCCACCAAGTCATGCCAATTTCCCATCATTGCAGGCCAGCTTTTGCCCCACGCGGGTGAGCATGATGGTTGTTGTGCCAGCCTTCCCCATCAGTGAGGAGCGTCGTCCACCAGAGGTTACGGAAGTTATCTTCTGATTTGAACCTTCGATAGCCTGTTATATGGCTAGCCGAGTTGATTAACCAGGTGGCTGTGCCAGAGGAAGACCGCTCGTAAAAAGGCCCCATAGAGGACAAACGACCAACCTCTAAGCAGGTACAGCACCACTCCCAGCGCAAGCCAAGAAAAGAACCAGGTCGCTAACGAAGCTAGCAGGTGCACCGAACAAAAAAGTCACGTTGGTCCAGTTAAGGAACAGAGGCTGCCGCCCCGCAAGAGCAGTAGATGAATTAAAAGCCATGCATGTTTTCTGAGGCGTTGCTGATTCTGAGTATGAACTTGTGTTTGAAAGGCCTATGATTTCGCTCAAGATTGAGTAAAAACATACCGCTATTCAGCAACGCCTTTTCTGATAGGTTTGTAAATCAAGGTGTGCTGGAACTACCAGTATTAGGCGTGACTGCCTAAGCTGGGTGATGACTCAGGAGTCTTTGTGCCTTCTCTACTTTTTGCAATAAAACCGTTGAGATTGAACTAGGGTAGTATGTGCAACATCTTCTAGCAGCTATCCAGGCTTAGATTGTTCTTATCAAAAATAGTCTAGAGGAAATCATGAAAATCGCATTGATTGGCTACGGCAACATGGCCGAGGTTCTTGGCTCAAAATGGGTCAAAAAACATCCTCTTTATATTAGCGGTCGTAATCTTGAAAAGGCGCAAGCCCTAGCCAACAAGCTGGGCAATGGAACTGAATGCGGCTCAGAAGCTGATGCATCATCCTTCGCAGAAGTGATTGTATTAGCAACGCAGCACAAAGCTGTGTTTGAGGCAATGGATGCAGCAGGTGGACCCGATGCTCTAGCAGGAAAAGTGCTGCTTGACATTAATAATCCGGTTGATGCAGCCGACGGTGAATTCTTACCGAAGCACTACGATGAGGGTTCACTGGCTGAAGCGATCGCAAAATATGCCCCCGCTGCTCATGTGGTTAAAGCTTTCAACATGTGCCAGGCTCAGGTTTGGCAGATGGAACCGCCGCTATTTGACGGTCGTCCTCTAGTTACTCTGTACTGCGGAGATAACCCGGAGGCCAAGCAGAAAGTTGCTGCTTTAATTGAGGAGGTAGGCTGTGAGCCTGAAGATTTAGGTGAACTCAAGTACGCCAGACTTCTGGAGGCTGCTGCCGCGATTGTAATCAAGTTTCTTTTTAGCGGTCATGACGTTCATACAGTGTTGAACTTGATCAAACCCGAATCTAGAGCGATTAGCTAAAAATTGAGCTAAATAGAGTAGATCGTCACGACTTGGCCTTAGAGGGTGTTATGTACTCTGAAAATAAGCGGCTTTCTAGGCCAGTTTCAGAGGTTCCTCAAAAATATCAACGAGGGCTAAACCTCTTTCCTGGGGGTGGTTAAAGGGTCGCTGCAACGAGGGACAATTAGGGTTGTGTTGTTGCAAAAATCGGTTTTGTTGCAAAAAGCAGACTTGATGGTAGGGTAGGAGATTCTTGCCTGTAGAATCACTCCTTGTATGTCCAAATCTCGCCTGTTCAAGTGGCGTCACTATTTACCAACAATCATCCTTCGCTGTGTGCGTTGGTACTGCCGCTACGCCCTCAGCTACAGGGAGGTGGAAGAATTGACCCATGAACGGGGCTTGAGAGTTGACCATTCAACCGTGTTCAGATGGGTGCAGACTTATGCTCCTCAGTTGGACAAGCGCTGCCGTCGGTATCTGCGTCCCCCTACTGACTCTTGGAGAGTCGATGAAGTCTACGTGAAGGTCAAAGGCGAAGGGCGATGGCTGTATCGAGCTGTTGACAAATACGGGGAGACCTTAGATTTTCTCCTCACGGCTAAACGGGATGCCCAAGCAGCGAAGAGGTTCTTCCACAAAACCCTCAACGCTAGAAACAGCACAACGCCAAGGGTGATCAACGCTGACAAACATAAAGCTTATCCCCCAGCGGTTGCTGCCCTCCAGGAAGACAAGATACTGCCCCAATCGGTCGAGCTGCGACAGAACAAGTACCTGAACAACGTGATTGAGCAGGATCATCGCTTCCTGCAGCGACTGATCAAGCCAGGATTAGGGTTCAAGTCTTTCAACACGGCTCGAAGGACCATCAAGGGCTATGAAGTGATGCACATGCTCAGGAAGGGACAAGTTGTTGGAGTAGCAAAGGGAGAGGTGCAAGCCCAGCTGAACTTCATGGCTCAAGTATTGGGTGTGACTGCTTAAACCGAGAAGCAATAGAGGAGACTCCTTGTATCTTCAGATTTTTGCAACACAACCGGGAAATCAGCAGATCTGACCGATTCCTAGTAGAAGAACCGGGAGTGGGAAAAAATGCGATCTCAGCTTACCTCATTCAACAAGTTGTAGAATCAGCCAGAGCGAACTGGCACTGATAAAGACCCACAACACGACTCCCTGAATCATTGGTTTCCAGCCGACTGCTTTTAAGGTCTGTCGAGATAAACTTGCCCCAATTAGAAATAGAGTAAGAGTTAGACCAAGGCTTGAAAAGTGCTTGATTTTAGGAGCACTCGCCGCAATGTCAGGCACAAATGTCCGCAGCGTCGATGCTAAGAGAAACAGCCCGATAAACCAGGGAATTTGAATCGACCTTTGCCGATAGCCTAGTGTGAGGGGTGGCCGAGACATCTTGATCAAACCTAGGCAAACAGGAATAATCCACAATGCACGGGAAAGCTTTACTGCTGTTGCGGTCTCCAGCGCACCGAGCCCAAACTGAGAAGCTGCACCCACGACACTGGAGATGTCATGAATTGACACTCCTGTCCAGGTGCCAAACTGCGTGGGTGTTAGGTGAAGCGCTTGCCCCAGAGGTGGAAAGACATAGAGCGCGATCGCATTTAGCATAAACACAGTTCCCATTGCAATTGAGATTTCACTTTCAGCGGCGTTGATCACAGAACTCACGGCAGCGATTGCGGACCCTCCACAAATCGCGGTGCCTGCGGAAATTAACACCGATGCTTGAACGGGAATTCTCAGCCATCTTCGCAGACAATTGCCTAACCAAAAGGTTGTCCCAATGCTTCCAGCCGCAAACAGCGCACCTCGACTACCCGCTTGCAACACAATCGAAAGATTCAGACTGAAGCCGAGCAATGCAACACAAATTTGCAGTAGGTATTTTGCAACAATTTTGCTTGCAATTGGAAAAGGATTTTCTAATGTTAATGCGAAGAGGATTCCGAGCGTTAATGCTGCGGGAGGAGAAATCCAATCAGTTAGGCAACTTCCTGCAAGGCTAGAAAACGCGAGTGATTGCCAACTAAATAACTTTAAAAGGGCCTTGGTTTGCCGTTGCACCTTTAACCATTCCCTGGAGCGGCCTTGAAAAGGAACCTTGAGAAGTCTCATACGCGCTCCTAGAATAGCTGCTTCTACCTTAAGCAAGCAAATTGATAGAAGCAAACGTTATTTTCATTCAGTTTGATAGTTAAAATCAATGAATCAATTCTTGAAACCTATATGGCAGGAATGACGCTCGATCAGTTGAAAATTTTTCTAGCAGTCGCAGAGCATTTACACTTTACCCGAGCTGCAGAAGCACTTTACATTACCCAACCTTCTGTAAGTGCTGCTGTTCAGAATTTAGAAACGGAATACGGCATAAAATTGTTTAATCGTATTGGTCGCCACATCGAGATCACGCAAGCGGGAAGGTTACTTCAGAAAGAAACCAAAAAGATTCTTGATCACGTCGCTTTGACTGAACGTGGATTACGAGAATTGAATAATTTACAACAAGGAGATCTGAAGGTTGGTGCAAGCATTAATGTTGGTAATTATTGGCTACCAGAAAAGATTTGCCAATTTAAGCGACAGTATCCAGGCATTTTTATCAACTGCACATTGGGTAATGCAGATGCGATTTGCGAAGGAACGGTATCAGGTGAATTTGACTTGGGGTTAGTTACCAAAGAAATTAAACCTGCGTTTCAGCATTGTTTAACACAGGAAATTATTGGGGTTGATCGCTTACAGATTGTGGTGGGTCGATCACATCCGTGGTTTGGCCAACCAAATGTTTTTCTAAGCGATCTATCCACGACTGCATGGGTGATGCGAGAACCTGGTTCTGGAGCGCAACAGGTCTTTGAGCAAGCGTTACACGACTGGGAAATCGATTCGAGCCGGTTGAACGTGATTTTGGTTTTAAGTAGCAGTGAAATGGTTAAAACAGTTGTGGAAGGGGGTTTTGGTGCTGCTGCAATTCCCGGATGGATGGTTAAAAAAGAAATCCAGTTTTCAACCTTGCACTCGGTTGGTGTAATTGATCCACGAAGCAAGTTAAATGCCAGTCTCGAAATAATACAGCCAATCTGGAAGCTCAAGCACCAACAACGATATCAGACAAAAATCTTGATTGTGTTTGAACAGCTTTTAAGAAATGGCGGAGCAAACACGAAATGATAGAAACTCTATATTAGAAATAAGCCGCCGACTACTATTAGCAAACCGAAAATAATTTGGCTAAACATCGGCTGAGGAATTAGGCGGTTCGCCTTGCCACCCAAATAAATTCCTAAACCAACTCCAGGCATCACCCATAGAGCCAGATGCCACACCAAAGGAGTCCATAATCCTACCAACCCATGTCCAATGATTGTAGCGATACCTGAAAAGAGAAAGTAACATTGCATGGTTGCCCGAAAATACTCAGGAGACCAACGTCTTAAGACGCCGTAAATGGCAATCGGAGGACCGTTAGTATTGTACGCGCCCGCCAAAATGCCCGCGGCAAAACCGAAGGGGAATGCATACCGCTCATGGCATAAATGGGGATACCTAGGCGCAAATAAACTGTTGACTCCATATAAAATCAACGTTAGTCCCAACACCCATTTAACAATCTGCTCGGGGACGTAGTTCAGCAACCATAATCCAAAAGGTACACCTGCGATCGTTGCAGCGATCAGCCGCCACGTAGACCTGAAGTCAACTGCCTTACGGTCAACCAACAGAATCATCAAACTAATGACAAAGCCAACAAATGCAACCACTGGTGAGGCAGTTTTTAAGCTCATTACCATCCCCAGTAATGGCATTGCCAACAGTGCGTCTCCAAACCCCACTGCTGAGCGGATGAAGGTACAGGCAAACAGAATTACAGCTGTCACGAGCGTCAGGGTGGGAGAGGCCATTCTAATTACACAGATTGAGAATCGGTGATCGTAAAGCTACGCCTGACAGCTCTAGGAGATGAGAGTCACTTGTTTGATCTCTATAGTGGATGAACCAAAAGTCTCATCCAGCCCCGTTGCAACTTGGACAAAGACTTGACTCACGGTCGAGGCCGGATCTGCAATAGTCATCGGCTGTCCGGTGTCACCGCTTATGCAAATTTGAGGCTCAATCGGAACCTGACCTAGTAAAGGTGCTTGCAACTCATCCGAAAGCATTTGGCCGCCCCCGCTTCCAAAAATTGGAGTCGGTTCACCGCAATGCCCGCAGATTAGGTAACTCATATTTTCGATCACACCCAACACTGGAACTCCCACATTCCGAAACATATGAATGCTCCGGCGCACGTCAGAAACCGCAACCTGCTGAGGGGTTGTAACCAACAAGACTCCACAGATCGGGCTTTCTTGGACGATAGTAATTTGAGCATCACCTGTGCCTGGAGGCAAATCAATGAGCAAGTAGTCTAATTCCCCCCATTCCACCTCATGAATAAACTGAGTCACGATCTTGTGCAGCACAGGCCCGCGCCAAGCAAGAGGATGATCTGGTTCTGCCAATAGACCAACCGACATAACTTTGATACCGTGCGCTTCCAAGGCCAGAAATTTTTGACCATTAGGCGTGTCGATCACTTTAACATCTGCCAGTCCAAGCCCCATCATTTGAGGAATATTTGGACCATACACATCTGCATCCAACAACCCTACTTTTGCACCTTGTAGCCTAAGGGCAGCCGCTAGATTCACAGCAGTTGTAGACTTACCTACTCCACCCTTGCCGCTGGAAATCGCCAAAGTGGTTTTGACACCCGGAATCGTGCAAAGTTGAATATAGGTTTTCTTACACCAGCTTAGAGACGATAGAGCGGCGTAGACTTCTGCTTGCAAGTTATGTTGATGACTACCGATGTAAAGGCGGAGGTAAATGTAATCATCGACCACACGCAAGTTTCGCACCATTCCCAAACTAGCAATATTATTTTTGAGAATGGGTTCAATTACCTGTTTTAGGCAATGAACAACTTCTTGGAGGCGAGCCTCGCTAATCGGATCGGGTAGTGCAGGTGTTTCTTGACCGTCTAAGCTGGTTTGCCGAAATGGAGATTGATGACTAGGCATTAGAGGTTTCTGGTGTAGACTCCTGGATGGACTGAATCGCTCGCTGAGTGAAGATACACACGTCTCGATCAGGGTCATCTAGCGATTGCTGGAGCGCATTGAGAGCGGCAGGATTTTTTAACTTGCCAAGGGCGATCGCTGCATCTCGACGCACATCAGAATACTCATCTGTTAAGGCTTTAATCAAAGCAGGGAGTGTATGATCGTCGGGTGTTTTTTGCAAAGCTTGCAGCGTAAACTTTCTGACTTGCCAATGCTTATCTGATAGCGCAGATTGTAAGGCAGGCACTGCCTTTGGATCAGCATGAATTGCAAGGGATTTTGCAACATTACGTCGTACTTGCCAGTCTGGATCAGACGTTAAGGCTTGGCAGAGAGCGGGGACAACTTCGGCATCTGCTAAGTGCCCTAAGGTGAGGGTAGCAGCACGACGCACACCGTCATTGAGATCAGACAAGAGGGTGATCGCAGGCTGGCAGCGCTCGACTTGATTGAGGTACCGTAAGGTAGTTACGGCTGCCTCTCGCAGTTCAGCATTTTCTGACTCAAAAAAAGGTAGAACATACGGAAGTGATTGAGCGTCGTGAATCTTTCGCAACAGAATTAACACACTCAGTTGCATACTCAAATGATTCCGGTGTAATGCCTCTAATAACAGCATTAAGTGATTTGGCGAAATAAGTTCTCCTAGTGCTGACAATGCTTCTTCACGAATTTCCTGATCATCAGAAACAAGACATTCGACTAAAGCCGGAACCGCTTTTGGATTGGCAAGTTCCCACAATGCGGTGACGGCTAGTTTTTGCACCGCGCAGCTTTCGTCTTGAAGGGCAACGATCAGAGGCTCTAAGGCATCTTCATCGCCCAAATGTTGTAGAGTTTTGACGGCGACTAGACGATCGCTTAGATCTGGCGACCTTAACATTTCTAGCCATTGATTTAATTCAGAATCGGAATCAGCAAACATCTTCGTTCCTCTATCGTAACAAAAATGGAATTTGCACTGTGATCGCGTTAGTCGGGCACTCTTTCTCACAGGGTAAGCAGAACCAACACTCGTCGTATTTCATGTAGGCTTTGCCCGTTTCGGGATTCTTCGCTAACACATCTAATGGACACACTTCAATGCAAGCTGTACACTTCTCCAAGCATTTAGATTCATCGACAATGACCGGAACATCAACTCGTTGCGTTGCTAATGCCATAACTCTAAAGATTCTCCATAAATATAAACCCGCTGCAGAATCGACTACCGCACGGCAACATTGTAAACTTCTCTTTCAAGATCCACTTCGACGATATAGGGCTCGATCGGACGCTTAAACAAAACCAACTCGCCAGCGTCATCCTTTTTCAAGTGGACATGGCAGAACCATTCGTCGTTATTTTTTTCTGGATAATCTACTCGGTAATGGTACAAACCCCAACGGCTTTCTCGACGATAGAGCGAGGCGCGGGCAGCCATTTCAGCGCAGTCACGAATAAAGTGAACTTCCATACAACGCATCAATTCATGCGGGTCGCGTGCGCCCATTAGATCTAATGTTTCATGATAGCGGAGGAAGTTTTTCAGCCCAATCTCCATTTTGTTATCAACTTTTGGAGGTTGAAGGTAATCATTTACTAAACGCCGCAGTTTGTACTCGACTTGAGTGTGAGGAACACCGTTGGGTCTAGCCAGAGGTGCATAGATACGAGCTTTCTCTACCCCTAGAAACTCAGGATCGGGGTCAACATGATCTAATTCTGTAGCATACTTAACGGCATTTGTCCCTGCCAGCATCCCAAATACAAATGCTCCAATCATGTAATTGTGCGGAACACTTGCCATGTCACCCGCTGCAAAGAGTCCCGGTACGCTCGTCTCAGCATTCTCATTAACCCAGACCCCAGAAGCACTGTGGCCACTGCACAAACCAATCTCAGAAATATTCATTTCAACGCCGTGAGTGCGATAATTTTCGCCTCTACCCTCATGGAATCGTCCCCGGCTCGGACGCTCATTTGCCCAAAGAATCGTTTCAATTTCTGCGATCGTATCTTCATCCAAGTGCGTCATCTTAAGTTGGACAGGCCCTTTACCAGAGTTCAGTTCCTTCCAAACTTCCAGCATCATTTGGCCGCTCCAATAGTCGCAACTAATAAAGCGGTTCCCCTCGGCATTGGCAGTATAAGCGCCAAAAGGACTAGCAACATAAGCGCAGGCAGGCCCGTTGTAATCTTTAATCAAGGGATTAATTTGGAAACATTCAATGTTGCTGAGTTCTGCCCCAGCGTGATAAGCCATTGAATATCCATCCCCTGCATTGGTGGGATTTTCATAGGTGCCATAGAGATAGCCAGAGGCAGGTAGGCCTAACCTCCCGGAAGCTCCAGTGCAGAGGACAACGGCTTTTGCTTGAATGACTACAAACTCACCGCTTCTTACATCAAATCCGACTGCTCCAGTCGCCTGTCCATCTTTTACTAAAACACGCGTTGCCATAACTCGATTGGTGACTTTCGCTTTGTGTCGCTTCACTTGTCGAGTCAAAATTTGCTTTAGATCTTTACCCTCTGGCATAGGTAAAACATATTTACCTATGCGGTGAACCTGCTTTAAGTCATACTCACCCTGAGCATCTTTCTGGAATTTAACACCCCAACTTTCAAGTTCTTGGATCACGCCAAAGCCTAATTTTCCAGTTTGGTAAACCGCTTTCTGATTGAGAATACCATCATTAGAAATGGTAATTTCACGGACGTACTGCTCTGGAGTGGAGTTACCAGGAATCACAGCAGTGTTGACTCCATCCATCCCCATTGCGATCGCGCCACTTCGACGAATATTTGCTTTCTCTAAAATAAGCACATCTGCGTCAGGATTTGCTTGTTTTGCTTTAATGGCTGCCATTGTTCCGGCTGTTCCACCCCCGATGATGAGAACATCCGTTTTCATCCATTGAGTATCCATTTAGTACTCCTCTTAAGCTGCTAAAACTTCTAGAGATTTTGTACA